>CALDID010000138.1 GCA_937901865.1 uncultured Treponema sp.
CCCAGCTTGTAACCCATTCGTAATATTGCTTTGCAATCAGCCTATCTTCCTCTGACCAACCATTCAGCGGCTTTCCGCGCTTTTTAAAAATAGCACCAGCTTTTTCTTGACTGGGACTAGAGCCAAGATATGCGCTATTCGAGTTGTCGTGAAGCACGTCCCATTCTTCATAGCCAATACCATAGGGAATATCGCTCAAAATCAAATGCACAGATTCGTTCTGTACCGACTTCATCAGTTGAGTACAATCGCCTAAAAATACATCATTCATCATTGTTTTTCTCCAAATCCTCTTCCATCAAAGACACAGAAAAAGATTCAATCGCGCTGATTTTCTCATTGATTTTGAGCGACGAAATGAGTTCGGAAACCGCTTTTTCGCGCGTATAACTCTGTATTTCGTTACGCTTTTTTTGCCAATATGCAATTTCTTTTTCGCTTCGGCAGATTATCTCTTCTTTGTCTTTTTTTAGCGCAGAAAGAAAATTACGGTATTCCAAACCAAGCTGAAGAACAATATTTTTGTCCTGCGCTTCCAAAAAACGATTTTGAATTTTATCAGCAGTAATCGAATGAGCAATGAACGCACTTTGATTCCAGACAAAAGACAAATCAATCTTTTCGTTTTCAGCAATATCGTTTTCAAGCAAAAAACGAATATACTCCCACGAAAACAACAGCACATTGCGCGTTATTGCCTGTTCATAGATTTGACTCGCCTTTTTAGGATATTGAAAATACGGACAAGCAAGCACCGCATAATCAGCTTCCTTTCGCCATGAATCCATTGCTTCGACTTTAAAATCTTTTTGATTTTTTGCCGTTCTGCTCAAGCGAAAAGCTTTTGCGTCCGCTACAAGCGAATAATTATGAAACCTGCTTTTTGCGCTTACATCAGCACAACCAGAACGAGTTTTTATCGTTTCAGCTTTCAGACCTAGCTCTTGAAAGCATTTTGCAAGAATAATCTCGGTTGCCTTTGTGAACAGTTTTTCTTCCGACGAGTCATGCGCGATTGATTCGGGAATTATTCCCGCGTTACTGACAAGTGGAATAAGCTCTGTTTTTGAAAGCGAAAAAATCTCTGCTTCAAGTTCTTCGCTGTGTAATTTCGTATCATTTTTGTTTTTGCACAATGCAAAAATGGTATCGCACAATTCACCGAAAATCATTCAGTTTCCCCCAGAGCGTCGCGGAGGCGTTCCCTCTCAAGCAATTCGCCCACATACTTGCCCGTGTAGCTCTCATCAACCTTTGCGACCTCTTCGGGAGTGCCCTCGGCGATAATCGTGCCGCCGCGCCAGCCTCCGTCTTTGCCGAGGTCAATGATGTGGTCAGCTTGCGCAATCACGTCTAAATTATGCTCAATCATCACCACCGTATTTCCCTTGTCCACCAGCCGCTGAATCACGTCCATCAAGACTTTCACGTCCGCAAAATGCAAGCCCGTCGTCGGCTCATCAAGAATATACAGCGTCTTTCCCGTCGAAGGCCGCGCCAACTCCGTCGCCAGCTTTACGCGCTGAGCCTCGCCGCCCGAAAGCGTAAGCGCGCTCTGCCCAAGCTGGATATAGCCCAAACCGACCGACTTGAGCGTTTCGAGCTTGCGCGAAATGTGCGGAATGTGCGCAAAAAACTCCGCCGCCTCCTCAATCGTCATATCGAGCACATCGCTGATGTTCTTGCCCTTGTAGCGAACGTCGAGCGTTTCGTTGTTGAATCGCTTGCCGTGGCACACATCGCACTGCACAAACACATCAGGCAAAAAGTTCATCTCAATCGTAATCGTGCCCGCGCCCTGACAATGCTCGCAGCGACCGCCCTTGACATTGAAACTGAATCGACCGCTCTTGTAGCCTTTTGCCTTTGCGTCGGGAAGCTCTGCAAACAGCGTGCGAATTGCGTCAAACACGCCCACATATGTTACGGGATTACTGCGCGGAGTGCGTCCAATCGGGCTTTGGTCGATGTTAATCACCTTGTCGATGTCTTCCAAGCCCTCGATACTCTTGAACGCGCCCACAGGATAATCCGTCTTCATAATGCGGTTTGAAATCGCAGGATAAAGCACATCGGAAAGCAGCGTCGATTTGCCCGAGCCAGACACGCCCGTAATGCAGGTGAACGCGCCTAAGGGGATTTCTACCGTTACGTTCTTGAGATTGTGTTCTTTCACGCCCGTGATTTTGATGCGCTTGCCGTTGCCCTCTCGGCGCGTTTTCGGGATTGGCATACGGAGTTTTCCTGCAAGATACCGCCCCGTAACGCTATCTTCCACCGTCATTACCTGCTCTGGCGTTCCTGCCGCCACGATTTCGCCGCCGTGCACGCCCGCGCCCTTTCCGATGTCGATGAGATAATCCGCCGTCAACAGCGTCTGCTCATCGTGCTCCACCACGATGACCGTGTTGCCGAGGTCGCGCAAATGGGTGAGCGTGTCGATGAGCCGCTGATTATCCTTTTGATGCAAACCAATCGAAGGCTCGTCGAGGATATACATCACGCCCGTCAGCCCAGAGCCGATTTGCGTTGCAAGGCGAATTCTCTGCGCTTCTCCGCCCGAAAGCGTGCCAGCCGAGCGTTCCAGCGTGAGATAATCAAGCCCCACGTTGTTCAAAAAATCAAGGCGCGCGGTGATTTCCTTGAGGATTTGCTTTGCGATTTTCTTCTCCGTGTCGGTCAATTCCAATGCCTTGAAGAACTCCGCCGATTCGCCCACCGACAGCGCGCACAGCTGCATAATGTTCTTGCCGCCCACGGTAACGCCCAACGCCTCTGCGCGAAGTCTTTTTCCGCGACACGACGGGCACTCGCTCACCGCCATAAATCGCTCTTCCATCTTTACGCGCTGCGCCTCGCCCCACGCCTCATTATGCCGCCGCTTCATATCGCTCATCACGCCGAGCCACGGTCGCTTATATTCAGAATATCCCTCTCCCGACTGCTTTTGATACGTCCAATGCAAAACGCGATTTTCGTCGCCGTCCCACAGATATTTTTTCTGCTCGTCCGTCAATTCGGCAATCGGCGTATCGAGCGAAAAGCCTGCCGCCTCCGCCACCGCACTGAATTGCGCCTTGTTCCATTCGCTGTCGGGATTGTAGAAAGGGAACGCGCCCTCGTTGAACGAAAGCGATTCGTCGGGAAGAATGCGTTTTTTGTCCCAGCTCATTTTTTCGCCCAAGCCCGTACATTCGGGACACGCGCCGAACGGATTGTTGAAGCTGAACAGCCGCGGCTGCAATTCGGGGATAGAAATGCCGCAATCGGGACACGCGCTGTGCTGGCTGAAAAATACTTCGGTTTCTGAGTCAGAGACTCTTTTTAAAACCGTTATCACTCCATTGGACGTTTTCAATGCAGTTTCCACGCTGGAGGCAATGCGGCTTTCTGCGCCGTCTTTGAGCACAATGCGGTCAATCACGATGTCGATGTTATGCTTTTGCTGTTTTGCGAGTTTTACGCTTTCTTCGAGTTCAACCATAATGCCGTCGATTCTCGCGCGCACAAACCCCGCCTTTTTTGCGTCGTCGATGACTTTTGCGTGCTCGCCCTTTTTGCCGTGAATCACGGGGGACAAAATCGTGATTTTCGCGCCTTTTTCCCACGCACAAATCGATTCAACAATCTGGTCAACGCTCTGTTCTTTGATTTCTCTTCCGCAGTTCGGGCAGTGCGGTTTTCCCACGCGCGCAAACAGCAAGCGGTAATAATCGTAAATCTCGGTTACCGTGCCGACGGTGGAGCGCGGGTTTCGGTGGGTCGTTTTCTGTTCGATAGAAATCGCCGGCGAAAGCCCCGAAATCATATCGACGTCGGGTTTGTCCATTGAGCCGAGAAACTGCCGCGCGTAACTCGACAGGCTTTCCATATACCGCCGCTGCCCCTCGGCAAACAGCGTATCGAACGCAAGGGAGGATTTTCCGCTGCCCGAAAGCCCCGAAATCACGACCAATTTATTTCTTGGAAGCTCGATGTCAATGTTCTTGAGATTATGCTCACGCGCACCTTTGATGACGATTTTATCGCCCGAAACAGGAAAGATTTTCATACGGTGTATTATACAGGCTAAAGCGATTTTATAATAGTAGGCAGACTTTCTTTTATTTCAACTTTTCAGCAATCATTCCTCTCAACTTCTTATTAAAAAGCTGATTTTGTTATAGAATGTTTTTTCATCTCCTCCAAAAGAGCCATCACAGATTTCTTGTCGTTTTCACAAAGATTGATAAAAATAGAAAGAAACTTAGCAACCATCTCTGTTTTTTGAACTTCATTCTTATTTTTTCGCCCCTCCACTAGCTCTTCAACAGAGATATTTAGAGCTTTTGCAATTTTCACCGCAGAGTCGATATTGGGCAACGCATCATGATTATTTATGTAGTTACGAAGCGTGTTAACGCTGATACCTGTTTTCTCCGACAGCTCTTTTGGTTTTATGTCTTGAAATTCCATTTCGTCCTTTAAGTTTTCTTTGAATCCCATGGTATAAAAATTAATCTAAAAAGATAATATTTTAGTTGATTTCTATCTTATAAGACTATATAATTCTAGATAAGTGATTATATCTAATCACTTATTACGGTCTAAAAAGATTATCAGTCTTTTTAGTTAGAATAATCTTTCTTCTTAGGAGTTTTTATGTATGATGATTTTATGATCGAAGCAGAGCGTGGTGAACGAATTTCTGGAGGCAAGAATGCAATATTTGAGTACTATGAAGAAATTGGAAGAGGACATCCTTATGAAGAACAACATGAATTGGAAGCTGATTTTCGAGATGAGCTAGAAGAAGCTGGTGTCGATTCTGATGAAATCGATGATATCATCCATGAGTGGTATGAAATTTGTCCATCAAGGGAAGACCTTTGTGATATAAATGGTATATCAAGAAATGCATCAGATGCAGAGCTTGAAGAAGCTATTGACAGTGATGCTTGCGACTATTTCAATTGATTTTGGTGATTGAAGTTCCTTTTTACAGGAATAATAACAGCATTTGATAGGAGAATTTTTATGTTCGACTTTATTACAGATTTTGTAAGAGCTCTAGCAGAAGCAACTGAAAATACTGGAACTCAATTAAGTTCTCAAGATTTTGCAAACGCTCTGAACAATGCTGGTATAAAAAATACCAGAGGAGGAGAATACAAAGGTGGTCGAGGTCCACGCCGTGTCGCAAGTGTTGCAGCTAATGAATGCCTTAAAAAAGGTGATTATGACGGTTATGGAAAAATAAGCAACATGCTTAAGCAGGGAAAAAAATAAACTCCTTGACTTGCTCTAGCATAACACAGCACAATGAGAACTATACATAAGTATGGCTCTATTGTGTTGTGTTTGCTAGAAAACTAGATAGATTGAGCATGTTCTATTCACAGTTTCAAAGCCGCAATAATCTCATCTCCGTCCATTTCGCCCGTTTCTTCAAATCCAAAAGACGCATACAAATCACGAGCGATTTCATTTTCCTTTTCGTACGACAGCCAACAATATTCAGCTTTTCCGCAAGGAAGCGTTTTTATAAAGTCTAGGGCAAGACGAACTGCCTCTTTTCCGTATCCTCTGTGCTGATAATTTTTGTCAATCATAAGACGCCAAAGATTATAGTTGCTTTTTGCGATTTTTGGCGCATCTGTCCAATAATCATCAGCGTCGAATCCAATCATCACAAAGCCAACCGCCGTATCGTTATCATATATGCCAAAAGGAAAAGCAAAGCCGTTTGCTGTAATTGCGCAATATGCTTCTATCATGCTCACTTCGTTTGTTGCAACAAAACTTTTCTGCGAATCCAAAACCGAAAGCTTTAGTATGTCCCAAACATTTTTTCCATTTACTTTTTCCAATCGCAACATTTTTTCTTCTCCTGTTTTTACCGCTATGAAAAGAATTATATCTGATTGTAGAAGTCTGTTGCAAGTAAGCTATAAACAAAAAACACAGGCGCACATCTCATCACGCCCGTGTTTTCTCTCGCCGTCGTTCAGCCGAGATATTCCTGCATCAGCGCCTTGTACAGCGTTTCCGCCTTGTCAAGCGACTGTTGCGCATTTGCTTTTTGCACATCCACCGCACGCACAAACTCGGCGAACTTTTCTTGCAAGGCGAGCGGTGGAACAAATCCTTTTAATTCTGCAATTTTTCCTTGAAAGAGATTTGCTTGAGAAGATTGTGTTTTTGACTTATTTATTTGGGCTTGTAAATAATCAGAAGTAATCAAATATTCCATAAAAATTGGATTCATTAAATCTTTCAAGCGCAAAAGTGCAACACTTCGAACTAACTGGAATTTCAAATTATCTGGTACTACACAAATTCTTCCAACACTTCCAGAACATGAAAGCAAAACATCATCTTTATGAGGTTCTATTCGCTTTGCGATTCGTTGATATTCTTCTTCATCAATGAAATCGACATCATCAAGTTGCAATTTGTGATTCAAAACATTTCTTGCAGAAAAAAGATAAATTCCTTTTGAACATCGCCTTGGGGTCGAATGTTCGCCATCTGTAATCAATTCACAAATGTCAGAGAATTTTTCAACTTTCCATTTTCAACTGGATTATCCCCGAACATCTCGATAAATCGGGATTTGATGAGCGTGTCGTATTTTTCAAGGATTTGCTTGTGCTTGGCGATGAGCGCGGTGCATTTGTCCATCACGGCGGCGATGTGTTTTTGTGTGGCGAGAGGTGGGAGGGGAATTTTTGCTTCTGAAAGACTTGCTTTGTTCAGTGTTACAGCCTTGTTACCACCTTCTGACCAATCTTTATTTGAAAACAAATGATATAAGAAGTCATTGTTTACTTCATATTTTCCGTTTGGCAAGAATGACATGATCGCTTCATTTGAGTACATTGGTTTTGTTGTAATTGCAGTTTTACCCAATGAAAGCTTAAAACTCATTATTACAGTATTTTTTGGTATAATTTTGATTCCGCTTGACTCAATAGCTTCATCAGAAAGACACTCTTTTGTTTTAGAAATATATTTTTCTGCTTTTGAAATATCCGCTATAGAAATCCATTTGTAAGAGCCTTTAAAATAATCCAATCGTTTGCGGTCTGGCGTTTTTCCCATTTGTAAATCAAAAATATCCCCAAGCCGCACCGTTTTCACTGTTCATCTTTCAATTCCTCCATTTTTTTCAACAATCTTATCGTAAGTTATTGGATTAACTGACAAATCTTCAATAAAAGCAAATCTTTTTAGGTTTTCATCAGTTCCCCAAATCAAAACTTCACCATTTATTTTTCTATTTGCGTTTAAAATAAAACCTTTATAGTTTGCCCAGATATTCATAATTGTTCTGTTAATTTTTCAGCATTCTCTTTTGTAATCTCTTGGCATAAATTCTATCTTCTCTCATAATTCTATTAAAAAAGAAATCAATAGCTTCGTCTTCTATATTGCTTTTGAAGTAATAATATTTATCATTCAAATCAGATTTATCTTCTGGACCTTCATCATAAATCAGCCATTCATTATTTACTTTGGTACAACAATAAATAACGTTAGATGTTAATACTTTATTTGTATAATAAGTATTGTTATTAATATTAAGCGTTACACCAATACTAAAATTGTTTTTTTAATTTTCTCAATCAATTCTTCTTCTTTCATAATATCTTCCTAATATTTTTCATCAATAATCTCTAAATCTTCAAGTAAATCCATTGTAAATGGTAATGAAATAGTCAAGAAAAGTGCAGTCCCAAATACCCCTTAAATTAAGCTGCATTTAACAGTGCAGTTTTTGACAGTCTGTATTTTATTGGAGGAAGTCCACCGTTTACAGTGCTGATTCTTATTGTATTGTAATAAGCAAAAATGTATCTCCAGACTTCTTTTTTGACTTCTTCAATGGTCATTCGTGCTGTGTCCATCTGGTAGAGCTTTTCCTTTTTAATGGTCGCGAAAAAACTTTCCATTCTGCAGTTGTCGTAGCACTTTCCGACATCGCTCAATGAACAAGCCGCTTGCTGAGCGCAGCCGAAGCAAGCGATTTTGTAGCATTTTTGCATTCTGCCAATTTATGCAGAAGTTTTTTTAGAAAAAACGTGCTGTTTTCAAAGAAGTTGTTTTATCATTTCAAAGCCTTTATTTCTGTTTTATATTTCATTAATCGTAAATCCTTTCTTCTTCCAGCATACCTTTT
>CALDID010000139.1 GCA_937901865.1 uncultured Treponema sp.
TATACTATAAAAAGTTGGAATTTTTTTAGCTCAGATGTATATTACAAGCGAACAAGAAATAAATGGCTTTTATAATGCAAATGGTGATTGAAGATGAGTAAAGCAGTTGTTGTTCGTTCTAAAAAAATGCCTATCGACTTTACTGAAAATTAGTATATAATATGTGATATGGACATATTTGATTTCAAAGACGAGAATGAATATGCAGACCAAATGAAAACTGGTGCGCTGTTAAATCCTCGTATTGATTCAACTTTCAAGGCGTTATTTACGCAAGATACTCCTGAATTTCGATGTGCTCTGCATTCATTTTTGCAAGCGGCGACGGGGCTACAAATTGACAGCATAGCATTGCGTCCAAATGACTCGCTAGTGCTTTTTGATGGGCAGAGAAGAGTTAGTTACGATATTCTTTGTACTCTCAATAATAAGCAAATTGTAAATATTGAAATGCAGGCATTCAATCAGGCGTATGATTATGGAATGAGAGCAGAACATCAAGTTTCGCACTTAGAAGTTGCAGGGCTGGAAAAGGGCGATAGCTGGCAGAAAGCTCCGAAAGTATATCAAATATCTGTTCTTAACTTTGTGCATAAAAATGAGTTTGAGCCTGATACTCAAAACGATGTGAAGAGTGATAAGGATTCTGGAATAAGCCATTATTGTATGCGCTCAGAAAGTGGGAAAATACTTTCAGGCTTGTTGAATGTGATATTTATTGAGTTGCCTGTTGTTATCAAAAAAGAAACAACGATAGAGCAAAATACATCTCTTGAAAACTGGGCGATTTTCTTAAAGGCTGCAGATAATCCAAATAAGAAAGCGTTAATCAAGAAACTTACTGAAACGGAGGAAGGTCTTATGCAAGCGCAAAAATCATTGTCAGCAATCAGTGCAAACAGAGATTTATGGCTAGATGAGTATCGCTATGAAGTCTTTGAGCGCGACAGAAAGTCTAGCATCGAAGCAGGAGAACAGCGCGGATTTGAAAGAGGGGTTATGAATGGCTTTCAAAAAGGACAGGCTGCAGGCTTTCAGAAAGGCAAAAACGATACGTTGAAAATCGTTGCCCAGAATCTGCTAAAATCGAAAGTTCTTTCTATAGAAGAAATCGCAGATACAACGGGATTATCTGTTGAAGAAGTGAACGCCCTTGCAATAGCGAAAAATGCTGGACAGCAGTAAAAAGAGCCTTTGAGCTGTATACTGTCTTTAGCAAAAAAGCTCTCGATGGCGGTTTACAAAAAGTTAATAGTTTTATATTATGACATTCAGCTAAAAGTCAATATTTGATATTGTCTTTTATAAAACTATTATTGGAGAAATCGTAAAATGCGCAAATCCATCGTCGGCATTTTTTTTATTTTTTCTGTATTAACTTCATCTATCGCACAAAACGCTTTAAACATTATTCAAAATATGCAAACTCAAGATAAAGCTGTAGGCTCGGCTACAGACGCGCAGCGTCTGCCTGACGCGCAGCTCGCCATGAGCGTTTCCTACTACCCTGTAACCGCGGGCGATATATATACTTTAGGCTTTGCTGTGGGAACGAATACTGTAAGCTATTCGATTCCTGTGGACTCTACGTACAAGCTGCGTATCGCAAATCTCGGAGTGATAAATTGCGCAGGATTAACGTATTTGCAGCTAAAAAGCCAAGTTGAATCGCTGGTTTTGCGCAATTACCCAATGGGCGGCGTGCAATTCGTTTTGACTGCGCCGTCAACGTTTTTGGTGAGCGTTACAGGCGAGGTTATAAAAACGGCGGAACAAGATGCGTGGGCTTTAACTCGCCTTTCTACTATTATCAAGCAAAACTTTACTGATTATTCTTCACAGCGCAGCGTTACGATAAAAAGTGCAAGCGGCAGAACGCGGAATTACGACCTTTACAAAGCCGAACGCGACGGAGATTTAAGCCAAGACCCGTTTTTGCGCCCGGGAGATAAAATCATAGTGAACCGTCTTGAACGACAAGTTAAAATTTCTGGCGCAGTGGAACGCCCCGGCACTTACGAACTTTTGGAAAAGGAAAATCTCAAGGAACTTGTAGAAAAATACGGCGGCGGTTTAGCCCCTTTAGCCGATACTTCCCGCATTGAGTTGTATAGAAGCATTACTGGAAAGGCTGGGAGCGGCGAAAAGTCGTATCTTAATCAATCGAACATCGATGAAAATACAGAATTGGTGTGTTATGACAATATTTATATTGCAAGCTATAAGGAGTTGACACCTGTTGTCTTTGTGGAAGGTGCAATAAATTTGAAAAGCGATATGACGACGGATTCTGAAACTCCAGAAGGCTCTTCTCGCTATGCGGCACAGTTTAATGAGGGGGAAGATTACGCCTATTTTGTGCGACGAAACAAAAATATTTTCATACCAGAAGCCGACCTTGAAAAAGCATATATAAGCCGAGGAGGCGAGATGATAAAGCTGAACTTGAATGACATTCTTTATAATGCTTCTTACACGGCTAATGTTGAGATGAAGCCGAATGATACGCTCATCATTCCGTTCAGGCAGTATTTCGTGAGCGTTGCAGGGGCTGTTGCAAATCCCGGACGCTTCCCGTATATTCCAGACCGCGATTATGAATATTATGTTGGTCTTGCGGGCGGATTTACGTCGAGCAATGCGCACGATTCTGTGATTTTGCACGACATCAACGGAAAAAAATACTCGAAAAAAGAGTTTATCACTCCTGAAACAACGATAACCGCGCGTTCAAACAGCTTCTTTTATAACTGGAACCGCTATGCGCCGACTGTTACGACTGTTCTTTCTATCGTTGTTTCTGCTCTTTCTATCTACGTTACCTCTCAAACACTCTAACACACACAGGGTGTTTTTGCACCTACAAGGTGTTTTGCACCCACAAGGTGTTTTGTAAAATAAAAAAGCCATAGGAAATACACAACCTATGGCTTTTATTGTTAGGGTTTTATTCTATTAAGTGCAATGCCTTACAACAGCGTCAAGCAACACTGATTGCGATGCGTTTTGGCTGTTCGGCTTCTTTGCGCGGAATAGACACTTCAAGCACTCCGTTCTTGAAAGAAGCAGAGATTGAAGAATGGTCTGTGTCGCGCGGGAGCTTGAATGAGCGTGCAAAGCTCATTGTGTGGCGTTCGCGGATAAGATAAACCGGCTTGTTTTCGCCATTATCAGCTTCTGCAACCTCTTTGCTCTCGCTTTCCTCTGTGGCGTTGCCTTCACTGCTCGCATTGCTCTCTTCAGCAGCGTTCTTAGCAACAGAAGCGATTGTGAGGATTCCTTCTTTCAAAGAAATGTCCACATCTTTTTCGCTCATACCAGGCAAGTCCATGCTGATAGTATACGCATTCTTTGTTTCCATCACATCGACATCAGGTGAATAGCTTGGGCAAGAGCAAGAAAGCTCAGGGAATGCAGCATAAGCAGTGTTGAAAATGTCGTCCAAAATAGAAAGTTCGTTTATCATGATGTACCTCCTAAAGTACAAGTATTTGAAGTTTGTTTCTCAAAGGATTTTTGACCTTTGTAGAATTATGTAAGGTTTAATTTTTTTTTCATTTACCTTACACCGATATATAAGCAAACACTGTGCCAACTTTTTTCACTTTGTTGTCCTGCATTTTTTAAAAGTAGCCCTGTTTCAAGAAAAAAGTAGGCTAGTTTTAGGAAGAAAGTAGCCTAGTTTACTGCAAATGCACGTCCTGCATTTTTCGATGCACGCCCTGCATTTTGAAAAAATAGCCTTTGTTTTTGAAAAAATACCTGCGCTTTTACAAAATAGGGCTTTGGCTGCTGTGGTTCTTACAAAACACCCTGTATTTACAGAACACCCTTTGGGTACAAAACACCCTTTGGGTGCAAAACAGCCTTTGGCTGTGGTGGGACAAAATGACACAGTTTAGAGAAATTTGAGATAAAAAATGACGAAAGCCGACGCAAGTTTTTATGGACAAAAATAAAAAACGTTCCCTATTGTAGAAATTAGAAAAATACAGTAGTCTAAACTGCACTTTGTTGCCGAAAATTATTCTATGGCTTCTAATAGTTATGAAAAACCTGATTTCTGGTCAAAGAAGGCATTTTCAGAGGGGTATCCTGCCCGTTCTGTGTATAAATTGCAAGAAATTGACCAAAAGTTCGGTATGATAAAAAAGAATTACACTGTTCTTGACCTTGGGGCAGCTCCAGGAAGCTGGACAACCTTTTTATTGAGAGCTCTTGCAGGCTCTGGAAAGGTTGTGTCTTGCGACTTGAAGGAGCTTTCCAAAAGCGTCAAAGGTGATAATCTCTTTTTCTTTCAGGGAGATTTGCTTTCTGAGGAAATTCGTACTAAAATAGAGGAGCTCGGTCCTTATGATTTAGTTGTTTGCGATGCAGCACCTCTAACAACAGGAAACAGAACTGTTGATACAGCTCGTTCTTCTGCGCTTGTTGAAATGGCGTTGTGGTATGCACAGGCTATGCTGAAAAAGGGCGGAAACTTCGCTGTGAAGATTTTTCAGAGCGGCAACCAAGCAGAGATGTTGAAAAAGATGCGCCTTGTGTTTGAAAACGCAAAAGGATTTAAGCCTGTGGCGTGCAGAAGCGAATCTTTTGAAACGTATCTTATTGGATTAAATAAAAAGTAAGGGCAAAAAGCTATATGAAAACTATATAAAAGGAAGAGTTATGAGAAGGTCTGATATAAAAAATGCTCTGATTTGTGCTGGTTTGACATTTTGTTCTTGTATAGTTGTTGCTGGAATTGTCTTTGTTGCTGTTGTGGAAAAGAGAAAATCTTTGGGGCAAGGTCAGGGCGGTTTGGAAACTCCGAGCATCGTCTATTCAACAGAGGCGGCGTTAGAAACGATGGAGAATAGCGACAAAAGCGAGCTAGAGCTTTCTGAAATGCTTGAAACGGAAAACGCTACAGAAGAAGTGAAAGACGGCGTTACCTATTTGTCGTATCGTGTGAAGTCGGGCGATATGATTGGAAAAATAGCGGAGAGATACGGAGTAACAGAAGACACGTTATTGAGCGTGAACAATATCCAAAATTCCCGCACATTGCAGATAAATCAATATTTGCGCATTCCGTCTATGGCTGGCATTTTGTACACGGTGAACAAAGACGGCGAAACGGTTAAAGATGTTGCAGAGAGATATGAAATAAATGCTGATGACTGCGCGTATGTAAATAAAGTGGACATTGACGGCAGCTTGAAGGCGGGAGCTTCGCTTTTCTTGCCAGGCGCGAGAATGGATTTCACGACACGGCAAGAAATCAACGGCGATTTGTTTGTAAAGCCTCTTCATTCTTATTATTATCTTTCTTCTTATTACGGTTATCGTACCTCTCCGTTTGATTCTTCTCGTCGTACGTTCCATTCGGGAATTGATATGGCGGCATATCAGGGAACTCTGATTTATCCTGCTCTTTCTGGCACGGTGGCAGAAACTGGATATAGCGCGGTATATGGCAACTATGTTATTATCACGCATCATTCGGGCTATAAAACGCTTTACGGACACATGAGCAAAATATTAGCGAAAAAGGGGCAAGTGGTGAACACTGCAACTCAAATCGGGCGCGTTGGTAGCACGGGAATGAGTACTGGTCCGCACTTGCATTTCACGGTGTACAAAAACGGCAAAACGGTAAACCCTCTTTCTCTCATAAAATAGCCACAGCCAGAGGCTGCTTTGTAAGGGTACAGGCTGATTTATAAAACTAAAAAATATCTGTCTTTCTAAAATCTCCGTAAGAGTTTCTTGCGGGGATTTTTTTTCGCACAAAAACCGTCTGAGGCTCGTAAAATCGTCTTTCGCACCTACAAAACAGCCTGTGGCTGTTGACTGTTTTTTTTTTTACAATATAGTATCGCACGATATGACACGATTCGCGTTGCTCTTAGGTGCGGCAGATGGAGATGTGCGGCAGAAAAAGATTTCGCTGATGCACGAAAAGCTCATTGCAGAAGGCTGGGCAGAAAAAGAAATCACGGTGTTTGTGAACGGGGCTTCGGAGCTGCTTCTTGAATATTCTCTGAATAATTGCATAGCGCAAAAGGCAGAAAAAATCTTTTTGTACTTTTGTATGAAAAGCGAAGCGGACAACAAGCAAGATTCGTTTTTTCTTGGCACAGAAGAGATTAGAAAAGACGTTATTGCGCAGTATGACACTCTTTTTGCGAGAAATAATATAGAAAAAAGAATTGTCTATGACTATTGCTCTGAGTTTGAGTGTGCAGAATGAATTTTTATTGCATATCTGTTCTGACGGGCTTTGAAGAGAGCTATAAAGACAAAATTCAAAAGAAACTCAACGCACTCGATTCAAAGATACAAGGCAAAATCCATTTTTTGAAAAAGCAAATGCGGCTAAAGCACGGCAAAGAGTATTTTGAGGCTTTTTTCCCCGGATATGTGTTTTTGGAAACGAATGAAACGAAAGAGAGTGTGTTACGGGAAACCGCAAAGGAAAAGGAGTTTTTGCGCTTTTTGCCGTCGAATACCGATATTATGCCGCTCGGCGAGCGGGACAAAAACATTGTTTCGACGATATTGAGTTTTGGCTCTACGATAGGGATTTTGCCCGTTACGTTTGACGAGGGCGACAAAATTGTGATTTTAAGCGGCTTGTTTAAGGGGCTTTCTGGGCGAGTGGTCGCGGTGAATAGGCGAAACAAGCGTGTAAACATCGAGCTGGACTTTATGGGAAATGCAAAAGTGGTCGGCTTAACCTATGAAGAGATAAAAAAACAGTGAGCCTTGTAAAAATGTCTGAGGGAACGTGGCAAAACAATAGACGATATGAAATAAAAAAGCTAAAATATGTATTATGGGAATATATATAAATCCAAACGGAATTGCTTTTAGAAGATTTGTTGAAACAGGAAAATATGTAGATAAAACAGGACTGCTAAAAGAACTAAATGCGATTCTTGATGACCCATCAAGTAATTTTGTTTGCATAAGCCGACCGCGCCGATTTGGAAAAACGCTTGCAGGCGAGATGATAGCTGCTTTTTATTCAAAGGGCGCAGATACTCGCGAACTCTTTGAAGATTATGAGATTTCAAAAAAAGAGAATTGGGAAACATATTTAAATACATATAATGTGATTCAAGTCGATTTAAATGCGATGTATTCAACGTGGAAATCGAAAGCGAAAAAGCCTGAAAATGTAGTGTATTATATAAATGAAATTCTGTTTGAAGAGTTTAAGAGTGAGTTTGCTGATGTTATATTCAAAAGCGATTCTCTTGCAGAATGTATACAAGCTGTATATGCGGCAAAAGGCGAAACTTTTGTAATTATTATTGATGAATATGATATTTTAGTTCGCGAGGAAGTGCCGAAAGATGAATTCGATGTCTATTTAGCATTTTTAAACTCGTTATTTAAGAATAGTGCCTTGCGCTCTGCGATTTCACTTGCGTATCTTACGGGAATTTTACCGATTATCAGAGATAAAATACAATCTAAGCTCAATACGTTTGAAGAATATACATTTTTATCGCCTGAGATGTTTTCAGAATATACAGGTTTTACAAATGAAGATGTGAGAAATCTTTGTGAAAAAAATAAATGTGATTTTGAGCTATTAAAAAGTTGGTATGATGGATATAGGCTAAATGGTATTGAAATTTATAATCCGCAATCGGTGTTCAAAGCGATTACAAAAAGAAAATGTATTGCATATTGGTCTGGAACATCAACATATCAAGTTGTATCAGAAAAAATCCGTATGAATTTTTCTGGCATAAAAGACGCTGTGATAACGATGCTTGCAGGTGGTAGAGTTGATGTGAATGTTGAAAAATATGAAAACAGAATGGATTCTTTTAATAGTAAAGATGATGTTTTTACGTTTTTGATACACTTAGGCTATCTTGCCTATGATGCAGATAATGCTCAATGCTATATTCCGAACAGAGAAATACATAATGAATGGCAAAATGCAATAAGCGACAATGTGGAGTATGCCGAAACGAACAAGATTATTTCTCAGTCAAAAATCCTTTTAGAAGAAACATTACAAGGCAATGAAAACTCTGTTGCTTCGGCTTTAGATGTTACTCATATTCACGTTACAAGTAATAGGTCTTATAATAATGAAGATTCATTACAAAGTGCGATTTATCTTGCATATATTTATGCTTTGAATAGCTATACAGTGATAAAAGAAATGACTACAGGCAAAGGATTTGCAGATATAGTGTATATTCCATTTGATAAAAGCAAAAGTGCCTTAATTATTGAGTTAAAACACAATAAAAGTGCTGAGTCAGCATTAAAACAAATAAAAGAGAAAAAATATTCTGAAAGTCTATCCGCTTATTCAGGAAATATACTTTTTGTTGGTATAAGCTACGACGAAAAGACGAAAAAGCATGATTGCAAAATCGAGAAAATGATTTACAAATAGATATGAATGAGGGAACATAAAAAGAATATTCATTTTATGAACAGCTTGACAAAAATGATGTTATGTTGTAGCATAATGATAGTAAAGGCAACCATTGTGAGCGCGGAGCTTGGTTCAAGCACGTATACCGAATGGCGAACAAACTTTTTCTAAAGAGCACGGGAAGATTGTAAGCAAAATTGGTGTTCTTCTGGGGAAAAGGTGTCTTTACATTTTCTTATCATTTCTTTTTTTTCTAATCAACAAAGCAAATCTCAATTTTTTCTGACATCATTATGAACTATCATCTCATCGACATGCAGGTGCACGGCGACCGCAGGGGGAAGCTCATTTCTCTTGAAGGTCTAAAAAATGTGCCTTTTGAAATCAAGCGTATTTATTATATGTTTGATACCCTACCGAATGAAGCCCGGGGCTTTCATGCTCATAAGGAACTGGAGCAGATTATCATCGCCATGGACGGAGCCTCAGGGCCTCCGCATTATATATTTCTACAGACTTTTTCAAGGCATTCTTCGCGTTTATCACAAAGCATTTGTTTTCCTGAAATAGCGACTGGTTGCCAATGGAGAAAGTGTCTTTAAAATTTTTTTACTAAACTAATTTACACGAATAATTAATAATCTAACAGGAAATTACCATGAAAACTCTCATCCTCGCTGGTGGAATGGGTACACGTCTTGGAGAAGAGACAAAACTTATTCCAAAACCTATGGTTGAAATCGGAGGATATCCAATTCTCTGGCACATTATGAAAATCTATAGCCACTATGGTTATAACGATTTTATCATTCTTACCGGCTACAAAGGTCACGTTATCAAAGACTACTTCTTGAATTACTACAATCGTTATTCAGACATGACAATTGATATGGCAAATAACGATGTGCAGATTCATAAAATGCGCACTGAGCCATGGACAGTAACAATGCTTTATACAGGCCCAGATACAATGACTGCCGACAGAATTGCTAAAGCAAAATCTTATATTGGAAACGAACCGTTCATGCTTACCTATGGCGATGGTGTTTCTGATGTTGATATTTCAAAACTCGTAGAATCACATGTCAAATCTGGAAAACTCGTTACTCTAACCGCTGTAAAACCAGAAGGACGTTTTGGTGCGCTTGCCATAGAAGAAGATGGCACTATCAGTCAGTTTCAGGAAAAACCAAGTGATGCCTGGATTAACGGCGGTTTTTTTGTTTGTGAAAATAAAGCATTAGATTATATCCCATCTGATTCACATGACATTATGTGGGAACGTGCTCCTCTTCAGAATATTGCAAAAGACGGGCAGCTCCATGCTTATAAACATGATGGCTTCTGGCACCCAATGGATATGCTTAAAGATAAGGAAGATTTGAATAAGCTTTGGAATAGTGGTGAGGCACCTTGGATGGTTTGGGATGAGCATAAAGAAAGAGGATACTAATGAGTGAATTATTATCTTTTTATAAAGGAAAAAAAGTCTTCCTAACCGGCCACACCGGCTTCAAAGGAACCTGGCTCAGTCGCATTTTGATTCTTGCGGGTGCTGAAGTAACAGGTTATTCCCTTGAACCTCCAACAAATCCAAGTATTTTTGAGCAGACTAAAACTGCAAGCCAGATGAAGTCAATTATTGGTGATATCCGCGATGGTGCAAAGTTGAAGACCGCTCTTGTAGAAGCAAAGCCTGATATTGTTCTTCATCTTGCTGCCCAACCAATAGTCAGAACTTCATATAAAGATCCTGTTGGAACTTACGAAAGCAATGTAATGGGAACTGTAAATATTCTGGAAGCAGTACGTGCCTGTGATACAGTAAAATCTTTTGTAAACATTACAACAGACAAAGTTTACCTGAACAAAGAATGGACCTGGGGTTATCGTGAAAACGAAGAACTCTGTGGTTATGATCCATATTCTAACAGTAAGTCTTGTTCAGAACTTGTTACTTACAGTTATCGTAATTCCTTTTTTAATGAAGAAAACTCTCCGGCAATTTCAACAGCTCGCAGTGGTAACGTAATCGGTGGTGGAGATTATGCTACAGACAGAATTATTCCAGATTGCATCAGAGCCGTGGAAGCGGGAAATGAAATCATCTTGCGGAATCCAAATTCAACGCGGCCATACCAGCATGTTCTGGAATGCCTTCGCGGCTATCTAACTTTAGCCAAAGCTCAGTATGAAAACAAATTATTTGTAGGTTCATACAACTTTGGCCCGGATGATGAGTCTTGTGTAACAACAGGCCAGCTTGCAACTTTGTTCTGCGAGAACTGGGGTAATGGTGCTGCCTGGAAGAATGTAAGTGAAGCCAATGCACCACACGAAGCAAACTTCTTGAAACTTGACTGTTCAAAATCAAAAACACTTCTTGGCTGGTACCCTCAGTGGGGAATCCGTGATGCAATGAAAAAGATTGTTGAATGGGAAAAGGCAGTGCAGAGTGGTGTTTCTGCTGCAGAAACTACAGATAAACAGATTAGGGAATACTTTGGAGTTTAGAATGAACAAGGCGATAGTAACAGGTGCAAGCGGATTTATAGGCAAACAGCTTATTAATGAACTGCTTTCAAGGAATGTAAAAATAGTTGCACTTGATATAAGGTTTGATGATGTACTTTTGCAAAATAAAGATATTACCTGTATAAACTGTAAGGATAAAAATCCATTTGATTTGCAAAATGAACTGGCTGATTTGAAAGCAGATACATTCTTCCATCTTGCATGGGCTGGGACATCAGGTGCATTGAGAGCTGATTATACCGTTCAGCTTAATAATGTGAAGCTTGCCTGTGATTATGTATCTGTTTCATCAAAAATTGGCTGTAAACGATTCGTTTATGCTTCAAGTATCAATGAAATGGAAACTTATGAATATTTGCAGAGTGATGATATAAATCCTAGTGGCGGATATATTTACGGCACAGGGAAGCTTGCAGCTCATCTTATGGGTGAAGTTGTTGCAAAACAAAACGGAATTGATTTTATACCTGTGATCATAACAAATATTTACGGAGCGGGCGAAAAATCAGCTCGTCTTATTAATACATCAATTCGCCAGCTTTTAAACAAGGAACATTGCTCATTTACCGAAGGTAAGCAGACATACGATTTTATCTATATAACAGACGCTATTACTTCTATTGTAGAAGTGGCAGATAAAGGAAAGGCCTTTAATCGTTATTATATTGGCAGTGGTAATCCAAAACCATTGCGTGAATTTCTTCAGGAGATGAAAGATGTTGTTGATTCTTCTGCAGAACTTGGTTTGGGTGATTTGCCATTTAATGGTATAGACATCAGTTATAAACAGTTCAAACTAAAGAAAGTTGAAGAAGATACTGGTTATAAGAATAAGATTTCATTTAAAGATGGAATTAAAATGACTATGGACTTTATTAAGTCGGAGCAATAAATGATTCAGAAATTTGAGTTCAAAGAAACAGAAATAAAAGGACTTTTTGAAATAACTCCCTTTAATGCAGACGATATCCGCGGATGTTTTACTAAGGATTATTCAAAAGAAGTTTTTGAAGACAATGGAATAACTCATGACCTTGCAGAAGTTTTTTATACAACTTCTTATAAAGGCGTAATCCGTGCTTTGCACTTTCAGAGAGTAAAACAGCAACCTAAATTAGTTCGTTGTATAAGCGGTCATGTTTATGATGTTGTTGTGGATTTACGAAAGGATAGTCCTACATTCATGAAATGGCTTGGTTTTGATTTAATTGGAACAAAACATAATGAGATTCTTGTCCCTGCTGGCTGTGCCCATGGTTATCTTGTACTTGAAGATTCAATTGTAAGTTATAAATGTGGAGAAAAGTTCTACGGTGAATATGATGATGGAATTATGTGGAACGATTCTGATATCAATGTAAAATGGCCACTTGAAAAAATCGGTGGTATTGAAAATCTTATTCTCGCTGATAAGGATAAGAATTTGCAGACGTTCCAAGAATTTATGACAAAATACGGAGCATTTGAAATGAATAAAAATACTACACAAATAAACGGGGGGGGGTATAAACTAGTACTTTGGCCGTCTCTCGCAGTATTGCAGGAGGCAGCATAATGTTTGAAAATAAATCAAAAGAAGAAGCTACGCAGGAAATCTTAGCTAGCGTAAAAGAGTATTACAAGAAATTCATGATTAAGCCGGAATATAAAGACGGCGACAGAATTTCTTATGCTTCAAGAGTGTTTGACGAAAAAGAGATGGTAAATCTTGTAGACTCATCTCTTGAGTTCTGGCTTACAAGTGGAAGATATACTGACAAGTTTGAAAAGCAGCTTGGAGAATATATTGGAGCTCCGTTTGTTTCTCTCGTAAACTCTGGCAGTTCTGCAAACCTTTGTGCTTTTATGGCTCTTACTTCTCCACTCCTGAAGGAAAGACAAATTAAGCGTGGAGATGAGGTTATCACAGTTGCCTGCGGATTCCCAACGACAGTAACTCCGGTTTTAAACTATGGTGCAGTTCCAGTTTTTGTGGATGTCACAATACCACAATATAATATTGATGTTAGTCAGTTGGAAGCTGCATACAGTCCTAAAACAAAGGCTGTAATGATTGCTCATACACTTGGTAATCCTTTTGATTTGAAAGCCGTCACAGAATTCTGTAAGAAACATAATCTCTGGCTTATTGAAGATAACTGTGATGCGCTTGGTTCAGAATATACCCTTGATGGAAAAACTTATAAAACTGGAACAATAGGTGACATTGGTACAAGCAGTTTCTATCCACCGCACCACATGACTATGGGTGAGGGCGGAGCTGTTTATACAAAGAATCCTATGCTTCATAAAATAATCCGCTCAATGCGTGACTGGGGGCGAGATTGTATTTGTCCGAGTGGGGTAGATAATCTTTGTAAGCATCGTTTTGACCGACAATTCGGAACACTTCCGCTTGGTTATGACCATAAATATACATACAGTCATTTTGGATATAATTTAAAAGCAACAGACTTACAGGCAGCTGTAGGTTGTGCTCAGTTGGAAAAGTTCCCGACATTTGTGGAACGTAGAAAGTACAACTGGAAGAAAATCAGAGATGGTCTTCAGGGACTGGAGGATAAACTTATTTTACCAGAGCCTGTTGAGAATGGAAATCCGAGCTGGTTCGGATTCTTAATCACTTGTAAAGAAGGTACTGACAGAACAGAACTTGTAAAGAAAATTGAATCTAATAATATTCAGACCAGGGCTTTGTTTGCAGGTAATCTGACAAGACACCCTTGTTTTGACCAGATTCGTGGAACTGATGAATATCGTGTAGTAGGAGATCTTTCTGTAACAGACAGAATCATGCGTGATACATTCTGGATTGGTGTTTATCCTGGAATGACTGATGCGATGCTCGATAAGATGATTAAAACAATCAAGGAGAGTATCTAGTGATTTCTGCTATTGATACAGAATTTGAAGGACTAAAACTTATTGAAACAAATCATTTTCAAGATGAAAGAGGTTTATTTCATAAGTATTTTTCCAGAGGTGACTTTTCTGTTCTTGGATTAGATACGGATTTTAAGGAATCCTACTATTCAATAAATAAGAAAGATGTCATCAGAGGAATGCATTTTCAAATTCCGCCTGCTGCTCATACGAAGCTAGTATACGTTACGAACGGCAAAATCATAGATGTCTGTCTTGATATTCGTAAGAATTCAAAAACCTTTGGTAAATGTTTTTCAGTTGAACTTTCTGGAAAAACTGCAAAATGTGTATATATTCCAAAAGGTTTTGCACATGGCTTTGTCTCGCTTGAAGACAACACTTGTGTTCATTATATGCAGACAACTTGTTATAACAAGGACTGTGATAAGGGCATAAGTTATGATAGCTTCGGTTTTGATTGGGGTGTGAAAAATCCGATTGTTTCTGGGCGTGATAAAACGCATCCAAGATTTGAGGAGTTTGTATCGCCATTCTGATAGTTTGACTAATAAAGATTCAGCTGCCAACTGCAAGTTTATTCTGTCTTATGTTTTAAAAGCATAGGAGATTCTATTGTGATAGATTTTGATATACTTGTTGTCGGTTGCGGATTAACAGGAAGTGTTATTGCGAGGGAGCTTGCAAAGCAAGGAAAAAAAGTCTGTATTATTGAAAGGCGTAATCATATTGCAGGAAATATGTATGATTATGTTGATAAGAATGGTTGCTTAGTTTCTTTATATGGGCCACATACTTTTCATACTAAAAAGAAAAAATTGTATGATTATATATGTAAATATGGTGATTGGCAGAATTTCAAACTGACTTGTGGTGCTGTAATAAACGGTAAATATACTCCAACACCTTTTAATTTTCAAACCATTGATGATTTTTTCGAAGCAAAGAAAGCTAACGAAATAAAAGATGCAATTAAGAAGGAGTATCCAAATCAAGAAACGGCAACTGTTACGGAGTTATTAAATCATAAAAATCCTTTGATTAAAGAATATGCTACTTTTTTGTTTGAAAATGATTACAGTCTTTACACTGCAAAACAGTGGGGTTGTTCACCAGAAGAGATAGATCCTAGCGTATTAAAAAGAGTTCCTGTTAGATTTAATTATGAAGTTGGATATTTTGAAGATAAGTTTCAGGTAATGCCAAAAACTTCATTTATTAATTTCTTTGAAAACTTATTGAATCATCCTAATATAGAAATACATTTGAATGAGGATGCAACAAAAACGATAAAGCTCGAAGATAAGTCTGGCAGTATTTATATAAAAGATGAACGATTTATGGGGAAGTTATTCTTTACGGGCGCAATAGACGAATTGTTTGGTTGTAAGTATGGAAAACTTCCATACCGTTCACTTAGATTTGAGTGGAAAACTGAGAATAAACAAAGCTTTCAGAATGCACCGGTTGTAGCATATCCGCAAGCAAAAGATTTTATTCGTATAACAGAATATACAAAAGTTCCGGTGCAGGATATTGGTGACAAAACTGTTTATGCAGTTGAATATTCTTTGCCATATAAGGCTGGTGAAACAAATGAACCTTATTATCCAGTTCTAACTGAGGAATCTAAGGCTGTATATGAGAAATATAGAGTTGAAGCTGAAAAATATCCGCAATTAAATCTTTGCGGAAGACTTGGTGATTTTAAATATTATAATATGGATCAGGCTCTGGAAAGGGCTTTGGAATGTATAACACAATAGAAAGAGAAGATTATGGACTTAATAAACAATATTAATAGTTTTGAACTAATTAAAAATATAAGAACAGATTTGCTTTATGGCAATATTTCACAATTTCCAACTGCAAAATTAACAATTGCCATTCCAACATACAAAAGACCTGATGCATTAAAAGAAGCAATAAAAAGTGCTTTATTTCAAGATTCAAAAAATAAAGATTACTACATAATAGTAGTAGACAATGATGATTCTGATTCAGATGAAATATTGGAACTGGTAAAAAGTTTTGATGATAAACATTTGCTTTATTTTAAGAATCAGAAAAATTTGGGTATGGAGCAGAATTGGAACAGAGCTATAGAACTTGCACCTACTCCTTTTGTTGCGCTTTTGCACGATGATGATTTATTATGTCCAAATTTTTTAGATGTTATAAATAAAGTTATAAAACGAGCTGATAAACAAACAATTTGTTATGTAAATGCTTATTATCAATATGATAAGAATTATGCAATGTTTCATGATGATATAAAATCAAAAGATAATATTATTGATTCAGTTGTAAAATCATGCTTTATGTTATTTGGAGGAAATAAGCTTACTACATTAAAATCGTGGTATACATATTTTACGGGTAATTTTTTTGGAGCACCTACTTGTGGTATTCTGATAAATAAAGATTTAATGCTTGAGACTGGTGGGTTTAATCCAAAGTTTCATCCTTTAGCAGATTGGTGCATGTTCCAATATCTTGCATTTAATAAAAAATATAAGATTAGATTTATTCATAAGTCTATTGGTATTTACAGATGGGATATAAATGCTTCGTTTAATCCTGAAGTTTTAGCGAAAGCAGACAGAGGCAATATTGAATTTATGGATTCTGTTATTCAAGCTGATTCATTTGTTAATAAAATTCATAGAAATTTTAATAATAGTAAGTGGAAGACAATAATTTATCCTATTTTTACAAAAATTGTTGGTATAAAAACATTTTCTAAACGTAAAGTAATACGAAGCTTATCTGAAATTGGAATTACAAATCTAAAATAAAATGTTTGAATTAAAAAGAAAAGATATTATTTGGGGATATGTTGCACAGATTTTCTCAATGGCAACCGGAATAATAATCCTTCCTCTAATTCTGAGGTTATTAACAGAATCAGAAATTGGTTTTTACTATGTAATAAGCACTATTGGAAGTTTGATAACATTATTTGATTTCGGTTTTTCTTCACAGTTTGGGAGAAACATTGCTTACATTTTCAGTGGTTCGAAAAAAGTTGAAAAAGAGGGAATAGTTGAAATATCTGAAAATTCGGAAATAGATTTCCATCTTCTTGCAGTAATGCTTGAAGCAGCAAAAAAAACATATAGATATATTTCTGTTGTTGCTTTTGGAATTAGTCTAACATTAGGTTCCTTTTATATTTATCATGTAACAGATGGCTTTACAACTATTAATAATGTTGTAACTATCTGGGGGTTATATTCGTTATTCATTTTTTTAAATTTATATTACACTTATTATGATTCATTTCTACAAGGAAGCGGAAAAGTAACAGAATCGAGAAAGTCTAATATCTTTGGTAAGTGTGCATATCTTATTATAGCTTTTGTTTT
The DNA here is from genome assembly GCA_937901865.1 of uncultured Treponema sp. Lineage (GTDB taxonomy): Bacteria > Spirochaetota > Spirochaetia > Treponematales > Treponemataceae > Treponema_D. The sequence continues at coordinate 17,179 of CALDID010000139.1, forward strand.
ATTGATATTACGGACTGGTTTAATAGGAGTTATGATTGCAAATATCATTTCTGTTTTCATACAGAGAATTATTGCTAAATCTTATTTCTTTAAAAAAGAGTTAAAACAAAAATTAAAAAGCGAAACTGTTACTAAACAAGAAAAAAGAGATGTATTCACCAAAATCTGGTTTAATGCCAAAAAACAAGGACTGGTCTCATTAGCTGGTATTGTAAATGGAAAGCTAGGAATTTTTATTGCCGGTGTGTATTTGTCACTTAAAGAAATGGGGAGTTATGGACTTCTATTACAGCTTGGTGGTCTTATAACAAGTATTTGTAATACTACTTTGAATACATACTATCCAAGATTATGTTCTCTTAGGGTTCAAAATAAGAAGAAAGATGTTTATGATAGCTTTTGTAAAATAATGGGACTTTCATATTTTTTATATATACTAGGTAGTTTGTTTTTATTATTTTGCATTCCAATTCTTCTTGACTTAATAGGTTCAAATGCAGTTTTACCATCTACGAAAATTGTTGTAGCTTATTTAATAGTTAATATTTTTGATGTTACTGCTGGAGCGGCAATTTCTCTTGTATCAATTGATAATAAGATACCTTTTATGAAGGCATCACTAATTTCATCCGCAGCAATTATCGTATTAACAATAATTGGATTTCAGTTTTTCCATATAAAATTATTTGGCTTAATTCTAATACCAGGTATTGTACAGCTTTCATATAATTATTGGAAATGGCCAAATGAAATTTTTAAAAACTATAATTCAAATATTTTAAAATACTTATACGCCTGTATTATAGGATTTACAATGTTTTTTAAAGAATTCTTTGGAAAGCGAAATAGTTCTTTATAGGAGACAATAGATTTATGAAAGGAATAACAGCCCATGTAATGGTTAAAAATGAGGACTGCTATATTTGGTATGCTATTATGTCTACGATTGATTTTGTAGACAAAATGATTATCTTTGATACAGGATCTCAAGATGATACAAAAAAAATAATTGAATATGTAATCAATCTTAAAGATGAATATAAAAACAAAATTATTTATCAAGAGACTCCTGTTAATAATCGTAATGATTTTACTGTATGGCGACAAAAACAACTTGATATGACCGAAACAGAGTTTTTCTTTACTGTAGATGGTGATGAGATTTGGTGGGAAGACAGCTTAAAAGAAATACGTGATATTATTGAAAAAGATGATGATGTAAAACTTATTGCAACTCGTGACTATTATTGCGCAGGAGACATCTTCCATTATCGAGATAAAAAGCGTGACAAATATGGAATAAAAGGTGTTTGGAACAATACAGAACAACCCCCTGTTTTTTTAGAGGAAGCAGCAAATATTCGTATTTATTCCAAAAACATACCTGGTCTTCATATTGGCGGACCGTATGGAATAGAGGGGGCTTTTGATGAAAATAATAAAGATGTCCAGAATAATGTATATAAGACCGTTGTTCAGAACGGTTATTATCTTCATGCATCATATTTACAGCGTTCATCAATGAAATTAAAGGATGTAAAAGTTTATTCAAGATTAAGGAAAATGTTTACATCTTATGATTACACATTCCCTAAAGATTTCCATTTCCCTGAGATTATGTATAAAGATAAACCTGATTTTATATTTGATCCATTTAAGTATAAAATGGGATTTGAGCGTAAAATAATAAATACACTTAGAAGAATAGGCAGAAAATAAAAATGCAAAATAATACCTCAGAGAAAATTAGACTTGCAATTATAGCTTCAGGTGGTCTTGCAAGTGCGGGTACTCAAAAATTTTTACAGATGATTGCAATAAACCTACCTAAAGACAAATATTCCGTTGATTTCTATTATACTGCAGATAACAAGGATGATTCTAAAGCAAAACTCTTGGAAGAAAATGGGGTGAAACTTATAGAATTTCATGTGGATGGTGTGAAAAATCATTTTTATAAATCTACTGCTGCAAAATCTGATTTTTTTGATAAATGGGAAAAAAAGTACGATATAGTTCAAATTGCAACTTGCGGAATTAGCGGATATCCTATTTACAAAATTAAAAATATACCTGTTGTTGATTCTTTGCACTACATAAGTGGTGTAAATAATGATTATAACATTTCAAGGGTAATGCAGATTTCTGAATTTTCACAGAATATGTGGTTAAAACGTGGCGGTGATAAATCTCGTTGTGTTATGGTTTCGCATCCTATGAAAATGGAAAACTTTGAATTTATTGACTTCCGGAAAAAATTTGGGATATCTGAGGATGCATTTGTTTATGGCTTTCATCAGCGTAATAGCGATCAGATTTTTTCAGATATACCTTTGAAAGCTTTTAAAAAAATTGAAACAGATAAGAATGCTTTTATTGTTTGTGGTGGTAGCAAATTATACAAAAAACAAGCTAAAGATTTAGGTATAAAAAATGTTTATTTTATAGATTACACTTCTGACACAAATATTCTTTACAGTTTCCTTAAGTCAATTGATGTGTATGCTCATGGACGAAAAGACGGAGAGTTGAATTCTACAGCAATTGCAGAAGCATTGTATTTTTCGAAACCTGTAATTACTCATTATTCCACTGCATTTAATGGTCAAGCAGAAGTAATTCAAGGTAATGGGTTTATAGTAAATAATGCAGATGAATATGCGGAAAAGATGAAAAAACTTGAAAGTGATAAAGATTTTTATGAGGAATGTTCAAAGGCTTCAAAGAAGATTTTTTATGAAAAATATGATGTAAACTCTCAATTAGAAAATATTATGCACATATATGATGGCGTATTACAAAACCCATACCCACATAAGATTCATCGTTACATATCAAAATACACGGGATTTATCCGTAATACATTATATCTAGTTAAAACAAAGCTTTTGAGAAAATAGTCATGACAAATTTTGCGCAGTTCTTTATTCTTCCCTTTTACGATTTTCATCTAGATAAAGATGTTGGGTTGTTTCCTATTTATCTACAACAATATTTTGATGAGACAACAATTTTTAAGGTTGGTCAGAATGAACACAAATCAACCGAAAAAAGAGGAATAAAAATAAGAGATTTTTGTACCAATAAAGCAATATATGATAATAAGAACGTAGCCATGTCTGTAAAATATCAGCTTTCATGTGTAAAACCTGCAGTAAAGACAATTAAGACTGAAAATATTACACACGTTATGCTGTTTCATCTTTCATATTTTACAATGGCTTTAGTTTTATATTTAAAAACTTTTTTGCCAAAGGTAAAAATTTATTTAAAACTTGATATGGCATGTGCGGATGCTACAAGTGCTATAAATGGAGTTCAGAACAGTTTTATTAAAAGAATAATTTACAGGCACGTAATAAGAAACGTTAATCTTTTAAGTGCTGAAGTTACTGATGTTGTAAATTCTTTGAAATCTAATAAAATCTTTTCAAAAGTCCAGCTTGTACCTAATGGTTTTGATGATTTGAATCTTCCGAACTCTAGTGATAAATTGATAAAAGAAAAAACGATAATAACAGTAGGAAGGTTAGGAACATATCAAAAAAATACTGAACTCCTTTTAGATATCCTGACTAAAATTGATTTAAAAGACTGGAAAGTGAAACTTATTGGTCAGATAGAAAATGAAGAACAGAATTTTCAGGAAAAGATGGATACTTTTTATGAAGCGCATCCAGATTTAAAAGAAAAAATCTCTTTTACAGGTGCTATTTATGATAAAGAAGAATTATCTCGGCTTTATGAAAGCTCTCAAACCTTGATGTTTACATCAAGGTTTGAGGGCTTTGCTCTTGTATTCCTTGAAGCAGCATTTCACGGCCTTTATATTATGACAACAGAGGTAGGAGCTGCAAAAGATATTACTCAAAACGGACAGCTAGGATTCATTGCAGATAAAAGCAAAGAGCAAGAACAAGATTTAGAAGTTATTACAGAACAATTTAAAGAGAAGCTGCAGAATATTATAGATGGGAAATTTGATGCAATTTCCGCTGGTGCTGAACAAAGAAAATTTGTAATAGAAAACTTTTCTATGTCAAATATAGTTTCGAGAGACTTCTTTAAGGAATGGAGTAAGGCATGATTTATTATTTTCTTGTTCTGCTTCTCTTCTCCTTTTGTCTTTGTGAACAATATGCTAACCCTAGGGAAAAGATTTTTGTTAATTATTCATATATTGTTTTAGCCGCTATTTTAATTATTTTTACAGCTGGTCGATATGAAGTTGGTTATGATTGGGTCGCATACTACGATTTTTTTACTAAACGTGATGATATTTCTGGTTTTGAGCCTGGCTATATTTTCTATAACAATCTGTTCCCAACATATTATACAATGCAAATTATAACTTGTATTATAGGATGTGTTGTTTTATTCAAATATATCTATAACAATTCTTTTTATCCGATACTTGTTTTATTTTTCTGTGTATTTTCTGGTTATTCATATATGACGCTGACGTTTGATACGTTCCGTCAATTTATTGCAGAAACTATAATTATTATTGGAATGCCTTTAGTTAAGAGAAAGAAACTTATTTCTTGGATTTTAATTATTGCTTTCGCAATGCAGTTTCATGTATCTGCTAATTTTGTTCATTGTTTTCTTCATTAGATCGGAAGAGCGTCGT
>CALDID010000140.1 GCA_937901865.1 uncultured Treponema sp.
CACTAATTCTAGCGCAGTAATACACAGATTTCAATTTTATGCCACTAAAAAAATGCCTCATTTAAACGTTCGTTTTGACTGGACGTTTCGGAGGTCTTTTATGACTTTATCTTCAAAGAAATTTTTTCTAAAAGGGAGCTTTGCGCTTCTATTGGCATTGGGTGTATTTGCATTTGCGTCTTGCAACAACGGCGGCGATGATGACGACGACGATACCGAGCAGACAACACAGACCGTAACTGACTCTGCAACAAGCGGCTCTGTCAGCTCTAGTGCAGTAACGACCGACAGCGGTAGCAGAGTAGCAACACTTACTGATTCAGCAGGCGGCGTGTATACATTTACAGAAAATGCAACGAGCAGCCGAGCAACTACGACGGAAGGAACGTGGACGTATACTCTCAACGGCGTTGTGAAGTATTCTGGCACATACACAGGCGATATTTCGGTAATCGGTACTTCTGCAACAACACTGAGCCTCGTTGTAACAAAGGCTGCAAATTCGAGCGGTGTGCTTGAAAGTGTAAAAGAACAAAAGACGTTCGATTTCACTTTGACTGCAACAAACTTCACAGCCGAGATACCTGCCGTTGAAATTGCAAGCGACAGCTCTTCTAGCAGTTCGACAAGCACAGATTTGTCAGCATTCTCTACGCCTACGCTTTCAGAACTTGCAGGGAAAACGTATATGGTTGTTTCTGACCAAGACTATGATGAAAATGGAGAGAAAGTAGAATGGGAAGAGGAATATTTCATATTCTCTGCAACTGGAATTACGTTTGAGAAATATGAGTATGAAAAAAAAGACGGCTCTGTATCATGTCGAAAATCGTCAGACAAATATGTATGCACATACGAAAACGGCGTGCTTACGATAAATGAACTTGACGACGGAGAAGTGGAGGATACAGAAAAATATCTATTGCGAAAGTATGACAGTACGCTATACCTCATTTATTCAGATTTAACTCTGGCACGAACAAGCGGAAGCGGACTGTATGCAACATTCGGCACAACATATAAGACGAATGAGGGAAAGCCTGATGAAGTTCATTATACGCTTTCTATAGCACTCTCGTCAGACAAAAAAATATCATTCAATTCGAACGCTGCTTCGACAGGCGGACATATGACAGATACATCTACAGGAACAGGAACGTTTACTGTAAAGGACAATCTCATTGTTACTGCGACAGTAAATATGGTTTCTAAATTTACGCATATACACTCAAACGGCGAAATCGAAACGGAAGAAGAACAATTCGACGAAGCCATTACAATGATATACGACGGGGCTAATCTACTCTTTGCAGATGTGCTTACCGCCACGACGACGCTTCCAACCGTAACGGAATAACGATTAACAAGAACGACAAGGGACGCAACAACTCCCTTGCCGTTTTTCACATTTTTCTTTTTTAGGAGGACACTTATGTTTTCTATAAAACAGCACATTTCTGCTCTCTTTTTGTTCGCACTTTTATTCACGATTCCTCTTTTCGTTGCGTGCCAAAACAATTCAGACGATAACGACGATGATACAGTAACATATTCTGTTATCTATGTATCCGAATACGGAGAAACGCCAGCGAAAATCTCGGTTGAAGAAAATACTGTTTTGACAGCGTCGCAGTTGCCAGAACTGAGCGCAAGCGGCTACACGTTCGGCGGTTGGTACGACGGCTCTGCAAAAGCAGAAGCGGGTAGTTACAAAGTTACAGCAGATGTCGCGCTTATCGCAAAGTGGACGGCAGAAATCTCCGTAACAGCAGATACTGCCGCAAGCGCAATACAGGCAATTACAGAAGCAGGAACTTACACCGTAAAGCTCACTGGCGCAATCACTAGCGACACAATTATTGCATTGAGGGCAGCACTTATCAGTCTTACAGACGATGGAACGGACGCAACAATTTTCATCAATCTCGATTTGAGTGAGACAACAGGATTGACAGCACTCGGCGATATTGACGACGGCGACAACGCGGCACGGCTTGCTGGCATAGACTCGCTATTGTCGCTCACACTTCCAGAAGGCTTAGTGAGTATTGGTAGGAATGCAATCCGCAACAATAAAAATCTCAAAACCATCGTGTTCCCGTCAACACTCCAAACACTCGGCAGAAATTCCCTGCGCTATTGCTTTTCGCTCACACACGCAACATTGCCTTCCAATCTAAAAACGATTGACAAAAACGCATTTTACGACGACCCTCTCATCAATATTGGAGAACTTCCGAGCAGTTTAACGACAATCGGAAACAATGCTTTTAAGTATTGCAAGAAAATCCAGCCAGCCGATTTAGTTATTCCCGACAGCGTTACAAGTCTTGGAAGCTCGGTATTTGAAGAAGCATATCTCGACAGCGTTGTTATCAGACAGGGAATTACGACGATTCCTTACAGTGCATTCAAAGGTGCTGACATCATAGAATTAACAATTCCTGCAGCAGTTACCACTATCGAGAGTAAAGCATTCGATGATAATTACTACCTAAAAACGATAAATTACGGAGGCACTAAAGCGCAATGGGAGGCTATCGCTAAAGGTAGCAACTGGTACTCTATTTCTGACGATGCAAGCGACGAAGAAGCTAACTATGACGGCATCACAGTCAAATGTTCTGATGGAAATATAGCACTTACCGCAGAATAATCTTACAAAGCAGGGGCTGGGCGCGCCCTTGCTTTTTTTATGGGTATGTGCAAAAATAGAGGCACGAGGCGCACAATGGACGATATTCGATGGAAACAACGATTTCAGAATTACAAAAAAGCTCTTGCAACTTTGCAACGTTCAATAGAATCTTGCGACCCAAAAAATGAACTTCACAGGCTCGGCGTTATTCAAGCGTTTGAGTTTACACAAGAATTATCGTGGAAAGTGCTCAAGGACTTTATTGAGGCACAAGGCGGCGGCGATAAAATCTATGGAAGCAAAGATTCGTATCGGCAGGCATTTAACCGCGACTTGATTTCCAACGGCAAATTATGGCTAGATATGATTGACTCACGAAACAAATGCAGTTATTTATATGATGAAGCGACCGCAACAGAGATTTTTGAAAAAGTGCAGAACACCTATATGCCGTGTTTTTTCGCATTGGAGATGACATTTGATGAACTGTGTGCAAAAGAGTGAAAAGCCACAAAAAAACGAGTTCGGGCTTTCTGAAAATTTGCCGTATTTGGTAGACATCTCCGATTTTTCCTCGCTCAAAAATCCCGATTTAATCGACCACATCAACCGACGCGGCAAAGTTTTGTACGAGCGCACAGCAAAATAAAACCGCCCTCGCATAAGAAGACGGTTTTTTTGAAAAAAGGCTATGCCTTATTGCATAATTTCGCTGCCGCGCCCCATTGCAGTCAGACCTGTGCGCGCAAGTTCCTTGATGCCGAACGGCGTGAGCAACTTGATGAGGCTTTCAATTTTGTCCTCGCTGCCCGTCGCCTCCACAATAACGCTGTCCACGTCAACATCAACGATGTGCGCACGGAAAATATTGCACGTTTCAATGATAACCGCACGTTCCGCACCACTCGCCGCGACCTTTATCAAAATCATCTCGCGCTCACACGTCTTGCTCTTTTCACAATGATGAATCGAAATCACCTCGATGAGCTTAGAAAGCTGCTTTTCGATTTGCTCCAAAATGTACTCGTCGCCACGCACCACAATCGTCATTCTTGACTGCCCGGGGTTCGACGTTTCGCACACCGTAAGGCTGTCGATGTTGTAGCCACGGCGACTGAAAAGACCTGACACACGGCTCAAAACGCCCGCGTGGTTTTCAACCAAAACAGACAAAACATATCTTTGTTCCATACTTATCTCCTCCCTTCAGAGTAAATGCCCAACAGACGCACGTCCTCCGCCTTTTCGCGAAGAGCGTCCATAATTTCTTTTATATACGCCGAAACGTCAGCACAATCCGCTTTGAGTTCTGCATCGGCATAAAACCAGTATTTCCACGGCTTGCCCGCGATTGGTCGCGATTCAAGACGCGTTAAGTTCAAGCCTTTGCTCTGGAAAATGCCCAAGCAATTATACAGCGCGCCAGGCTCGTTATTGACCGAGAACACAAACGACGCCGTATTTGGCTTTTCGGCAATAAGCGGCTTTTTGGCAACATTATTCGACGCAATGATAACAAATCGCGTGTAATTCGCGGCGTTGTCCTCGATATCTTCTTTTAAGATGTCCAGATTGTAAAGCCCCGCCGTAACCACAGAAGCAATCGCCGCATTTTCCTTCTTGCCCATTTCGCCGACCATTTTCGCCGCCGTCGCGGTTGAAATCGCTTCGATGTGCTTCCAGTCCTTGTGTTCGCTCAAGAACTTGTGACTTTGCGCCAAGCCCTGCGGGTGCGAATACACCTGCTTCACGTCGCTCAACGCCGCGCCCTTCACGCCCAAAAGCGCATGCTGAATCCGCAGCGTCAACGCGCCCACAATGCCGATGTCGCCGAATTGCACGAGATTGTCATAATTCTCGTAGACGCTTCCTGCAAGGCAATTTTCAATCGGCACCATACCGAAATCCGCCTTGCCGTCCACGACGCTTTGGAAAATCTCGCGGAACGAATCGACAGCCACCGCCTCGCACTCGCCGTCAAAATACTGCGCAATCGCCTGCTCCGCATACGCCCCGCGCTTTCCGCAGAACGCACAACGCACGCTTTTTTCACTCGCGCTTTCGGGTGCGTCAGATGAAGAGTGCACCGCCGCTTGAGCCGAGCGAATATGCGCAACCTGCTTTCCCACGACGGGCGCAAGAGCCTGAATGTCCTGCATCAACTTGTCGAACTGCGCAGGATAAAGCGACTGCGCGCCGTCAGACAACGCCTTGTCGGGATTGCAATGCACCTCCACGATAATGCCGTCCGCGCCGCCCGCAACCGCCGCCAGAGCCATCGGAGCAACCTTGTCGCGAATACCGACCGCGTGGCTCGGGTCAACAATGACAGGCAAATGCGTCAAACCGCGCAAAATCGGAATCGCCGACAAATCCAGCGTGTTCCGCGTCGCGCGCTCATAGGTGCGGATTCCCCGCTCGCACAAAATCACCTTGTCTGTGCCGCTCGAAAGCAGATATTCCGCCGCCATCAGCCATTCTTCAATCGTGGACGACAGCCCACGCTTCAAGATGACAGGCTTACCCAGCGCGCCAAGTTTTTTGAGCAACTCGAAGTTCTGCATATTGCGCGCACCGACTTGGTACACATCAACATAATCCCGCATCACAGGGATAAACTCTGTCGCCACGATTTCCGTAACCACTGGAAGCCCGTATTTTTCGCCCGCTTCTTTGAGATACTGCAGGCCCTCTTCGCCCAAGCCCTGAAAGCTGTACGGCGAACTTCTCGGCTTATACGCACCGCCTCGGAGCATGACCGCTCCCGCAGCACTCACCGC
>CALDID010000141.1 GCA_937901865.1 uncultured Treponema sp.
ATCAGATCGAGGTGAGATAATAACAGCATACTTTTTGAAACAGCTCCTTTTTTCGCAAAAAAATAGCCTTGTTTTACTCAAGAAGTAGCCTAGTTTCACACCAAAAGTAGCCCTGCATTTACCTATAGCAAGCCTACTTTCTTCCTAAAACTAGTCCTGCATTTTAAAAGTAGCCCTACTTTCTTCCTAAAACAAGCCCTGCATTTTTTAAAAGTAGCCCTGTTTTTTCAAAAAATAGACAAGACATAAAAAAAGAGCAAGCATATTTCTACACTTGCTCAATAGTATTTTAGAAGTCAGCGAGCTTTGGTGCGCGCGGATACGGCACAACATCGCGGATATTCGCCATACCTGTGATATAGCGAAGCAAGCGGTCGAAGCCCAAGCCAAAGCCAGAGTGCGGCACAGAGCCAAAGCGGCGGAGGTCAAGATACCACTGATAATTGCTCATATCCATTCCTCTTTCTTCGCACACTTTCAACAGCTTGTCATAATTCTCTTCGCGTTCGCTTCCGCCTGTAATCTCTCCCAAGCCAGGAACTAAGACATCAACAGCGCGCACAGTCTTTCCGTCGTCGTTCTGCTTCATATAGAACGCCTTTACATCTTTCGGATAGTTGTAAACCATCACAGGACTCTTGAAAATCTTTTCGGTCAAACATCTCTCGTGTTCTGTCTGCAATTCCTTTCCCCATTCAATCGGGTACTCAAAATCTTTGTTGTACGGCTCAAGCTCTTTCACTGCGTCCGTGTACGAAATGCGCTTAAACGGAGTGTCTACAACGTGCTGCAGCTGCGCAATAACGCCGCTCTGTATTCTCTTTTCAAAGAACTCAAGGTCATCGCGGCACTTTGTCAAAGCCCAGTTGAACATATATTTCAAGAACTCTTCTTCCAAGTCCATATCGTCGAAGAGGTCAAAGAACGCCATTTCAGGCTCGCACATCCAGAACTCTGCAAGATGGCGCGGAGGGTTAGAGTTTTCTGCGCGGAATGTCGGTCCAAAGGTGTATACACGGCTCAACGCGGTCGCCATTGTTTCTGCTTCAAGCTGTCCGCTTACGGTAAGATTTGCCTTTTTGCCGAAGAAGTCTTTTGAATAATCCACGATTTTGTGCGCATCTTCAATCTTCATTCCGCCCGCGCCCGCCTTTACGCCGAGTTCTGCGATTTTCTCAAGCGAAAGCGTGGTAACCTGGAACATCTCGCCTGCGCCCTCTGCGTCGGAACAAGTGATTTCAGGAGCCATAATGTAGACGAAGCCTCGCTCTTGAAAGAACGTGTGCAACGCCAAAGCCATCTGATTGCGAAGACGGAACACAGCCCCGAACGTATTTGTTCTTGCTCTCAAGTGTGCATTTTCACGCAAGTATTCCATTGACATATTCTTTTTCTGCAATGGATAGCTATCAGTCGGGCAAGTGCCTAACACGCTAAGTTTCACAAGCGTAACTTCTACAGCCTGTCCGCTTGCAGGAGAAGGGATAATCACGCCTTCCGCCTTTACCGATGCGCCTGTAGTAACTAATTTTAACTGTTCTTCGATTGAAACAGAATCAGCATTTGCGTGCGGACAAGTGCGGTCAAAGGTAAGCTGAATTGAAGCAAAACAGCTTCCGTCGTTTACCTGTATAAAAACAAGATTCTTTGAATCTCTCTTCGTTCTAACCCAACCGCACACAGTAACTGTTCTGCCGTCTGGGTTCGATGTCAAAATATCTTTAATCAACTGCGGTTTCATAGGCTTAATATTAGCTATTTAAGGATTTACTGTCAACCGAGCCAAAGGCTCTTTTTCCCAAAGGTCTTTTTCTCAAAAAGCTCTTTTCCTCAAAGACAAATCCCTGTATTAAGACAAAGAATCCCATACTATAGAAAACAAAAAGAGCCACTCATAGATGAATAGCTCTTTTGGATAAAATTAAACATGTTTGAAAAATTCTAAATAACAAGCGAGAATACAGCACCAACAGTAGGTGTTGAAGAGCCTGCAAGTGCAAAGGGAATTACAGCCACATCTTGCATAACATCTTTCATTTGATTTTGAGCCTGCATAATCATAGCATCTAATTGCTCATCTGTTGCTCCCTCAATTTCCTCTGCGCTGACTTTCCCCGATGAACCACTTTGGACTGAAAGAAACCTATCGATAAGAGTATTCAGAATACTAAGTTTGTTTACTGGTACTCCCTGTTGCCCATGCTGAGCACTTATACCCGATACATGATCAAACTGTGCATAACCGACATAATGACTATTCACAGGAACGTACAATTTCCCAGAACCATGCGTAACGTAATTTCCGTATGACATAGGATTCAAGGAAGTCAACGACGTAATCATATCATGCCTCCTTCTATAAAATATTCCGATTCACAGTGTTTTTCCCACCCATCACTGTTATCATAGAATTCTATCGGCATACATTACAAAAGGTTAACAGATAAATTTAGTAATTCTGCTTCTTCCAGTTCGCTAAAGCCTCTCCGAGCGTTTCATTAGAGTTTTTAGACGTATCTGTTACTTCCATAAGATACGGAATAATGACTTTTTGCTTTATCGTATTCCATTGCGGCGGCAAAATAGTAACAGAATCAAGATATTCACTTACTGGCAAATTTCCCAAAAGCAGCTGATAATACATCGGGAAATCTTTTTCAGTTACATCTTTCATCGCCGAAAATCCGCCTGCAATGCCGAACACTGCATTATTCAAATTCATTTTTTTTGTTCGCTCCAAAAGGCTTTTCTGCGTATTCTCTTGCAGCAACCACACGATAAATGATTCTGCCGCATCTGTATTTTTTGACCGCTTGAAAATTCCAAGCGAAACAAGTGAATCTGCAATCGGGATTTTGTGATTTTGGTGTATCCATCTAAAATCAATATTCTGCAAGATTTCGCCATTCAAATTAAACAAGTCGCCGCTTGATATATATGAAAACAAACATCGCCCCGTAGCAATTTGTTTATATTTTGGAGTATACAAATACTTAAAAGAAAACTCCTGCTCTGTTGTTGTAGAGCCGTTCGCCGTCGTTGTCCAATCACGCAAATATTCAACAGCATTATTTACTTGCGTATTATCCCAAGAAAACATTGTTTCTTCTTGACGATACGAAGCACCTGCTAAAAGCGAAACAAGATATAAAAACTCGCCGTCCCAGCTCGGAGCAAAGCCCATCGCGGTGATTTTGCCAGCTGAGTTCACGCTATTAAAAGACGAAGCTATTTCTTTTATTTGGTCAACAGAAAGCATATAGTTTTCTTCTATGAGCGACTCATATTTTGTAGAAAACATAACCGCAGGCATATTAAAGCTCAAAGGCAAAATATATTGCTTGTCGTCTTGCTTGCCAGCAGAAAGCAGTGAAGGATAAAAGCGAGTTTCGTCGAGGCTTCTTTCTGTAAAAAGATAATCAAGAGGAAGAAAATAACTTCTTGTATGGCTGTTTTTCAACGCCGTACCAATTACTATATCAGGATTGCTAGAAGAATCTGCATTAACAGTACCGTACAAATCAAGCGATTCGCAGGGATTAGAATGATATTCAACGACTGCTTTGTATTTATCTTGACTTGCATTAAATAGCTCTACATAGGAAGCAATTTCAACTTTATCAGTCCAAATGACAATCGGCACAGTTGAAAGTTCAATAGGTGCATTGCGTCTGCTGCACGATGTGAATGCAACAGACACTGCACAAAGAATAAAAGCCGTAGCTTTACGCACAGGCACGAGAAAGTTCCTCTGCCACCTTATAAATTGCTGAATATACAGTTTCGATTTTGTCTTCATCAAGAGAAGAGAATGCCACACGAAGCGTTTTTTCGTCAATAGCTATTGTCCCAATTCCGTAATTTTCTAGCAAAACTTCTCTCATTTTTTCCGCATTTACGTTAAAGAGATTAAATGACATAAAGTAACCAGAATTAAACGGCAGTGGCTCTAAAGCACAGCTTGAGTGGCTATCGGTAAACGCTCTCACCTTCTTATAGCGAGCTTCAAGCATATCACGGAAAGCCTTTTTCTGCGCTTCAAGATTCTCGTCTTGGAATGCTCTCAAAAGCATTGTCTGAGGCGGAGTTGAAGCACAGCTCACGGAAGAACGGATAGTTCCCATCAGTTTTTTCACGATTGCATCATAATGAGCTTGTGTTAAGCCTTTGCTTGCAAAAGTCAAGAACCCTGCTCTAAAGCCCCATACAAAGTCTTCTTTTGTAGGTCCGTCAATCTTGACAGCAAGTAAATTCTCATTTGCATCAGCAAGATATGCAAAAAGAGATTGCTTTTCTATGTCGTCTTCATAGTTCAAGCCAAAATATGCATCATCGCACCAAACAAGAACTTTTGTTCCGCTTGCTGCCACACCTGTCAAAAAAGAAACTATTTCTTTTGCTTCTGCTACTGTAGGAGAATATCCAGATGGATTCTGAGGAAAGTTAAGAAGCAATCTCACTTCACCTTTTTTCGCCTCGTCCAAAACAGTTTCTTTGAATGCTTCTAAATGGAAGCCCCCGTTCTTGAACATTGAAAACTGTCTAAAAGAAGCATTGCGGCGAGTTTCAGCGATAAGCGCATAGTTATCCCAAGAAGGATTGCCTGCAATCAAAGTCTTTGTTTCATCAAGAAAAAGGTCTGACAAATATGAAATACCAGCAGTCAAGCCAGGGACAAGAACAGGAAGCGAGAAAGATTTTTCTTTTAAAGATGGGTTCTTTTTGATTATCTCTTTTTTCCACGCCTCGCGCAAATCAGGAAGACCTGCAGTAGGTGCATAAGCAACAAGTTCTCTTGAAGAGAGTTCAGGCGCGCTTTTATGCACAGCTTCAAGTATAACAGGAGTACCGTTCTGCACTGTCATACCGATAGTAGCATTTGCAGTTTTGCCTTTTTGCTTAGCTTCTGCGCTCTGAGCTATGATACCTTTCGGAAAGTATATTCTCTTACCGAAATCTGACAGCAAGCTGCCCACAGATGTGCCTTCAAGGGCGGCGTTCAATTCTTGTGCTAACGGGTTTGTCATAACGATTATATTATTCTAAATATTTCGATAAGTGTCAATAAAGAATTGCATATTTATGCGAATTTTTATACATAATTCTGCATATTTAATTACTTTTATATAAAAAAGCTAGTGCAATTACTCATTACACTAGCTTCTATCATTATTCGGCAATTATTGCATTAAAACAATCCGCTTACAATACCGTCATCATCTACATCAATGTTCAGAGCAGAAGGACTTTTTGGCAATCCTGGCATGTCCACAATGTCGCCAGCAAACGCAACTACAAAGCCCGCTCCTGCATAAAGTTGCACATCTCGTACAGGGAATGTATACCCATCAGGACTTCCTAAAAGGCTTTTATCGTGGCTAATCGAATTCTGTGTTTTTGCCATACAAATAGGCAAATCTTTGTAGCCCAGTTCCTCGAATAAATCCAATTTTTTAAGTGCCTTGCTATCGAATTCGACTCTTCCTGCATGATAAATCTCTTTAGCAAGAGTTTCGATTTTATCTTTGAGCCTCATATCAAGCGGATAAATTGGAGTGAACTCTGTTTTCACATCACACAGCTTTACCACCTTGTTTGCAAGCTCCTTAACACCATCTCCTCCGCTCCCCCAGCCATCACATTCAATCGCTGAAACGTTCAATTCTGAAGCAAGGTCTTGAATAGTTGCAATATCGCTTGTTTTATCTGTAGCAAACTTATTTATCGCTACAACAACATTCACTCCAAACTTTTTAAGATTTTCTATATGAGCTTTCACATTTGCAAAGCCTCGCTTAACACTTCCCTTTCCGTGCATCTGCAACGCTCTCACCGTCACGACCAAAACAACCGCTGACGGCGCAATATTATTCAATCTGCATTTTATATCAAAGAACTTTTCTGCACCCAAATCAGCCGCAAATCCTGCTTCTGTAACCACATATTCACCCGAAGCAAGAGCACACAAAGTTGCATTTATCGAGTTACAACCGTGTGCAATATTTGCAAAAGGACCTCCATGAACAAAAGCAGGCGTTTTCTCAAGACTCTGTACAAGATTAGGACGAATCGCATCTTTTAGAAGAGTTGCTATTGCTCCCGTGCAACCGAGTTGACCAAAGGTAACAGGTCTTCTTGAAAAATCTTCTGCAATCACAATGCGAGATATACGCTCTTTTAACTCTGTAATCGACTTTGACAAACAGACAATAGCCATAATTTCGCTTGCAACAGAAATCTGAAAATGACTTTCTCTCGGCGTGCCGTCAATTCTGCTGCCTAAGCCAACAATCACATTTCGCAATGCTCTATCATTGAGGTCTACACATCTTTTCCAACTAATCGTACGCGGGTCAATAGATAGCGAATTGCCATGCTGAATGTGATTATCGATGAGAGCCGCCATCAAATTGTTTGCCGCTGTTATAGCGTGAATATCACCCGTGAAATGTAAATTGATGTCTTCCATCGGCACAACTTGTGCATAACCGCCGCCACAAGCTCCGCCCTTTATGCCAAAGCACGGACCTAAAGAAGGTTCTCGAAGTGCAATAACACTTTTTTTGCCCAAAGCTGATAAAGCATCTGCTAATCCGATAACAACAGTCGATTTTCCCTCTCCTGATGATGTTGGTGTCATAGCAGTTACTAAAATCAATTTTCCTCGAGCTTCCTCGTTTTCACCTAACTTTTGCAGCTCACGAAGTTTTTTAAAAGAAAGTTTCGCCTTGTATGCACCGTAGCATTCCAAGTCATCTTTTGCAAGCCCGATTTTTGAAGCAATCTCCTCTATAGGAGCCATTACATTTTTCTGTGCGATTTCGATGTCAGAAAGCATTTATTTTTCCGCCTTTGGTATCGTGTTAAAAGTATTTTATATACAAAAACACATCTTTTCAATATACTTAGCTTATGAAACATTTTTTTTCTATTCTATTTTTCACATTTGCAATTCTTTCTTTTCCTCTCAATGCGAAAGAAAGTACAAAAATCCGCCTTTGGGAAGACGTGAAAGGTCTAAAACACGAAATTGCATATCTTCACTATTATCCTGCGAAAAATACGGAAGATAGCGAATCTACCCCTGCTGTAATTATTTGTCCTGGCGGAAGTTATCATCATTTAGGATTGAAAAACGAAGGAAAAACATCGGCTCTTTGGTTTTCAAATCTAGGAGTAGCCTCTTTTGTGCTAGAATATCGCGTTGCAGTTTGGAGGCGACATTACC
Organism: uncultured Treponema sp.; assembly: GCA_937901865.1. GTDB lineage: Bacteria > Spirochaetota > Spirochaetia > Treponematales > Treponemataceae > Treponema_D. The sequence goes on from CALDID010000141.1 coordinate 7,229, forward strand.
CCGCTATGATGCAAGACGTGCAGAGAGCAATGCAACTTCTTCGAGAGCAAGCAAGTTCTTATAACATTGATAAAAACAATATCGGTTTAATCGGCTACAGTGCAGGCGGACATCTTGTTACATGGGCAGCAGAGTTTGCAGAAAGAACTGACGAACTTGAGAAAATGGGGATTTCTCACAGTGTGTCGCTAAAACCAAATTGGATTGCACCGATTTACCCTGTTGTGTCTATGCAAGATGACATATATCACCATTGGTCAAGAAAATCTCTTCTCAACACAAAGAAGCCCTCTCAAGAACAAAAGAATTTATTTTCATTAGAATTACAAGTCAGCGATACTATGCCGCCTGTATATCTTGTTGCCTGTCGCGATGACGATGTTGTGCAGTTTGAAAACAGCGAACGGCTCTACAGCGCACTAATCGCAAAAGGAGCAGATGTTACTTTTAAATCTTACGACGAGGGCGGACATGGTTTTGGAATGGTCGATAATGATTTTATGAAAAAAGAACATTGGAACGAAGATTTACACCAATGGCTCATCGAAAAGGGTTTTTTACAAAAGTAATCTTTTATCCACTTCCTTTTATTCACTTCTATAATAGAAAAAATATAAAACGCCTCTGTCCAACGTAAAGAACAGAGGCACTTCGTTTTTAGCGGTTATTTATCGGCACATATTCTCTTTCTGGAGAAACATTCTTGTATGCAGGACGATAGATTCTTCCTCCTGCTACCACTTCCTCAACTCTATGCGCGCTCCAACCAGCAACACGCGCAATAGCAAAAATCGGTGTATACAATTCACTTGGAATATTAAGCATTGTATACACAAAGCCAGAATAGAAATCTACATTTGCGCAAATCTGCTTTTTAGCACCAATCTTTTCATAAAGCACTTTCGGCGCAATTTTTTCTATAGTACGATAGAAGTTGAATTCCTTTTCCATTCCCTTTTCTTTTGCTAGCTGAGCAGCCTTGTTTTTGAGCAAAATACACCGCGGGTCAGAAATCGTGTAAACTGCGTGCCCCATACCATAAATAAGTCCTGTATGGTCAAATGCCTCTTTATTCACAATTTTTCGCAGATACGCAGCAATTTCATCTTCGTTCTCCCAATCTTTCACAGCCTGCTTTATCTCGCTCATCATCTCCATAACACGAATATTTGCACCTCCGTGTCGTCTTCCTTTGAGAGAGCCAACTCCAGCCGCAATCGCAGAATAAGTATCCGTATCAGCAGATGAAACAACGTGAACAGTCAAAGATGAGTTATTTCCGCCTCCGTGCTCTGCATGCAAAATCAAAGCTAAATCCAAAACTTGAGCTTCAAGAGGCGTATACTGCTTATCACTTCGAATCAAACGCAAAAAGTTTTCAGCAGTCGAAAGCTTTTCATCAGGATTGTGAATATACATACTTTTCCCGTCGTAATATCTGCGCTTAGCTTGATAACCATAAGCCACAATCGTTGGAAATCGTGCAATAAGCTCAAGGCATTGTCTTAAAATATTCGGAATAGAGCGGTCTTCTGGATTTTCATCATACGAATAGCTCGCCAAAACTCCGCGAGAGAGTTTATTCATAATATCAGAAGAGGGAGCTTTCATAATCATATCTTCAGTGAAATGTTCAGGAAGTATTCTTTTTTTGCCGAGATACTTAGTAAACTCTGCTAGGTCATCTTTTCTCGGAAGCTCGCCAAAAAGAAGCAAATATACAGCCTGTTCAAAGCCAAACATCGAATTCGCCTCAGAATCTTTTACAAGGCTTTCAACGTCGTAACCACGATAAACTAAGCGACCAGGAATAGCAATTTTCTCGCCATTTTTCATTTCGTAACCAACAACATCGCCGATTCTCGTCAATCCCACGAGTACACCAGTCCCATTAGCATTGCGAAGACCACGTTTTACATCGTGCTTTACATACAACTCTGGGTCAATCGGGTCATTTACCTGAGCCAATTCAGACATACAGCTCAAGAAATTCATCTCTGATTCTTTATCGGTCATAGAAACCTCCCTGCGTCTTTGCATAATTATTCAATTTTACTCTTAAAAACGCCGATTATCTATTTTGCATAAATCATCGAAAATACGCATCTTTTATAATTGTATCGACATCTAAGTAAGCTATATTGATGTATAATTATACAAATTTACATCTATTATTTCAAGTCAGTTTCTATTTTAAATCCATTATTTTCCACAGCCTTAAAAAAATGCGTCAATTCGCTTTTTTTTACAGCAATTCTTAATCCCCCCATCTTTGTACAAAGTCCCTGCCAAGCGATTTTATCCACACATCGAATAAAAGAATCATTTTTCTTATCAAGGTTTATAACAATCCAATCCGTTTCGCACTCTATCTTTATAAAACTGTTCTCCACTTCTTTTTCTAGCCTCTGCCAATTCGCTGCCAAAGGCTTTCCTGCTTTATTTTCGAGTGCCTGAAATAGATTCTTTATCTCCATTGCCGACGAAAAGTTTTTTCTCAACTTTGCCATATCAGTTTTAAAAAGACTGCGAGAAAGAGGCGTACAAAATTTATCTAAAAATAATTGATTAGCCTTGTCCGCAGCATCAATATGCACCACTAATTCCTTTTCGTCAAACACAGGGGCTTTAAAACTCTTCATTCCAGAAATAAAAAAAGTATCGCTGATATGAAAAGCATATTCACCAAGCGGCGTTATTCGTATCGCCTCTATTCTGCCGAACGGATAAAAATCTTTTTCATTCAGCTTATCGCACATATTCGACTTGTCTACACAAGAAAAATCTGTCGGTTCTTTCCATGTTATTTCAAATAAGCCAATAGAAGCAAAAAGCAAAAAGAGGTTATTAAACGCACTTTCAAAAACATACCGCCAATAAATCGATTCTGTTATATATACTCTATCTTGTGTATGAAACTGCTCGCTAGAAAATTGTTTTTCATACGCATGCAATTTCATATAAACTGAAGAAGTGCGCGAATCAAAAAATGGATAAACATCATCTTCATCAAACTGTTGTCTATAGTAAGAAAAAAAAGTCGGCTCTTTTGGTGGATTCTTTTTTATCTTTTCTACAATCGAATGAAACACTTTTACTCTGCTATCAAAGCTGTAATAATTTGCAGTAACTGACACAAACGGATATATAAACTTCTCATCAATAGTTGTATCTTCTGTGATAACAAAATTATGCAATAATGTTCTATAAAGCTCGTTAACATTCAAAAGCAATTCATCATTTTTTTCTTTGTAAGCAAGGGACAAAAAAGCTAAAGCCAGATTGATTCTTGCATTTTTCAGCTTATCACACTCTCGTTCTGTATATAAGCAACCATTTTTTTTATATTCTTCATCATTAGCTTTGCTCAATGGCATACCATTATAAAATGTTTTGAATTGGCAAAGCCTAAAAATTTTATTCAACGTTCCTTTTGGAACGGGGCTTCCCACAGGACGAGAAAAAAAATCTAAATCTTTCAAAATACTGATAATGCTTGTCAAGTTAAAAAAAAATTCTTCACCATCCGCCTTTGAAAAAAGATTTTTACTTTTTTCAAATTCCTCTCCGTTAATAAACTTCTTTTCAGAATAAAATTCCTCAAAATCTTTTTTCAAAATCCGTCGCAAAACTGTTGGAATAGTAAGAAAATTATCTGCATAGTATTCAATTCTGTTAAAAAACAAAAAAGGTATCTTATCTATATCGCTTTTTTTGAATTCCCCAAAATCGTTTTTTGCAATCGAAAGTCTCTTTTCTACTTCACTCAAGCGAATCCCTGAATTAAAGATGATTTCCAAAAAAATTCTTTTTCCTTCATCGCTGAAACTATCGAAATATGCCATCATCTTTTCTTTGTCTAGCATTGCTTTTACAAGATTACTTACATATTCCTCACTTTTTAGCATTGTATCAGAACAAAAAAATTTCGCCTGCATCTTTATTGCAGATATATTGCTCAAACGTAATAATTCCTCTATAAGCTCTTTTTCTGCCTCTTTATTCATATTTAGCCCCTAAGCAAATAAGCAATATCTTCTTGTGTTAGCTTTTTCATAAGGTTAGAATCAGTTGAGATTATTGCGTCAAACATATCTTTTTTCTTTTGTTGCAGCTCAAGAATCTTTTCTTCAATCGTACCTCTTGCAATTAAGCGATAGCAAAACACATTTCGAGTTTGACCAATTCGGTGAGTGCGGTCAATAGCCTGTTGTTCTGCGCTTCTATTCCACCACGGGTCAAGAATAAACACATAATCAGCCCCCGTTAGCGTCAATCCAACACCACCTGTTTTAAGCGTCATCAAAAACACCTTATACTCATCATCACTTTGAAATTTCGCCACAAGCTCTT
>CALDID010000142.1 GCA_937901865.1 uncultured Treponema sp.
TGCCTCAGATTATCGGGTCGAGGTGAGATAATGACAATTATCGAACAGGTCTATTATAGCCTGAATACAGATAGCTGATTGTCGATAGATTGTATATTCTCTTCAACCTTAGAGCTGATTTGCGTCAACGATTTCTCTGACGTACTGATTTTGTTGACGCTTGTTTTAACATCGCTCATCATAGAGTTAATCGCCTCTGTAATCCCTTGCAATGCCGTGATTTCAGAAAAAATCGTATCTGTGCCTGCCGCCATTTCCTTGTATGCCGTCTGCACCGCAACCGTGCTTTCGTTCATATTGCGCAGACTTTCGCCGATTTGCTTAGAGCCTTCGTGCTGTTCCGCCATCGCTCCGCGAATCTGCACAACCAGCTTATTTGTTTCTTTGATTTTCTCGCTTGCTTGGCTAAACGCCTCGCTAGAAGCCGTGGACGCAGAAACAACCGCATCAATAGAAGTACGGATAGTATTTAGTTGGTCTGCAATGCGCTTTGATTGCTCTCCCGATGTTTCAGAGAGCTTTCTGATTTCGTCAGCAACAACACTAAAGCCCTTGCCAGCCTCCCCAGCGTGCGCCGCCTCGATTGCCGCATTCATCGCCAGCAAGTTTGTTTGCTCTGCAATAGAGGCAATCGCCGAGTTTGCTTCTTTCAAAGTTTCGCTTTGCTCTTCTATATAAGAAAGTTTTTCGTTCACATCTCGCTGCTTTGCAAATCCATTTTCTGCATTTGTTTCAAGCAAGGTAAACGACTCCGCCATTTTTCCGACAGTCGTATTCACGCTCGCAATATTGCCCATCATCTCTTCTATCGCCGCGCTCGCCTCTTCCATATTCGCCGACTGCGTTTCTATCATCTCTTCAAGAGAATGGGTACTTGCAGAAATCTGATTTATCGCCCCTGCCGTATCTTCAACACTGCCTTTCTGATTCTCAAGCTGTTCGCCTACCATCTCGACGCTGAATCCCACTTCGCTTATCGCCATCGACGTAGCAGACACATCGCCAGAAAGCTCTTCGCCCGAAACAGAGAGGTCATTCTTCACCGAAATGATATTCTTTGTAAGCGCATAGAATTGCTCTGTCATCGCGTTAAACGAATCTGACAAATCGCCTATTTCGTCATACGATGTATTCTCAACTTTCTCGGTTAAGCTGCCTTCTGCCATACTTGCAAACGCATTTTTCAGCAGCTTTATCGGCTTTACGAGCTTCTTTATCGTGAAATGCGACACCGCCAACACAACAGCCAATATCAACAATAACACAGGAATCGTGCCTAGAATAACGCCTCTCATCACTCCCAAAAGCTCCATTAGCGGACGCGCCACAAACACCATTCCGCTCACTTTGCCGTCAGAATCAAGCAAAGGCGCATACACGCTTGCATAAATAGCCCCGTTTATCTTGTTTATGCCAGAAAAATGCTTTTTGCCCTTTAAGACTGTGTTTATAATCTGTTCATCATCTTGCCTTGTGCCGATGAGCGTTCGACCGTTTTCGCCTGTAAGCGTGGTGTCGGCTCGCACGTTATTGAGGAACAACGTACATTCAACGCTGTACACATCTTTCACATTCTTTGTCCAGCCTTCTCCTGCAAGGTTTAAGCCTGCAAGCACAAAGAAATCTCTTGACGGGCTAATGCAAGAAGCCGTAATGCCGAAAGCAGAAAAATCACTCGCACCAAATTGAGAAACAGGAGTGCCGCTACGTGATTTTTCCACACACTCATACGCCCCTCTAGCGTCGAATCCGCGCGGCAGTCGGCTATCAGAGCTTGCAATAACGCGCCCATCTTTATCTAAAACTGCAAGCACGCCCAAAGAAAGCGAAGAAGCTATATTGCGCAAATCAGACACAGACCAGCTTTCCATTCCAGGACTTGCGGCAAAAAGAGCAGCATAATTCATCACCGCAATTTCACTCGTCTTTAGCTCTTGCGTGATTCCGTTTGCAGTGCGCTCAAGCCCAACTATTGAATTATCGATAAATGCTTTTTGAAAAATAGTAATTGCCGTTGCAATGGACGCTATAGCGGTCAAAACAGCGGCGGCAATAAGCTGTACTTGTATTTTGACAGCAATGCTTTTGTGCCTGTGATACGACTTCTTCATAAAACTAACCCTCAGCATCGAAATCTAGCACATTAGCATTTTCTTTTACAAGACACATAATAATAAATTTCAAGTTTATAACATATAATTTTGTAAACTTACACGCACAGTTTTTGCACAATACCGCCTTTATCTTTCCCCGCGAGCTAAAATCTTCCCTTCCCACGACCGTAATTATTTTTCCCCACGACCGTACACAACACCCATTTACGACCGTAAGCATACCACACTTACGAGCGTACACAAGATACACTTACGACCGTAAATAAGACACACCTACGACCGTGGGAATTTTTCTCCCACGACCGTGGTCATACTTTTCCCACGACCGTAGGAGTATTAAAAACAGCTCTTTTCTGTAAAACAGGCTATACCTGTGCCTTTTACGAAACACGCTGTGCGTGTGTGAATTGACAAAGGTATGAAAAAGAGTGATACTAGAGATTATATGAAAGAAGCGAGAAAAGACGTGCGATTTGAAGAAATCGGACGAGTAGAAGCTCCAGAGTTATGCGCTTTCTCAGGTGTATTAGATGATATAAGCCTTAGCGGTTGCAGAGTGCATTTTCCTGTGCCTGTAGATGTGAATATTGAAGACGAAAAAGAATATGAACTGAAAATATATCCGTCAAGGGCAAATGCAGAGGAAATCGAACTTTTGTGCATTCCGTGCTGGAAAAGCGAAAGCGACGACGAAGAGTGTTCTTCTTTAGGCTTCAAAATAATCCATTCCCCTGGCACGCCACAGCTAGAATCTTATATTCACGACTTATACGACAACAACTCTGATGAGCTGGAAATCGAAGAAACTGAATATAGCTTTATATAACTGGGAGTGTTCTTGTATGAACCATTTTTCTTCTATAAGTATGACTCACGATACAAACAATACAATTACAAACGACACTATACAGCTACGGGGTAGAGCTTTTCTCGCCTTTCCCGAAATGATGGCTCTTTTGCGCGATGAGCTGGAGAAACGCTTTGGCTATGATTCGACAGGCTCTGAAGTGTACGGCGATTTGCTTTATTGCCCCGATTTCCCCGAAGAGAGAGAAGAAACGCCGTATTTTGCAAGCACAACCTATCTACAGCCGTTTAAGCTCTCGTTTACGTCTATCACAGAAGCGGCGAGCGGCTTAAAGGCGATACAACGCAACTGGGCTCCGTATCAATATCAGCTCTTTCGCCGAGCCGCGCTCATTCAAGAAAAATTGCCATACATAAACTTAAAAGAGCGCACGTTTCCTTTTGAAATTCCGCACAGCCCAATGGGTGCATATACGCTTATCGACGAGCATACGATTATTGCTTCTGCCCTCACGTCAAGTCCGCTCCCTGCTGGCAGATTGCACTTTGTGGAAGACCACGAAAATCCGCCGAGCCGCGCTTATCTCAAGATACAAGAGAGCTTAACGCTGTTTCGCTATTACTTTGGGGAAGAGCTGCCGAAAGCAAATGAAAAATGCTTTGAAGCAGGTGCATGTCCTGGCGGCTGGACGTGGGTTTTAGTGAATTTGGGCGCACAGGTGTTCGCAGTGGACAGGGCGGAACTCGCACCGAGCTTGATGAAAAATCCGCTTGTTACGTTCCAAGCTCACGACGCATTCACGCTCAAGCCCGATGAAATAGGCGCGTTCGATTGGATTTTTAGCGACGTGATTTGTTATCCAGAGCGGCTGTTTGAGTGGGTGAATATGTGGCTAGAGAGCGGCAAAGTGCGCAATATGATTTGCACCATAAAAATGCAAGGCGAAATCGATTATGACTTAGTACATCGCTTCGCCTCGCTTCCGAACTCTAAAGTTGTTCACCTCAACTACAACAAACACGAACTAACGTGGCTGCACGGAACACAGTCCCCTTTGTAGTTTTTTTCTCAAAACAGGCTGTGCCTTTTACAAAGCAGACTGTGTCTGTTACAAAACAGGCTGTGCCTGTGTTATCTGTCCATTTCGCTTTGGCGACCTGTAGCTTGATGAGCGCGGATAATCTTTGAGATTTCCTCGAAGTCCGAAACTGGCAAATCGCCGAAAATCGTGTTCTTTGTGGCACAAGTGGCGTTGCCGAACTCCATCGCTTTTTTCGGGTCGCCGTATTTGAGCATACCAAACAGCACACCTGCGCAATACGCATCGCCAGAGCCAATTCTATCTACCACATCGATTTCTTTATACTGAGGCTCAGTGAAAAACTCGTCTTTTTCCGCGCTGTACACAAGCGAAGTAAATGAGTGCACTTTCGGGCTTATCACCTCGCGCTCACTAGAAGCGATGAGCTTTATATTCGGGAAATCGCGACAGAACTCGCGGTGCATTTCTTCAAGAGTGCCAGACTTTGCAAACATACGGCGGCAGCTCTCTTCGCTAATAAACAGATAATCCACATACGGCAAGATTTCAAGTATCGTCTTCTTTGCGGTCGCCTCGTCCCACAAATTAGCGCGATAGTTCACATCGAACGCGATGAGCGCACCGCCAGCCTTGAACTTTTTTATCATCTCTGTCGCGACGTTTCTTGTGTTCTCGCTCAAAGCAAGCGTTATGCCCGATGTATAGAACATTCTCGTAGAGCTATAGACGCTTTCGGGGATTTCGTCAAGGCGAATTGAGTTGAACGAAGAGTTTTTGCGGTCATAGACGACAGACGGCTTTCGAGGATATGCGCCGTTTTCGTAGTAGTAAATGCCAAGTCGGGCATTAGGGGTATCGTCCCAGATAAGAAAATCATCGCTTACCGTGTTGAAACGAATACGGTTTTTGACAAATGTACCAATTTGGTTATTCGGCAGCTTTGAAATAACCGCTGTGCGCAGTCCCAGCAGCGAAATACCAGAGGCAACGTTAAGCTCCGCGCCTCCTGCATATTTTTCAAAGACATCATCTCTCATAATGCGCTTGTTCAAAGGAGGAGAAAGGCGAAGCATTATCTCTCCCAACGTGATAAGGTCAAAATCTTTCATTGTGCTACACTCCAGTATTGCAAAGAATCTCGTGCAAAAACAGCACCGATTTACACCTTATATAATAGCACACTATAAGAAAAATACACCGCCTTAAATTAGCATAATACAGTCAACACGGGCGCAAAGTCAGCTTTCACTTTTTACTAATATGCCATCAACGGCAAGGCTCAAGTTTTCCCTCACCGCCGCAGAATCGAGCGTTGACAACACAGCAATGCGAAAAACGGCGGACTCTAAGAGCGAATAGAATATCTCATTTATGCTTTTAACCGTCAGAGCGCGAAACTCCCCAGCCCTCTGCCCGCGCACAATAATCGCCGTGAGCAAATGACGGAGGCGAAGCACGCGGCGTTCAACCCGTTCAGAAATGTTTATATCTTGATGTTTGCGCAGCTGCAAAAGATAAGTGAGAATAACGTAGAAGAGCTTTTTATTGTCCTCTATCGAATCGACGATTTTAGACAAAACCTTTCTCAAGCACTGTTCGCTTGAAATGCTTTCGTCTTTCACTATCGAAATTAAATCCTGTTCGAGCGTTTTGGTGAGCTGCTTAATGCTCCAAAGAAATATCTCGCGCTTGTTCTTGAAGTAAATATACAGCGTCGTCCGCGTTATGCCACAGCGGTCGGCAATCTTTTGAAACGTTACGTCTGCATACCCTTCCTCTACAAAAACATTCAGCGCATTTTCAAGTATTTCTTTTTTTCTCTTCTCGTGCTCTACAATTATCGCCATTTAGTATTCCCTTCGATTTGCCTTATTCGCCTTATGTGCAGCCGCCCTTTTTCGCCAATCCTTGCCCTGCGTGCCGCCTTTTTTGCTCGGCGTATCAGAAAGAGAATTGAACATATAAAACACCGTATCCAAATTACCAGCTTTCAAAATCTTCTGCTTGTCTGCGCTAAAGCCTAACGATTCCTCGAAATACGGGCTTGAAGTAATCACTCCCATTTGCCAGCCTGCGAAGTCGGTGAAAAGCGATTTCATCTCGGTATACAACGCCTTTGCGCTCTCGTCGTCGCCCAATCGCTCGCCATAGGGAGGGTTGCAAAGAAGCAAGCCTTTTTCGTACGGCGCGGACAAGTCTTTGAAATCAGACACGATGAAATCAGGTCGCCCGATATGCGCTCCCAATCCTATGCTCTGCAACGCCCTGCCAGCCATAACACAGGCGTATTCTGCATTCTTCTTTGCTCTCTCCACAGCTATTCGGTCGATGTCGCTGCCTGTTACGCGCACTTCAACATCAGTACGGATTTTCTCGGCTTCGCTCTTTCGGATTTCCGCCGCACGCTCTTTATTGAAAAACGGCATATTCTCCACCGCGAACCGCCTGCCAAAGCCAGGAGCTACATTGTGCGCATACAGCATTGCTTCTATTGCGATTGTGCCAGAGCCGCAGAACGGGTCGTGCAACGGAGTAGCGCGCCGCCACATCATCATCTGCAACAAGCTCGCCGCCGCCGTTTCGCGTAACGGTGCAATGCCGCCATCGGTGCGATAGCCTCTCTTATGCAGCGGAAGCCCGCTCAAATCGAGCAGCAACAGCACTTCGTCGCTATCGATATATACTCTCACATCACATTCATCGCCGCTTTCTGGCATTGTCGCAATGTGCCACACGTCGCCGAGCTTTTTATAAATCGCCTTCTGCACCATCGCTTGCACGCTGTGTTCAGAATTGATTTTGCTTTTGTTTATTCTCACTTTATCGACAACGAGCCGCACATCTTTTTTGAAAAAGTCCTGCCACGCCACGCTATACGCACCGTCAAACAACTCATCAAAATCGCTCGCCTTATAGTTTGCCATTTGCAAATACACTCTGTCTGCGCACCGCAAGCACAGATTTGCTCTAAATAATCCGTCGTCATCTGCACTAAAGCGGACTCTTCCTGCGGCGTTGTCTACGATTTTGTAGCCCAAAAACTTTATTTCATTGCCGAGGATTTTCTCTGCCCCGACTGCACACAATGCAACTAATGTATTCATAACTGACAAAATACCATTTTTTCTAAAGTTTTACAATGCACTGCAATGCGCTTTGCGTATACAAACTAAATCTTTTCTATTATACTTTATGCACACACACGACATATCAAGGAGTTACCATGGCAGAACCTTTCTATACCTCCATCGCTCGCAAGCAGCAAAAGGCTGTTTCTCCTAAACGCCCACAGGGCGATTCTCACAAACAGCCACAGGGAGATTTTTCTAAGCAGCGCAATGAAGATAACATACCTAAGGCTGACAGCGCAAAAAAAATAATCGCGCACAAAAAGATGTTTGACCTCTCCGCGCTCGACGAAAAGGCGAAAGATGTACTCGATAATTTTGACGACATCATTCAAGGAGTGCGCCCGCTCAACGCAAAGCAACGCTCTCTCCTCTCTTCCGACATCGCTCGCCTCTCTCGCTCTCTCACCAGTGAGCGCAGTGAGAGGCGACGGGGATATATGAACGAAACAACCGCGCTCACAGCGTATGCACACTATTTCACTTGGTGGAATCTCGTGCGCTTAACACACCTGTTTTCTGCCTTTCCCCAAAAGCATTTCGCGCTCAACGACGGCGATGTATGCTTAGACATCGGAAGCGGTCCGCTTACCTTGCCGATTGCGCTCTATCTTTCGCACCGCGAATTGAGGGCGAAAAAGCTCACATGGTATTGCCTTGACCTTTCGCCGAACTCGCTTGCATTGGGCGAAGACCTGTTTTTAAGCATCGCCTCGAAGCTCGACGAGGAATGCGGCTGGAAGATTATCCGCGTCAAAGGCAGTCTCGGCACGTCGATAAAGCAAAAAGCCGCGCTCATCACCTGCGCAAATATGTTCAATGAAACCATCGGAGAGGGAGAGGCGAACCTAGAGCTTGCCGCAAAGAAGTTCTCTCTGTCGCTGATGAGCTACGCCGACACGGGAAGCGAAGAGCAGCGAAAGAAGCCGTCAATTCTCGTCATAGAGCCAGGAGTGCCGAAATCTGCGCGCTTCATCTCGCTTTTGCGCGACGCACTCATCAGGCGAAGCTACGGCGTTATCTCTCCGTGTCCGCACTTCCAAACATGCCCGATGAACGGACAGAAGCGAGGCAAAGGCGGCAAGGCAGGCAAATGGTGCAACTTCGCTTTCTCCACAGAAAACGCCGCGCCGAAAAAGCTGTTGAAGCTCTCCGAGAATGCAAAGCTGAGCAAAGACCGCGCTGTTTTGTCGTTTGTGTTCACCAAGCTCAACGCCGCACAGCCGCCGCTCAATTCATCGCTCTTCCGCATCACAAGCGACGCAATTCGCCTTGAAGAAAAGAAAATCGCGCACTACGCTTGCACATCTGACGGGCTTGCTCTTGTCGTCGGCGGCGGTAAATCGATTGTTTCGGGCGACTTGCTGGAGCTTGACGGCACGAAGAGCAAAGCATACGTTAAATCGCTTGCAATCGACAAGAAATCGGGCGCGTTTATACAGGCAGTCAAGAAGGCGTGAGGGGAAGAGAAATGGCGGAAAAATGGTATAAAGACGGGCTGCATTTCGGCTGTCAGCGGTGTTCATTTTGCTGTGGGCACTCGCCGGGGTTCGTGTATCTTTCGTGGCGCGATTTGGACACATTGTGCAAGCATTTTGCGATGTCGCGGACGGAGTTTGTAGAAAAGTATTGTCGGTGGGTGAATTATTACTACGGCAAGCAGGTTCTCGCCTTGAAAGAGATGAAGAACTATGATTGTATACTGTGGTCGTCGGGGTGCAGTGCCTACGAAGCGCGTCCTGTGCAGTGTTCGACGTGGCCGTTTTGGTCGTGGCTCATCGAAAGCAGCCAAGCGTGGAGCGAGAATGTCGCAGAATGTCCAGGAATGAATAAAGGCAGGCTGTGGAGCTTTGAGGAAATAGAGCAGAACCGCCTCGCCTATGAGCAGAACGCGCCAATCGAACAGACCGAGTTTAACAGCGTCGTATCCTCTCATTGACACAGACAAAAATCACGCCCTGCGTGTCAGCTCAAGCCCTCGGCGATGGTGTTGAGGTTCTCTGAAGCCGTGAAAATATGCGCCGCTTCTTCGGAAAAATGCTCCACTCTCGCCGCGATTTTCTTGAGCGTCAGCAAAATCTGCTCGGTCGCGCTCGTCTGCTGCTGAACAATCGCGCTCATCTTTTCGGCACTCTCCGCCGTGATTTCGCTCGCATTCTTCATACTCGCGAACCTCTCTTCCAGCATCTTCGCTCTGTCCACTCCCTGCGCGATTTTCTCCGTGCCGTTCTCGCTCATCAAAATCAGCGTGTCGCTGCTCTTTTCAATCTCGGCGATTTTGTCCTTGATTTCTTTCGTGCCGCTAATAATGCCGTCAGCCAAGCGTCTGATTTCGCTCGCGACAATATGGAAGTTCTTGCCCGCCTCCCCCGCGCTCGAAGCCTCAAGCTCGGCGTTGAACGCGATTATCTTCGCTTGGTCGGCGACGGTGTTAATCAGCGTTACGATGTCCCAAATCGTGCTAATCTTGCCTCCCAGCTCCTTTATGCCGTCAATCGTGCTTTTGTTCGCCTCGGCAATCTGATAGAGCTGCTGCTTGTTGTCCGCAATCAAGTCCACGCCAGAGGCAATATCGCCGTTCGTCTTCACCGTCAGCGACGACACATCGCCAATCTTTGTCGAAATATTCTCGCTTAACGCCGTGCAATCCTCCATCGTCGCGACAATCTCTTTCACAGACTCATTCTGCTCGCTCGCCGTCGCCGCCGTGTCCTTCGCGCTCTTCACCAAGTTTTGCGTTTCGGCATAAATGCGCTTGCCCAGCGTCTTTTCGCCCGACCTCATTCCCTTCATCAATCTCACATTCACCAAGGAACACAGCAAGCTGAACACGCACAGAGCAAACACCAACAGCAAAATATTGCGCATCGCGTTCCCAGAAAAATCGGTTGTCGGTCCTTCCGCCACGATGAACCACGGCGTAACGCTGATTCTCGTAACCGCGTAGTATCTGCCGTTTTCGATAAACGACTTTTTCTCGCCGTCCAAATATTCGCCCGCAGAATACGAAATCGCAGAGTCTGAAAAATAATTCGCCGCCGTAACCTTTGCGTCGTCCTCGTTCGTCAAATAAGTGCCGTCCGAAAGCAGCATATATATCTTGCCGTTCGGCGACACGCTCACAGAATTAACCATATCCGCCATATCTTTCATCAGCAAATCGAGCGCGACCACGCCTTGAAACTCCCCGTTTCTGTCATCGACCCGCTGCGACAAGCTCACGCACAACTCGCCCGTCATATCGTCCACATACGGCGGCTCATAGCACATCTCGCTTGTATCTTTCGCGGAAACGAACCACGGGCGTTGCTGCGGTATCCAATCGTCATCAAGAACCCAGTCCGAAGAGTCCACATAAAAGCCGTCGCGAGAAAAACGAGATTCTGCGGTACTATAATAGAAGGAAAGTTTATAGGGAATGTTTTCGGCGAAGACGTGAACGAGCGCGTCAAGTACTTCTTTATCTTGCGTATCGCGCGAAAAGTTCACGAAATTCTGCATATTGATAAGCGCAGGAGCAAGGTACTCGCTAATTCTGTTGTCAAGCTCTAAGAGCGCATTTCGCGATTCACTGTTGACGTATCGCGTAATCTGTCTGTTCGACCAAAACAACAGCACCGCGCCCGAAATCACCGTAACAACGAGCAGCGGCAAAAGCACACTTAAAAACAGCACTCTCAGCCTTTTTTTCACATTCTCATCACTTTTATCCGCCATACGCGCCTCCTGTCTCTTTTTTATTATGCGCCCATTTACCCTAATTTTCAACATATTTCTTTCCCCATCTATTTTTTTTCCCGAAAAGCAGGTATAATAAAAGTATGTACAGAGCTTCCATTTACGACGCAAAAAACGATTTTTCCTCATTTGTTGACAAAGCAGAACGCGGCGACGTGATAGAATTGACAAGAAATGATAGCGAAGTTGTTGCCGTGCTTATCAGCTATAAAAAATACAAGGAGCTGAAGCCGAGCAAAAACTGGTTCGACACATTCCGCGAAGAAAACAGCGACGCATTGCTTACAGACGGGCTTCCATATATGAAATCAGCCGAAAAACCCAATCTCGACATGTATCAAAATATGTGGGACGAAGCATGAAGTATCTTCTCGACACAAATGTATTATCAGAGCTTGCGAAAGTCGCGCCAAATGAAAACGTAATCCGCACTTTTCGACAAAACATCTACGACTGCGCCACCTGTGCGACCGTCTTGCAAGAGCTTATTTACGGCTGTGAGCGATTGCCAGAGGGAAAGCGCAAAACAAGTATTCATAAAAATATAGAAAACTTCCGCATACATTTACAAATATATCCTTACAATAGCTTGGCGGCAAAAATCTGCGGCGATTTACTTGCGAAATGCGAAAAAATCGGGCGCACATCTCCGTATGATGATACACAAATCGCCTCTACAGCCTTAGCGAATAATTTAATTCTTGTAACAAGAAACACAGCAGATTTTACCGCTATTCAATCTGTCAGCAATTTACAGCTAGAAAATTGGTGGGAAGAGAGATAAACCGTTTCTCGCTCGCCATTTATTTCGTTTCGCGGACGGCAAAAGAAACGTATGGCGAGCGAAAATATACTTTGATACACATCGTGCTACGGGGGTGAGGAGCATGTGTGCAAGGGTGCTGCATACATGTGTGTAGGGGTCTTGGGAGCATGTGTGCAGCACCTCCGTACACATGTGTGGCGAAACGTGCGCCGATGTGTATCAAAACGTGCGCCGTACTGTATCAAAATCGTTTCTCGATGTATATCAAAACGTGCGCCGTACTGTATCAAAATCGTTTCTCGATGTATATTTAATCCGTTTCCCGTGCTATATTCAATTCGTATACAGTGCTATATTAAAAACATTTCCCGTGCTATATTAAAAACATTTTTCGTGCTGTATTCAATTCGTTTATCGTGCTGTAAATTTTTCGTGTACAGTACGCTGTAGAAAAAAATACAGTACGCTGTAGAAAAAAAATACAGTACGACGGAGAAAAAAAATACAGTACGCTGTAGAAAAAAGAAAGAGCGCGATAGAGATTATTAGACCTGTTCGATAATTGTCAT
>CALDID010000143.1 GCA_937901865.1 uncultured Treponema sp.
TAGCATACCTTTGGTAACACGTCCGATAATGACAATTATCGAACAGGTCTATTATTTTGTAGAACGGATTTTTCCAGGCGGCACACCGTAGATTTTCTTGAATACACGGCAGAAATACGCTTGGTCTTGGAAACCCGACTTTTCAGCGATTTCATAAATCGTGTCGTTTGTTTCAAGCAGCAGTTGAGTCGCGAGGTAAATGCGGTAGCGGTTGAGGTATTCCCACAGCGACAAGCCGATTTCCTTGTGAAAGATGCGCGTGAGATAATCTTCCGACACATGCACTTCATCAGCCAGCTTCCAGCGCACAATTTGCTCGCTCGCATTTTTATTCAGATACAAAATTGCATTTTTGACCAAAGCTCCCGTGTGCGGCGGCAAAATCTCATCGCCTGTAAGAATAGCTTGCACTCTTTCGGCAAACTGAGCCGATTCGGCTGCTCCTCGGTTGCAAAGGATAATGCGCGGATTCTCGCACAAATACGCCACGTCTTTTTCTGACAAAATCGTATCGGGAATTACGAAAATCGGGATAAGCACGGTCTTTTGATTCTTACGGATTTTCTTAATCGCCTCTTCGTCCACCTCTTCAAACACGATGATGCTCGGCGTGATGTCTTTAAGCACTTTGTCAAACTCGTCCATTGTCGCGATTGAAACGGTGTTTTTCTCTGTCGCCCACCCGTCGTATGAGGTGTGTTTGCAATTAACAAACAGCACAGGCGAAGTCTTTTGCGTCTTCACTTTCTGCTCAAGCACATCAAGGAAGTTATGACCAACAAATGCTTTGCTGTAGCACAAAATCGGGATACGGAATAGCTTTGAGTTATGGCGCATCGAATAGATTTTGAGCCATTCGTCAATCGGGGACGTGTCAGGTCGCCACAACAGCAAGAAATTGTCGTCCATATCGTCTGCAAACACGTTGTCAAACGAGAATACAGGCAACCCGATTTCCCGCTCATCTTCGCTTCTTGCGCCCAAAGTCAATATTCGGGAAGGCGCAATCGCACTTTTTTGGTTCGCCATACACGCAAGGTTCGGATACGGGAAAACGACCGTTGCGCCATTTTGAGAGCGTGTTACTTCTCCGAATTGCAGCATAATTATCTTTTCTGCAAGCTGCAGGGCAGGAAGATGCCAATTTGTGTTTTTCATAGCAATTCGTATCGAAAGCCCGCTCGGCTCGGCTTTTATCTCAAAATTGCCCTCGCTCTCTTCTGCAAGGATAATAAACGCCTTTGAAAGTCGCTCCGCATCTCCGTATAACAGCGGCAGCTCTTCTTTTATCTCTCCAATTCTCGCTTGAGGAAGCGCGCTGCGAATATCAAAGAGCGTTTTATCCATCGGCAAATCGTCAATTTGGCTTCTTGTGAGGTCAACAAGCGTTTCGACTTTTTCTTTTTGCGCCAAAACTTGGCTCTTCAAGAACAACAGCTCATCAACGATAGTTTCTTTATCCACATCGCCCTTTTTCACATTTTCTTCGATGATACTGATTTTGTCGCAGATAGTTGAAAGCGGGTCGCACAAGTCGCTGCCGACATTCGCAAAAAACTCGGTCTTTGCCCGCTCTGCCTTTTCCGCTTCGCTCTTTGCAAGCGTTGTTTCCTCAAACTGCAAAATGCTTTGCACACTGCTGCTGATTGCCGCGCGCAAATCTTCGTATACAACGCCGTCGCAATTCGCATAGCTCGTGATGAAATAACCCAGCGGCTGATTTTCCATAAACAACGGCTGAACAACATAGACACCGCAAGTGTATTCGTCGGCTTGAGAAGGCGGAACTAAAAGAGTAGAAGAGAAAAGCTCTTTGTCCCCCTCGATAATCCGCTTTCCAGAAAATCCGCCGATATATCGTGAATAAGCGTCGTTTTCATAGAGAACAATCGAGGCTGAATGAATACCAATCTTCTGCAAATGCTTAGAAAGAACCTTTATCAAGCTCTCTCTGTCGCGTATCGCCAACAAATCGCATTTCAACAAGTTCAAAGCCGTATAGAGCCGAGAAGTTTCGTATTTATGAAGTGCAAAAGCCTTGTTCTGCATTTGCAAAATCATCTTATCGAGGAACGTCAACAGCTTCATTCGATAGTTTTCAGGAATATATATCGCTTTATCGATAAGCTCTGAAATAGGGAATAAGTTTATAACGTCGTTTCCTTTTACAAGATATGCAAGCACAATTTGCGAAAACTTTGTTAAACATGATAAGACATCGCCATTCTTTAAGTCGCGCAACATCGGCACAATCTGATATTCTCTCTCGTTTTCTCCGAGCGCGAAAATCATCATCAGAGAATTAGCAAGCACCTCTTCACTCGGTATAACCTGCGTATTTGAACTCGCATTCTTAAACCACGTTTTAGCCCCGTTACAGCCGCAGCTTTCTCTCACGACAAGCTTTGTGCTTCGCGTCGTATCGCCAACGTTCGTATTGCCGTCCAAAAGCTCGTGAATCATACGATTCGCATCAATTCCCAGCTCTTCATACGGCAACTTTACGGTAGTGAGCGGAGAAGACAACACCTTGCTTTCAACTCCGTCATTAAAGCCGCCCAGTATCACATCTTGCGGAATTCTATAGCCCTTTTTCTCAAGGTAATCCGAAGCCGAAAGAGCCATCATATCGCTAGAAGCAATAAGCGCATCAAAGTCTTTTCCAGGCACAAGACCGCGCTCTTCAACTAACTCTTTTATCGCCTCTTCTCCCTCGCTCCAAGTGAAAGGAGAAGAAACCAGCTCTTTTATAGTGTCCTGTGAGTATTCGTTTTTTGTAACCACATCAAGATACGCTCTGTATCTGTCTTGTGCGCTTTTGTGGGAAACAGGGCCGTGTAAAAATGCAATTCGTTTCGCTTTATGAACTTCTATAAAATGCTGTACCAGTTTTTTCATTCCCTCATAGCCGTCAAACTCGGTGCAAGGGTGTTCTATACCAGATTTTGTAGTGATTTTCTGTCCGATAGTAACAAACGGCAACGGCTCTAAGTTTGAATGAAATTGCCGTAATTCATCAAATGAGCCGCCAGAACCAATCGTGCTTGCCCAGCTAATAAGTCCGTCTAGGTTGTTTGTGTTTACGAGATTAAAAATCGCATTGCGCAAGTTATCCGCTTCTGTCTGCTTTCCAAGCCTTCCGCCAGGAAAAATAAAAAACGGGTCTGTTCCACTAGCTGCGTCTACTGCAAGCTGCGACCACAGCTTTAGAGAAGACCCTTGATGCAATGAAGCCAGAATCAATCCTATTCGTTTAGTTTGTTGAGTTGATTTCATATCTCTATTGTAATTGTATATATCAAATTTTACAACAGCTACAGTATATTTTTATAATCAATGACTGCGCTTAAACGTCAAAAAGATGTCTTAAAACGTCAAGTTTTTCTCTCCTATTTTCTCTCGCTTCTCGCAACGCCGCTTTAATACTCAATCTTTAGTACGCCCGTTTCTTTTGTGCTTAACACAGAAAGCAGCTTTCTGTTATACCGATTGCACATATTCACATACGCCCATTGTCTATCCGTTCCCTCAAAATGCAGCGAAACAAGCTCGTCAGGAAACGCATTTTCTCCAATAAACACCACCGAAGGCGCAAGCGTTATCGACAAAAGCCGCACGCAGCCTTCAAAAGCCTTTTTATCAATCTTTCTCAGCCGTTTTGCGCCGTCTATGCTCTCAAGCGAAGCGCAAGCCCGAAACGCAACTTGACCAATAAGCTCGACGCTCTCAAGCCCCGCAACTTCTTTTAGCTTTGAACACTCGGCAAACGTTTCTCTTTTTATCTGCTTCACCCCAGAGCCCAAACTCACTCTTTCCAAGCTCACACAACCCTCAAATACTTCCTTACCCATCTCCTCCACGCTATCAGGGATTTTCATTTCCTTTAACGCTTCACAGTGGCTAAACGCGCCCCACTCAATCACCTTGAGAGCCTTTGGCAGCTCCACCGTTTCGAGTGAGGAATGTGAAAAAGCATCTTCCGTAATCACTTCCACCGTATCGGGAATAACCGTATGCGTCATAGTTGTATCGGTAACAGCTAAAAGCCTTTTGCCGTCCGCGCTGAGCGAAAGCCCGTCGTGAATATTAAAAGTAAGACTGTCCACATTCTGCAATCGCGCGTTTTTAAACAGTTTTATCGACGAGCAATGCACCATCTTCGGCAACACAAGCTCTTCAAGGCTCTTAAAATGCCTATCAATCCAATAATCTTCTTCAATTCCGCTTGCAAGAGGCGTTACGACGATTTTTTTCATTTCAGCCATATTCGACACAATGCTAAAATTCACGTCCCCCGTAACAAAAAAGACCGCCCTGTCCGTGTTCAGTCGCACTTCGCTTTTCAAAGGAAAACTGCTCGCCCAGTTAATGCCGCACAGCTTCCCCGCCGCAATAATCTCGTCAGGACTTCGCATTTTGTCGCAAAACACGTCCAAAAACTTCTCAAAGCTCTCTTTCCATTCCGCAATGTTCGCCGATAAATACACTTCCGCCACATTCCACGCGTACTTTATCAGCACCCGCGCCGAAGCGGAATCAACCATACTTATCTCAATCTCAAAATCTTCTCCATACTTTTCTTTATATCCCTCAAACAGCGCATTCAACACCGCTTTTGTTACATCGCACAGCCTCTTATATTTTCCCTTTTCCCTCTCAAACTCGTCTTGCGTCGCTACCGAGCTAAACTCCTCTCTCCATTTTTTTACAGAGTAAAACAAACGAAAAAACAAATACGAAAACGCAATCTTTTTATCTTTGAACGCCTGAAAAAGATACGTCGCCGCAGTGAAATTCAGTGAAAACAGCGCACTTTGAAAAAGCGTTTCTAAGCCCTTTTGCTTCTCTTCTGCCGTCTTTCCTTTCTCAAAGCAATGCTTCCCCAACTGAAACAGCACACGGCTTTTTTCGTCAATGCTTGTCGCCGCCTCTATCGCCTCTTCTTTCGCGCCAATCTCGCACAACGCCTCCGAGTATCCGCCCGCAATCGCCTTTTCCAGCATCGCGCTGTCTTCCCGACCGCTCAGCTTAAAAAGCCTGTATTGCGCTTCGTGATTGTCCGCTGCCGCCGCCTTTGAATACCAATAGTGCATTTTCGCTCTCAAACTCTTTATCTTTTTAATCTGAACCCTCTTCTTGTCATCGCCCCGCTTGAAAAGATACTCATTCGACAAAGCCTGTTTCTCTTGCGCCACCCTCTTTTCATAAAAGCGCGCCAAAATCATCTGCCATTCTACATCGCCCGCTTCTGCCGCCGCCTCAATGCGCACTAAAGCCGAAAACTCGTCTTCGCCATTCTCCATAATTTTTCTCCTAAGCCTTACTCTATTGCTCTGTCTTCTCCGCCGCCGCGTCCTCAATCGTCATATTCGTACTTGCTTTCATACTCACCCCAAAATTATTCCACGATGCAAATATTGTACCGCACAATTTCTCTCATTGCAAGCAACAGCACAAATCGCCACCGCATAAAAAAGTCCCTTGCAAGATTTCTCCTACAAGGGACTTTTGTTAGACTATGCCTTACAGAAAGAGGCTGTGCCTCTACTTTAGTTTCAGTTTTCATCCACCTTGTGAAAGACTAAGTCTTTGCCAAAAGCCGAGAGCGTGAGAGTGTTTTTCTCCAAGCGGTATGCACATAAACTTTGTTCGGAGCGACCAAAAAACAAATATTCGACCATTTCATAAAACATCGCCACATAAACCGCATATTCGATACCTTCATCTTCGAGCGCGTCGCAAGAAATAAAACACATCGCACCGTTTTCATAAAACACATCGCACAAGGCTGAATAAACAGGTTCACCGTTGTTCTCAATATCAACGATGAATGAGTAACCTTTGATTTTTAGAGTAACATTCCAATCTTTCACAGTTTTCAATGTCTTTTCGGCTTTCCATTTTCCGTCAAGTTCTCTTTGTAGGCGATATGAAAGTTTCTCTTGATATTCATCAAAGGGATCATTAAACGAATATTTTTTCCCGGTTACAATCAACTCCAATCTCCGCTCCAATATACGATATCCGTCACTTTTTTCAAAAATCGTGTACGGAATGACGAAATTGTCATAATCAATGTCTTCTCCTAAAATTCCACCCTCAAAAAGTGAAACATAAAGATTTTTTTCATCCGCAGAAAAAATCCCCTCAAAATGCGTATCATCTGCCCAGAACTCAATTCGCCTTTTTCTAAACGATACTCTATTTCCTCCGTTACTCCAATAGCCGTTCAAAGGGTAATAATATTTTTCGTCTCCGCATTCACGTTCACCCCACCAAAGATTATACGAGCCGACTTTTGTGAGCGAAAACTGATTTTTTTCAAAAGTAAGCGTGATTACATCTCCATTTTTTGTTTTCGTTAATTTGTACGGCATTGTAAGTACTGAGCCTTTTTCAAAATCTTCGCTCCATTTGCCGTGAAATTCATCTAACGTGATGTACAAGTTGTGACTGTCGGCTGTGGCATATCCGTCTATATCTATCCAATTTTTGCTGTCGAACATCACGCTCAGATTTACATAACCGTACTTATAGACCACAAGGTACGTTTCGCCGTCATAATTCGGGCTGTGGTCATTGATTTTGTTTTCTAAAATCTCCGTTTTCCAATAACTTCCCACCAATTTTTCAAATGCTTCATCAACATTTGTTTCTGCAAAGCAAGCAGTCTTAACAAATGCAACTACCACGAAAAGCAACAACATTAACTTCATATAGAATCTCCTTATATTTTTCATACAATGCGAAAACTAATATCCTAAAAATAAAATTAGGATGATACCAGATTTTGTCATTTACAATGCAGTCATTACAATCACTATTATAGCTACCCAATAAACATAACAATTCTAATAATCATTCCTATTCCATTTCACTTCGCAAAGTTCTCTCTTATCAAAAAAGAAGTTTTCTTTGTTCTCATTTACTAAAGTAATCTGCTTCATCAACACTATATTTCTTCGATGTGTGTTTTACTATTGCTCACTTGAGGTCAAGTCCGTAAAATCCGCTTTAATGATATAGTTCTTTCAAGGCTTGCGAATTGTTTTTGAGTTTGTTTTAAATTTGACCTGAAATTCAGTTTTTCACTACCTGTTACGTTTTCAAGCTCTGGCAAAACACCTTGAGTTGTTATTCTTGGAAAATCCATTGCAGAACTAGACTGCATATAAAAATCAGCAAAACAAACATAAACCTTATTTTCATCATCGAATATCCTTTTAATCTTTGTAATAAGGATAAGGTAAAACTGAAGATGACAAGCTAAAAGAATGATTATCCGAGTCATTAGAATAGTAATAAATGCGTTTGATATATATTTTTTCGGATGTACCATATGAGAAAATGCTTTCCATATTATACGAGTATGCATATATAGTTTCAATTCCAATAAGATGATAACCTTCTGGTGCATCAGGAATTTTATACTCCATATCATAATAGGGATTCCTAGAAGCTCTCGTTTCTCCAGATATAATTTCTACTTTCACATCTGAAAATGCAAAAGTAGCTAATAACGTTATCAAAAATGAAAAAATAATCCTCTTCATAAAAAAACCTCAAAAACTAACGATACCTATTTGCAATAGACAAAAAGGTCTGTGCAGTTTTTAGCTTAACTTGAGCAGACACTTTGCAAGCATTCGCATAGGACATATACGTACGATAGCCAGAGATGTTGCCTTTTGCACTCTGTTCTTTAGCTTTCGCCATATATTTGACATACAAATCCAGTTGCTTTTTATACAATTTTAGATACTCTTCGTATTTTGCATAGTAATATTTGTATTGGCTCTTGACTAGTTAAATCTTGAGATATAGGATTTAACTAGTCAAGAGCCTTTCATTTTTGCTAATCGTGAGCTTTCCAAGAATGTCCACAAGTGCAATAACAACTTCCAGCTATATCTTCATCATGAGAAAAATATGTACAGCTACACAATCTACAATTCGCTCTTTGGCTACTAATATGAGCAAATGCAACTGCACCCAATGCAAAAAAAGCCAATAACACAAAAATAATTCTTGCCTTTTTCATGTGGAACGCCTCCGTGAGAAAAAAAAGTGTCTGAAAGACTGTAAACATATATTTTGGTGTCTTTCATATTCTATATCTTAGTCTATAAGACACCAAAATTCAAGATAAAAAGTAAAAAAATGTCTTTGAAACGGTATAAAGTGAATATTCTAAAAGATACAGTTTTGTAATGGCAACTAGAGAAATTTTTAGACAGAATTTAAAATACTATAGAAAAAAATGCTGTATGACACAAGAAATGCTCTCGGAAAAAATCGGCTTAAACCCAAAATACATCGCAGACATTGAATCGCGTTCTAAGTTCCCGTCCGCAGAAACCATCGACGCAATCGCTCTTGCGTTAAATATACACGTTTCACAGCTTTTTGCCGAATCAGATTTTCCTGCAAAAACCGCTTCTTTAGACACTACCGCTTTTATATCATCGTTAGTTGATGGCATTTCGCGAAAAGTCAGTGCAGATGTCCGCGATTATCTTTTTGAAAACTTACCGTCGCCGTCAGAATTTGAAAGTCTTTCGCGTACATAATTTCGCACAGGCATAGCCAGTTTCTTCAATGCTACAGAAATAAAAAAAATCCCTTGCAAGATTTCTCCTGCAAGGGATTTTTTCAGGCTATGCCCTTAGAAAAAAAGCTATGCCTTGTTCAAGCGTGCTTCCAAGTCGTCGAGGATAGCAGAAAGCTCTTTCGGGAGATGCTTTCCGAATTTTGGATAGTGGTTCTCGCGAATGTCCTTAACTTCCTTCTTCCAACCTTCAACATCAACCTTGAGAATCTCTGGCAATGTCTTCTTGTAGTAGTCAGCCAAGCCGTCTGTGTTGATAGCACCATCTTTTGGCATATAGCCGATTGGAGTATCTACGCAGTTATCCTTTCCGTCGCAGCGGTCGAAAATCCATGCGAGAACGCGAGAGTTGTCGCCATATCCTGGCCACATAAATCCGCCTGGAAGCTCTTTGTTGTTCTCGTCCTTTCTGAACCAGTTGACGTAGAAAATCTTTGGCAACTTGTCCTGGTCAGCCTTTGCGCCAACATTAACCCAGTGCTGGAAGTAGTCGCCCATGTTGTATCCACAGAATGGGAGGATAGCGAATGGGTCGCGGCGAATCTTACCAACATCTGCTGCGTTGATTGTAGAAGCAGCTGTAATCTCTGAACCAACGATAGAACCGAGGAATACACCGTGGTTCCAGTTTCTTGCCTGATGAACGAGCGGTACAGTTGACGGGCGGCGTCCACCGAAGAGGATTGCGCTGATAGGTACACCTTTTGGGTCTTCCCACTCTGGAGCAATACACGGACACTGCTTTGCAGGAGCTGTAAAGCGTGCGTTCGGATGTGCCATTTCCTCGCCCTTTGGAGCTTTGTCTTTTGGCAATGCGTCGCGTGTCTGTCCCTTCCAGTCCACGAGTTTGCCAGTTGCAGGATATCCGATGCCTTCCCACCACACATCTTTGTCTTCTGTGAGAGCACAGTTCGTAAAGATTGTGTTTGAAGAAGCAGAAACAAGAGCGTTCTTGTTGCTCTCTGCGCTCGTTCCCGGTGCAACACCGAAGAAGCCAGCTTCTGGGTTAATCGCATACAAGCGACCATCTTCGCCGAACTTCATCCAAGCGATGTCGTCTCCGATTGTCTCAACCTTCCAGCCTGGGATTGTTGGGATAAGCATAGCGAGGTTTGTCTTTCCGCAAGCACTTGGGAATGCGCCTGTTACATACTTGACCTCTCCCTGTGGGTTTGTGAGCTTCAAGATGAGCATGTGCTCAGCAAGCCAGCCTTCCTGACGTGCAATAACAGTAGCAATGCGAAGAGCAAAGCACTTCTTTCCGAGCAAAGCGTTTCCGCCGTAACCAGAACCATAAGACCAAATCAAATGCTCTTCTGGGAACTGTGAAATGTACTTGTGCTCAACATCTGCACACGGCCAAACGCCGCCGTCTGTCTCGCCGTTGTTGAGCGGCTTACCGACAGAGTGCAAACAAGGAACGAACTCGCCGTCTGTGCCGAGGTACTGCCATACTTTCTCTCCAGCGCGAGTCATGATGTCCATATTCAAGACAACATACTCTGAGTCTGTAAGCTCAATACCGTTCTTTGAGATGTTTGAACCCAAAGGACCCATACAGAACGGGATAACGTACATTGTACGACCGTGCATACAGCCCTTGTAAAGTCCCTTCATTGTAGCTTTAAGCTCAACTGGGTCAATCCAGTGGTTTGTAGGACCTGCATCTTCTTCTTTTACTGATGAGATGAATGTGCGGCTTTCAACGCGAGCAACATCAGAAGGAAGAGAGCGGAAGAGGTAGCAGTTTGGCTTCTTTGCTTCGTTGAGTTTTGTAGCCAATCCAGCCTTTACGCATTTCTGCATAAGGCGGTCATATTCTTCTTTTGAACCGTCGCAGATTACGACCTCGTCAGGTTCGCACATCTTTACGCACTCTTCAATCCAAGCCTTGATTTTAGCATGCTTAATGTCATTAAGTGTCATGTCTATCTTACTCCTATAGGAAAGTAGCTTTTTTTAAGCGGGGAAGCTGTGGCATTCTTTTTCAAGAAGATTCCTCACTCAAAATAAAGTCCGAAATAAATAATAGCGCAATATAATCAATTTTTCAACACATCAAAATAAATTCTTTCTCAATTTGTTCATTGCCGCGTTACTATGTGAAGCCCCCTCTCCGTGTGTTACTATGTACAAAAGCCTCTCCGTCCACTTTGCACAAGACTCTCTCCAAGCTAGGAGAGACCTTTAAACATTACAAGGAGAGGGTTTTGAACATTGCTTGGAGAGAGGTTTAAACATCAGCGTGATTGCTGTATAATGTGGGCTATGAAGACGCAGGAAGAAATGCAGAGCGCAGCTGAAGATTTTGCTCAATATTGGGCGGGACGGGGCGACGAAAAGCAGGAGTCGCAGCGGTTTTGGATTGGATTATTGCAGAACGTCTTGGGCGTGGTGGACGCGACAAAGATTATCGACTTTGAAAAGCGCGTGAAAATCGGCGCGACCAAGTTCATCGACGGATACATTGCAGAAACGCGGACGATTATCGAGCAGAAAGGCGCGAAAATCGACATCGACCACGCAGAAAAGCAGAGCGACGGCACGGAGTTGACCCCGTTTGAGCAGGCGAAGCGATATAACGACAATCTGCCACTGTCGGAAAAAGCAAAATGGATTGTTGTGTCGAACTTCAAAGAAATCCGTATTTACGATATGGATAGCCAAGAGGCTATTTCTCAAAACGCATATCAGCGGATTTTGCTTGAAGAGTTGCCGCGGGAATATTATCGGCTTGAGTTTTTGGTAGACAAGAACAACGAAAACATCAGACGCGAAGAGGAGATTTCAAAGGCGGCAGGCGAACTCGTCGGCAAATTGTACGACGCGATTTTGCCCGAGTACATCGAGCCGAACGAAAGCTCGTTGCGCTCTCTCAATATCTTGTGCGTGCGTATCGTGTTTTGTCTGTACGCCGAGGACGCGGGGCTGTTTGCGACGCGAACGAGTTTTGAAGATTATATCAAGAGCTTCAATCTGCCGAACTTGCGAACTGGCTTAATTGCGCTGTTCAAGGCTCTCGATACGCCGATAGAAAAGCGCGACAAGTACGACACGGGAGTAAAAGAATTCCCGTACGTCAACGGCGGGCTGTTCCGAGATGAAAATATCGAAATCCCGAACTTTACCGCCGAGATTGTCGATGTGATTTGCAAAGAGTGTGCGCCGTTCAACTGGAGCGAAATCAGCCCGACCATTTTCGGCGCGGTGTTTGAATCGACGTTGAACCCCGAAACGCGACGCAAAGGCGGTATGCACTACACGAGTATCGAGAATATCCACAAAGTCATCGACCCACTTTTCCTCGACGACCTCAAGGCAGAACTTGCGGCGATTACGGGGATTACTTCGCTTGCGGCGCGGAGAGAGAGCCTTAGGCTCTTTCAAGACAAAATTAGTTCGCTCAAGTTCCTTGACCCAGCGTGCGGCTCGGGGAACTTCCTCACCGAAAGCTATTTGAGCCTTGCAAAGCTGGAGATTGCGGCACTGGAGGCGACGAAAGACACAGGCGAAATGTTCGTGAGCGGTCAGCCGAAAGTCGATATTTCGCAATTCTACGGCA
>CALDID010000144.1 GCA_937901865.1 uncultured Treponema sp.
TGAACGGATAGCCCTCGCCTCTGTCCATCTCCAAAATCCAACCCGCCACGTTGTCCAAAAAGTAGCGGTCGTGCGTAATCGCGATAATCGTGCCTTTGTAATCCTTCAAGTGCCGCTCAAGCCACGCGACTGTTTCAGCGTCGAGGTGGTTCGTCGGCTCGTCGAGGAGCAAGATGTCGGGTTGCTGCAACAGCAAGCGGCAAAGCGCAACGCGGCGGCGTTCTCCTCCCGAAAGCACATCAACCACTTGGTCAGCTGGCGGGCAACGAAGTGCGTCCATCGCAAGTTCAAGGTTCGCATCCAAGTTCCACGCGTCCGCCGCGTCGAGTTTTTCCTGCAACTCGGCTTGACGCGCACACAGTTTATCAAAATCAGCGTCCACGTCGCCGAATGCCTCGTTCACTTTGTCGAACTCTGCGAGTAAATCGGTAATCGGCTTCACGCCCTCTTTCACGATTTCCATAACGGTTTTGCCAGCCTCAAGCTGCGGCTCTTGCTCAAGATAGCCCATTGTGTAGCCGGGGAGGAGCTTTGTTTCGCCCGTGTAATCGGTGTCGATACCTGCAAAAATCTTGAAAAGCGATGATTTACCTGCGCCGTTTTCGCCGATAACGCCGATTTTCGCGCCGTAATAATACGAAATAGAAATGTCTTTGAGAACGACCTTCGTGCCGTAAGCACGGCTCACGCGGTCCATTGTGTAGATGATTTTCTTGTCGTCAAATGTCTTAGCCATACACAAAGTATAGCACGCCCTGCGCCTTTTTGTATACCCTTATGCGCCCGTGGCTATCGATGTACTCTTGAGCGTAACTTCGCCGCTTTTTAGTTCTAGCCGCTTGCCGTCGTCGCTCTCCACGATAAGCGATAAATCGTCCGAAACGCCCACGACCTTCGCAAAGTAGCTGCTTTCTTCCTCTGCAATCACAGGATACACCCGTATTCGCTTGCCCGTGAGCAATGAGCGGCTTCTATATTCAGCGAGGCACTTTTGCGCTTCCGCCTCGTCGCCAGATTCGATTTTATCGTATATGCTTACCAATTCGCCTAGCACCGTTGCGATGACTAAGTTTCTATCCACTGTCTTAGAATCGGTATAATCCTGCAAAAAGCTCGCTATCTGCTTCACCTCATCAGGTACGCCGTCAGAAGAGGCAGGGCAAGCGATGTTTATGCCAATGCCGACAATCGCGCTGTCTATTCTGCCTGTTTCTAAATTCGACACTCCCTCAGTGAGTATGCCGCACAGCTTCTTTTCGCCTAAGAAAACATCGTTCACCCACTTAATCTGCGCCTCCACCCCGTACAGCCTGGAAATCGCGCGACACACCGCTATCGCCGCATTCGCCGTCATCTTTGCAGGGTCTGTTACGCCCGCTTTCGGCGAATAGAGCAAGCTCATAAACACGCCCGTCTGTGAGCTTGAGAAAAAGCTCCGCCCCAGCCGTCCGCGCCCCGCAGTTTGTTCGAGCGCAATGGCGACGGTTTTGTGCAAATCGGCATTGCTTGCAGAAAGCCGCTTCAGTTCGTTATTCGTGGAATCTATCGAATTATAGACAAGCACAGAGATGTGGCTAGCGGGATAATAGCGCAAAAGATAGTCTTCTATAGAAGATTTATTCACGATGCTCTTTTCTATGCTCAAAAAGTAGCCCGTTTTCGTAGAAGCGTCTATCGCATATCCGTCGCGCCGCAAAGAGCTGACCGCTTTCCACACGGCAGCCCGAGAAACGTGCGCAGTTGCGGCGAGTGCTTCCCCCGAAACAACGCCGCCTTTCCTTAGTTCACGAAGCACAATCTGCTTTGTCGTCATTTGTAGCAGTTCCAGCCTTTTTCTTCAATGCCTTTCACCCATCGAGCCGCCCATTCTTTTGCGCCGTCAAGGTCGTGGTCGCGGTAGTTGCCACATTCCGCTTCTGTTGTCGCAGGCACTGCCTTATCCCACACAGCCACTTTTTTCAAGGCATTCAACAGATGCTTTGCAACATACTCTTCGTTCACGTCGCCGAAAAGCGTGAAATAGAACCCCGTGCGGCAGCCCATCGGCGAAAAATCAATCACGCCGTCCATCTCGTCGCGAATATACTCGGCAATTAAATGCTCCAGAGTATGAATTGCGCCCGTTGTCAAGAACTCTTTATTCGGCTGTGCAAAGCGAATATCGAACTTTGAAACCACATCGCCTTTTTCGCCTGTCTTCTTAGAAGCCAAACGCACAAACGGTGCAGTTACTTTTGTGTGGTCAAGATTGAAGCTGTCTACATTATACTTCTTTTCCATTATCTTCTCCATATATTTCTCCTTAATATAGGTCTTGCGATTTCGCTATCCCGCAATTCTGCGGACAGCGGATTTAAACTCATTCATACCGTTCACAGTCTTTATTCCGTTTTTGTGAATGACCCTGTGACAGTTCGGGCAAACAGGCATAAGATTTTTCAACGCGGTTTCCATAGATTTCACCATATCGGAATCTTCATATTCGGAAATGGGAATTATGTGATGGATTTCTATGCAGTCGGCTTTGTACTTTTGGGGATACACAGAAAAATCGAAATTGCAGCAGTCGCAGAAAAGCCGTCCGTCTTTTGAAAAATGTTCCCGCGCGGCGTTTCTCAGTTTCGCCGACCGCTTATACACAACGGTGTTCCGCTCCCGCTCGCCCTCGGCGATTTCGACAAGGTAAAACATTTTCCTGTGTTCTTCTTTTGCCTGCTCAAGTTTTGTCATTTCGCTTTTCAATGTTTCATAACCAAACGGATTTGAAAAGAGATAGTCAATAGATGCCTTGCTTTCTTCCAGATATTTCTGCCCTTTCGCCGTCAATTCAAAACCACCTTCAATATTAGCGGCATAACCTATGGAAGCCAAAGTGTCATGGCTTTTCAAGTTGCGCACTTTTTGCGAAAAGTGGGTGTCGCTCCGATTATTAAGAAGTTCTGCGTCGATTCCTTCCGGCTGCATTAAATCCGTCAGGACTTTTATCAGTTCCGATGTTGTAATTCGATTCCCGTTCTCCGATATTACATAGAGAGCGGGCAAAATCAACTGTTTCTCTGAAATTTCTGCCATATCAATAATTCCTTATAAGCAAATGTTCGACATTTTTGTCGTTTCTGTTCATAAAACTAACCCTGTAGTTCTTGTCGAAAGAAGAAATATGCAAATTATGATTTGCATACAAAGAATAGATGAAAGGCGTATTTTTTATAACCATCATCCACTTTGCTTTGCAGTCGTTGAGCAGATAATTTGCAAGCCTCGTTTGGTCTGCCTTTGAGAATTCGTTTTTTGCATACGTGCTGAATTCTGTGTCATACGGCGGGTCAAGAAAGACAAAATCATTTTCAGTCGGCTTGTTCTTTTCAAAGAAGTCCTGAAAATCCTGATTTTGAATACTTGCATTGCTGAAATGGTTTATCAGCAATTCTGACTTATAGTATTCAATTTTTTTGTCCAGCAGTTTGTGATTATACCCGATTCCGCCATACGGAACATTAAATTTCCCCTCGGCATTGTATCTGAACATACCGCTGTACGCATAATTCCGTATGAAAAAGAAAATACTCGTTGTAAATCCAATATCAGACGACATCAATTCGGAATCGTTGTATAAACATCGGAAATACATATACATCGAACTCATAAACGCAGTTTCTACGTTATCGAAAATATCGCTATTAGGCATAATATGCCGCTCTTTCTCGACCTTTTTCATACGAACGAGTTTGCGAGAAATATTTTTCTCCAGTTCCTTTTGGTATATATCCCGATGCCAAACAAAATCTGAAGAAAGCACGTCCTGCAATGCCGCGTTGTTTTTCGCAAGGAAATCTTTTGCAGTGTTCTTTAACTGCGAATCAGACAATTTGTCCTCTCTGTAATCCCTGTATATTTCGCAGATTTCTGAATGTTGCCGCGCAAAGTTCAGCAGATGATTCCACGAAGAGCAAATCTTTTCTGTCCAGTCAAAAAAGGACTCGTTTTTGTTTGAAATGCAATGATAAAGATTTATCAATTCAGACGACTTGTCGTTTATAAATGCCTTATTGGTATTAAACGACATAAAAACAGAACCACCGCCTACAAACGGTTCGTAATAGTTATTGAAAATGTCAGGCGCATTTTCGTGAATTATTTGCAATTCGCTTTCTTTCCCGCCTGCCCATTTTATAATCGGCGATAATTTAGTGTCTTTTGCACTCATATATTAAACCCCATTTCCCTGAAGCGCATTTGCGTTGCTTCAAAATATTCTCTGTTCATTTCCATTCCAATAAATCTTCTCTTTAATGAAACTGCGGCGATACCCGTTGAACCGACCCCCATAAACGGATCTAAAACAATATCATTTTCATTTGTCGCTATGGTTATGAGTTTTTTCAGAATAGCGACAGGCTTTTGAGCAGGATGCTTCGGATTGGAAAGCCGTTCAGGACGCATACAAATCGGACTTTCAATGAAATTATGCATTTCTTTCTGCGATATGAAATTCCACGTGTGTTTTTTATTCCAGCAGCAAAATATCATTTCGCAACTATTCAAAAATCCTGCTTTAAATATTTTCGGAGCAGGGTTTGTCTTGTGCCATATCATAAATTGAGAAGTATCAAAACGATGGTCAAGACAATTATACCAACGCCCAAGTTGATTATAGGAAGTGAAAATGAAAAGATTTCCTGTCGGTTTTAAGACGCGGATAAAATCCTCGCACCATTCTTCCGGATTAAAATCAACCCAATCCCAGCTGGCGACATCGTTATTCATCGGCGTTCTCCCATGCAAAGGAATATTCCCCGTTGAATGTTTGCCGATGTTATACGGCGGGTCTGTAAAGAGAAAATCTATCGATTTGTCGGGGATAGCCTTTATAAGTTTCTTGCTGTCTCCCAGTTGGATACGTGCGTGTTCCCAGCCTATCATTCCGTCCATAAAAATCTCTTCTCAAGAATTAGGCAGATAGACACTCTTTATTCTTGCCAACGCAGCAATTATGAAATGTGCGTTTTTCCGATATTCGTCCAGCACAACATCGTAGCCGTCGGGGGATTTGCAGACCATATTCCAGAAACTGCTGCTGATGAGCAGTTCCTCCTCGGCGAAAAACTGCAATACGCGCCCCTGTCTCCACGGATTTCCCTCGCCGTAGCGGTTGTACGCCGTCGCAAAATAAATCTTCACTTTGTCCTGCGACCCCAGTTTGTTGGAAAGAATGCAATACTGTTCGAGCAGCGCTTCTTTCTCCGAGCGCGCCTTTTTGTTGTCCAAGTCGCCGCCGATTTTCAGTTCGATGAGATAGTGCATATCCGTTTCATCGTCGTGAAGATAATAATCGCTCTCATGCCGCTTGGAAATCTCGCCCGCTGCGCTCCTCTTCTGAATGATGTCCGCGTAATCCGCAAGCGACGGCTTTCGCGCGTGGCGTTTGTATTCCTCGAGAATGTCGGCGATGTATTCCGTCTGCTCGCGGAAAATGCTTCCCTCGACGTGCTGCGTAACATCGTAATTGAGCGTCGCGATGTTGATAGCCATTTTCTCGAGCATATTGCCGAGGCTGCTGTCGAGCGAGCGCGCAAGAGCCGAATAATACTGAATGTCCGCGCCGAGTGCCGCAATGAAAACATTGTGGATTTTCATATTTATCGTGCCGTCCTCGTCGTCAATCTCCGACAAATGCCGGTCGGAAAACGCTGACGCATAGCACTCGACGGATGATTTTATAATCGCCCTGACAGCCTTTTCCAGTTCTTCTTTCATAAAACGCCTTCTCCTTATGCCCGAATCTCCGGCAGCATTTTCAGCACAAGCTCTGCACTCATCTTCGCCGCCGTGTCTTCATTGAAAGAATAGGTGCTTTCTCCGCCGTCGTCCGCCATATCGCTGATACAACGGATAATCAAAAACGGCACTTTGTTCAAGTAGCACGCGTGAGCAATCGCCGCTCCCTCCATTTCCACGCACGCAGGATTACACAGCGTACGGATATGCGCTTTTTGCACTTGCGAAGAGATGAACTGGTCGCCACTCGCCACGCGTCCCGTTACCAACTTATGCCCCTCAAAGCCCGACTCTTTATCTGCGCTCAGCTCTTCAAACGCCTTGCTTGCCAAAGAAACCAGCTTTTCATCGGCGACAAAATCGCTTACCTCCATTTGCGGCACAACGCAAGACTGATAGCCGAAGGGCGTAACATCGAAATCGTGATACATTGCATCGGAAGAAATCACCATATCAAGCACACTCAACCCATGAGCCACCGCCCCTGCAATGCCTGTATTGATGATGTGCGACACGCCGAAAAGAAGCACAAGACGCTGCGCACACAATGCCGCATTCACTTTGCCGATTCCGCTGCGCACCACAACCACATTCACGCCGTCAATTTGCCCGTCGTAATAGGTAACAGAAGCAATCGTCGTCTTTTCTGCCTCGCCAACTCCGTCTGCGCCCGTCATTCTGCTTGTCAAAAGGCGTACTTCAATATCCATTGCGCCAATTATTCCTATTTTCGTCATAGCTTTGCACTCCTTTGCGAAATATTCAACTATTTTCGCAAATATTCGCTTAAAATCCAGTATTTCTATTGACTTATTTTGTGATAAATAGTATAGTAATACTCGCAGCAAGAAAGAAAAAAGACGTTGGGCACAGTTCTTCCTCCTTTACAGCCCAACGCCTTTTTTTTATGCCACGCGCACTATAGGCTGTTTTGCGCCCCAGTCCCTTCTGATGTCTTTCTAAAAGTTTCCTATCAACTGTATCACAAAAGAAAAATAAGTGCTATACTCCTTTTTATGAATAACTATTATATTTTATTGGCAATCGCCGCATTATTATCGATTTGGGCGCAAATGAAAGTGAAAAGCACATTTGCAAAATATTCTCGCGTGCAAAGCTATAAGGGCGTTACAGGCGCGCGGGCGGCTTCAATTCTGATGAGCGCAAACGGCATTACGAACGTTGCTATTCGTGCCGTACGCGGATATTTAACCGACAACTACAACCCCTCAAATAAGACCTTGAACCTCTCCGAAAGCGTCCATTCCTCCACGTCTATCGCTGCCGTAGGAGTTGCCGCGCACGAAACAGGGCACGCTATTCAAGACAAAGTCGGCTACGCGCCTCTTGTGTTGAGAAGCACGCTCGTTCCCGTCGCGAATATCGGAAGCCAAGCAGGTCCTACGCTCGCGGTGTTAGGATTGCTCGCAGGCGTGCCGATTTTGCTTGAGCTGGGGATTATCCTTTTTAGCGGCGCAGTTGCTTTCTATTTAATCACGCTTCCTGTGGAATTCAACGCCTCTTTTAGAGCCTTGCGCATATTAAAAGAAACAGGCACACTGAACGACGAAGAACTAAAGGGAGTGAGAGAGGTCTTGACCGCCGCCGCGATGACGTATGTCGCAAGCGCATTGACCGCAGTAGCGAACCTCTTGCGCCTTTTGGCGATGCGCGACAGGCGAAGAAGATAAAAAGTCAGTACCCTCGCTTAGACTAAGACAGTACCATCGCTTAGTGTAAACCAGTACCCTCGCTTAGACTAAGTCAGTACCCTCGCTTAGTCTAAACCAGTACTCACGATTAGTAAGTATAAAGTACTCGACAAGGTAAAAAGAGCGTGTTATACTCAAAATAACTTATCATATAGGAGAAAAAAATGGCTGAAAATGAATTGGTTTCAACTGGCGACTTGCCTGAATCTGAAGTAAGCGGAAAATTGAGAAAGAACAACTTGAGTTCTGACGACGATTTTTATGTGCAGCTTGATAAAAAGCTCGTTACCGTCAAGATGACGATGCGGTCTATAAAAGACGACAACAAGGGCGTTGACACGGGCAGAATGAGCCATTATCTTGAGGTGTATCAAGACAAGATTTTGAGCTTTTTGCGGCAGGGCTTCTCGGTGAAAATCCTTGACCTTGTAACGCTTTATCCAGCTCTTCAGGGCAATGTGAAAAACTCTACAGAGGCAAAGACACAGGGCAAGTTCACGGTGCGTTCTACGGTTTCGCAGATGGTGTTGGACTCGGTGAAAGATTTGACGCTGAGCGATGTTGAAAGCGCGCAATACTTGATTGAGATTACAAGCGTGAAGGGGCTTGAGAGCGATGATGGCTCGGTTGTCGCAGGAAGCGCGCTCGGAGTGGCTGGAGAGAATATAAAGGTTGGCGGAGATGGCTCTGGCGTGTATTTGATGAAAGCAAGCGAAGACGGTACGGTGAGCGCAGATAGAACAACGTGGATAAAAATCCCGAAATTGCTGCGCAATGTGCCGAAAGAGCTGATGTTTAATGTGCCGAGAGATGTGAGTGCGGGTAAATATTCGCTTCGCATAGAAACGAGATTTTCTAACGGCAAGTGTGAGCGAAAAGAAATCCTCGTTTGCACCAGCACCCTTTTCGACATAAAAGCATAATTTTCCTGCACTAAAACGGGGGTGAGCAGATGAGCGATAATGAAGAGGCAATTAAAGCATTGCTTGAAACGGGGGACATATCGAAAGCGGAAGGCTTGTTAAGAAGCGGAGTGAGCGCAAGAGAGCTGACGTTTGACGGAGCGAATATCGTTACAGGCTCTATTTGCTGTAATGCCGCTTGCAAGAACAGGCTTGCTTTGCTCAAAAAGGCGGCGAGCCTTGTCGGTGAAACAGCGTTTGCCGAGCTTCTGCGCTCTCCGATACTCGTTTTGACTCCGAACCAAGCGAAAAAACTCATTGCGCGCGGCATCGAAATCACTCCCGAAATAGAAAAAAAGTATTCCAAGAAGCATACTGCGCTTGAGATTTCTGCACAGTATCACCCGTTTGAGTTTATAAAGGATTTAATTGAGTACATAACGAAAGAAAAGCACATTGCGCTGACAGCTGAAGAAAAGAGTTCAATACGCCGCATTGCGCTCTCTCGCGAAGTCTTTTGCACAGAAGAAGAAATAGAGGCGATACTGCGCACAAATGCCTAACGCACTCTTCTCACCGTATCGCCTTAGAAAGAACCGATTAACAGAGCTTATCGAATCCCGCTAACAGCTCTTTTGCCGCCGCAAAGATTTTATCGACATCGCCTGTGCGCTCGCCCTCGATGTTCAGTGGCATCACAGGGTCGTGCAGCGATTTTCGCAAAAGCAACCAGCCTTTTTTCTCATCGTCGTTAAACGAAATGCGCACGCCTTCATAAGATTTCGGCAAGGTGTAGCCTTTCTCTTCGGCTCTCTTCTTGAACGCCGAAAGCACCTCATCGCCATAGCCAGAAAAATCCTCGCAGTTTATCTTGAAGCGGATTTCTTTGTCTTCAACGAGCGGTTCGAGCTTTTCGATAAGGCTTTCGAGGCTCTTTCCTTGAAGCCGTGCATTTGCAAGCGCAATGATTATCTTCACCGCCAAAAATGCGCCGTCGTCAAGATAATAGTTGTCTTTGAGCGCGCCGTGTCCCGACGTTTCCATTGCCAAAGGTGAAACGATGCCCTCTCTATTGAGCCGCTTGCACTCGTTGATAACGTTCTTATAGCCGCGCTTGAAGCAATGGTGTTTGAGCCCCAGTTCGTTTTCGAGGAAGCGCGTGAGGCGGTCGGACGTTACGCTGTCGGTGATAATCGTGCTGTGCGGATACTCAGGCGCGAGGATTGCCGCAGAGAGCGCAATGATTGCGTCGCGGTTGACCTCCGTGCCGTCGCTGAAGACTGCGGACATTCGGTCTACGTCGGTATCGAAAATCAAGCCGAGGTCTGCTTTATTGGCAAG
Source organism: uncultured Treponema sp. (assembly GCA_937901865.1). Classification (GTDB taxonomy): domain Bacteria; phylum Spirochaetota; class Spirochaetia; order Treponematales; family Treponemataceae; genus Treponema_D. The sequence goes on from CALDID010000144.1 coordinate 9,734, forward strand.
GACTGCGCTTTGAATTGACTCCATCGCCGCTTTATTTTCGGGGTTCGGGATATGATTGGGGAAAAGCCCGTCGGGATTGAGGAACTGGCTGCCCGTCGTGTTTGCGCCGAGCTTGTCGAGCAACTCGCTCACGAAGAAACCGCCTGCGCCGTTGCCTGCGTCCACCACGATTTTGAGGTTTTCAAGCGGTTTGTCGCTGTTCGGCGCGCCCTTTATGCCCTCTTTGATTGTTTTTGACAGATGAGAAGCGTACAAAGCGATTAAATCGAACGTGCTTGCCTGTTTCTCTGCGCTTTTTTCGCTTAAATCCTCTGCGCTCTCAAGAATTGCCGTAATGTCGTCGTGTTCAAGACCGCCGTCCGCGTCAAAGAATTTCAAGCCGTTGCGGTTAAACGGAAGGTGGCTTGCGGTTATCATCACCGAGCCGTCGAAATGCGTTTCATCGAAGACAATCGACATAAACATTGCAGGGGTTGTCGCCATTTTGCAATCGACGGTTTCCACGCCAAGCGCGCCCAATCCACTAAGCACCGCATTCGACAAACTTTCTCCCGTAATGCGAGAGTCGCGACCAACGCCGATTTTGAGTTGTTCGACGCTCTTTCCCGTCTTTTTAGAAAGCCACAGGGCAAAGCCTTGCGCAATCACATTTGCTTCGATTGGAGTGAGATTGACCTTTTCTCCTTCCACGCCTTCCGCCGCAATTCCGCGGACATCGCTGCCATTTTGCAGTTTTAACAATGTACCAGATTTCATAGTAAGTTAATTATAGTACACTTTTGGCATTTTACAAGCATTTCTATGAGTGAAAAAAAAGATTATTCCTACTTTATGAAAAGAAGCTAATTAGTAGGAACAATAAAAAATTCCTTGGTTACCTAGTGATGTAATCAAGGAATTTTTGCGTTAGCAATAGAGTTTATTCTTGTTTCTCTACCAAATCTGAACTTACTTTTTCTGATGAGAAAACAGGAGTACCATTTGAAGCGGAAGAGTAATTTACAGCCGCACCTGCACTTGCTTTTATAATCTTTTCTGTAGTTTCTTTTGCTTCACTCAAATCTTCTTGTATTTCGGTTTTTGCAAGTTTGAAATCAGACTTGAATGCTTGTGCCAATTCAGAAAACTTATTGTTTGGAATAAACTGAAATGCAATTGATATGAAAGCAGAAAGTACATATATAGCACCCAAAAAATCCATTGATTCATTTATTTTTGATATATTCCCAAGTGATAGCAAAAATAAAAGTACCCATACATATCCTGCAATGGATTTCACACCAAGCCAAGAAAGTGCTATAGCAAATATAAATAATGCCTGTGAACTGACTCCCAAAAATGTTTTTGCGTTAACAAAAATAGATAAAAAGGAAGCTATGAAAAGTACATTCAGAGAAAGCAAAACTATTTCCATAACTAGAATAGGAGTTTTTTCAGTTTTCAAATCTATATCTACTATTCCTCTTACAAGCAATGATGAATACATAAAAACTGCATACATAGTAGTTATGAAACCAGGGCGAATAATTATTTTTTTAGGAATTACAAAAAAAATATGTCCTTTATAAGGAAAAAGAGAAAGTAATACAGGAATAAACATAAATACGCAAGAAAGAAACAAGAATAAAGATTGCTTGTTTGACTTAATCTCTTGAAAAAGGACATTCCGTCCTGATTCTATTCCAGAACCACTAGCATTTGTTTTAGACTTTGAGAATTCCTTTGTTACAGGAATTTCTCTGCCACAATGGCGACAAACAGTTGCCCCTTTCTTTATTTTCTCCGCACAAAATGGACATTTTTCATTTTTGCGAGAAAAAAAGCGAACAATTAAAACTATTGTTAGCACAAAAAATATTAATCCCAACATAAAAAAAAGACCTCCAAGTTATTATTGTTTACCAAGTAATCAGCATTTGAAGTACATACTGACTGCTTGCAAAGAATGCACTTCCCTTAAAAGCACAAAAATAATATGTTTTGCCAGGCTTCAAGTTATCGAAATTTACCTTATATATTTGAGTCTTTGGTTTATATGACCCAGGTATGTAGCGAACAGTATCTGAGTAACCTAAACATTGCCGATGAAACTTTTCTATATCATTTTCTGTAGAAACCACAGCAAAAGACATTATGTTATAAAAAAGTGCATCACTCACACAATGAATTCCTATGGTATTTGCAGCTTTAGGAACTGTGAATTCCCAATAGTATAGTTCATTGTCTTTTATATAAACTTCTTGTTGCTCTAAAACGGGATCTTTATATGTGCTACTTTTTTCTCCACACTTTGGAGGTTCTGGTAGTAAGTCCAATTCTGACGGATATTTTACACACCAATCTTTATCTGGACGGCATTGTATTTCCTTGCCATTACCAACATACCCATAAACAACATAACCTAAGTTATCAGTCCATGTCGGATCAACCCAAAACCAAACGCCATCATATCGTTGAATCCATAACCACGCATGACAGGTGCAATCATAATGAGTTCTAACTTCTTTATAACTATCATTACCGTACGTTTTAACATGAACTCCATTCCACTTTTTTATGCCTTCTTTTGCTGATACAGGAGATGATAACTCGATAATATTCGGGTCATCGGCAGAAACAGCGATAAAAAATTGATTTTTACGCAGTCCTCCAGGTGCATAATCCTCCTCAGATGCATTCTCTTTTAAAAATCCATACGCACAGTTAGCATAATCAAAACAAATGCCATAAAATGTATCTGTTTTAGTTCGTTCTCCTGATTGTTCAGCCAAATAAGAAGCTATAACTTGAGGAGTATAAAAATCTTCTGGGTCATCTTCAGAAGTTCCTCCAAACTGTGTTGCTGAATATTGCCCTAAACAAGCAGAATAAACTCCAATAGAATGTATTATATCTGTAAAATCATCAGCAAAAACAGACTTTGCAATAAGCATAATTAAAAAGCAAATGAATACTTTTATATGTTGTATCATAAAGAATCCTCCTTTACAAAGGCATAGTTTTTATAAACTTACAGAGCAGGACTGTGAGTTCCCTTGAAGCTTCCCTTTGGGTGTCGTATACATTTGTTCACGACTAATCCAGCTAATGAAGATGCTTTCTGTCCGCAATATTTACAGATGTACTGCGATTTTTCATTTCCCTCATAAAGTTTGTGAGTTCCTTTAAAACTACCATTAGGATGATGAATACATTTTCCCGATGTTAATGCCTGCACTGATAAAAATTTTTGTCCACAGAATTCACAATAGTAAGTTCGCATTGAATTTTCTCCCGTTTACCTTTTCATACAAAGTAAAATCATTTCTTTACTAATTATAACACATATATTTTTATTTTTCACTAATTTTAGAGCAATTTAAATATAAAAATACATTGTCTATACTTGTTATTAAATGTCATACAAGGAAGACTTTATTTCTAATTTGAAGTATTATCGTAATCAAAAAGGATACTCGCAAGCAAAACTAGCAGAAGAGTGTAATTGTCAACCAGGGACTATAGGCTGCATTGAATGTGGTCGACAATTTCCTTCGTTTGATTTATTATTCAAGATTTCTGATGTGTTAAAAATAAATCCAGCTGATTTATTTTTAAGAAATGCATCGAATTCTATTTTTGAAACAAGAAAAATAATGAAAGAAGATTTTTTATCGTATGTGGGGAATTTTGTAAAAGAGCATTTTTAATCAAAAATAAAATCGCTTTTGAGTACAAGAAATTTTTGTAGCACTAGCAAAATCTAAAAAGAGTTGCATCATAACGATATGGAATATACATTCAAAAGTGTTAAGCAACTTGCTTTTTCAGCGATGATTCTATGTTTGGTGCAGTTATACGAGAAGCAAACAGTTGTAAAGACATTTGAGAAAGATTGCTTATTATAGAATATTCAGAGCTTCAAAAGACAGAAAGACCTTTTCTCCCTCAACGCCTTCCGCCGCAATTCCGCGGACATCGCTGCCATTTTGCAGTTTTAACAATGTACCAGATTTCATAGTAAGTTAATTATAGTACACTTTTGGCATTTTACAAGCATTTCACTGCAAAAAAGCATTTCTATGCAATAAAACGGAATATCTATGCTTCTAAAATCCTCTCAATCGCCTGCTGGCAATCGAGCGTGTGATAGGCGGGATACAAAGCGTGCATTGTTTGCGCGTCGCATTTTTTCCCGATAGAACGGCTCGTTTGTTGTGTGAGAAAATGCCAGTAGCGGTAAGTGTATCCTATCCAAAAAAGACAGTCCGTATCGTATACATTGCCGTGAGCCATTGCCTGTTTTTCTTCCAAAACATCGAGCAAGAGGCTCTCTTCGCCAAGCCATTGGGTACGGTCATACGGCAAATCAAAAAAGCGTGCCGTGTTGCTTTGCATATAAAAATCGATAAACTCTTTGCTGGAAAGATTTTGCTTTGCAGACAGCTCAAACATTTTGCCTTGTATGCCGCACAGTTGCCGCTCGAATTGCGAAAGAGAATGAAAGGTGTCATTTGATAAGTTCGTCAAAATAGTGTCCCTCCCTGCGATATGTGCGGCATATAGTATTTGCAAGCGAAACGCCAAGCTTTCTGTTCTCGCCGCTTTTTAGAATCAAATCGTGCTTTTGCTCTGCCGTCAATTTTTGCTCATTTATTATCGAAATGGAATCACAGGCTTTTTGCGTTATCGCAACATATTGCAAGCCAAGTTTTAAGGCTGAAAGGCTTTCAACAAGAGCAACGTCTGTTATCTCGCCGTCAAAAAATCGGTCAAGAACAACAAACATTCTGTCATTCGCAATATAGCCTTTGAAAACATCTACATTGTCTTTGTATGCCGCATATTTTGCATACAATGCGGGCGCGATTTCTTTTGTGAGTCGTCCGCGATTAAAAGCAACAAATAAAGCCCAATCAAGATGTAGCGGAATCTCTTTTACTATAAGATTTGTGGTATCAAGTTCCAACTCATACAGCGTTGCATTATCATAATTGCAAATCAAAGTCATCGGCTGCTCTTTTGAAGTGCCCATATAAAAGCCTTTTCCGAAATCACAAAGATGTCTGCTCACAGGGCTTATTGAGCCTTTTATTCCGCTTTTTGAGCCGTGAAACAGTTTTATGCGTTTGTCTGACATACTTTTTATTCTAATTGCATATTTCAGTTCGTCAAGTTCTCGTGTGCAGAATTATGCTCAATCGCCTGCTGTGAGGTTTATTAAAATTGATTCATCCTTGTTCATCGTACGTTAATGATATATAAAATGAACTGTGCTAAAATAAAAATATGAATAGATATAGCACATTCTTTTTTATGGCAGCACTGTTTTTAGCTTTTTCGGTGTGTAGTTTTGCAGAAGAGAAAGTAAGCACGGACGATTTTGCCGCCGCACAATTTCAGGGTAAAAAAGCCGTTATCCCGTATCGGTACAAGCATTTTGACTCGGCAAGCGGCGATGTAGCTTTGTTTGTGTTTTTGCATGGGAATTCTGCAAGCGGCACGGACAACAAAAAGCAACTTGAAAAAGACACGCTTTTGAACGCCGTTTCTTACATACAAAAGCAACAGCTCAATGTATTTGTTTTAGCTCCGCAAAGCCCTTCTGAATTATCGTGGATTGCCTTGGGAGACGACGTGAAGAGCCTTGTAGAAACATTCGCGAAAGAACACGGCGCAGCATCAGCGCGGATTTTTCTTGTAGGAGAGTCAAAGGGCGCAGTCGGCGTGTGGTCTTTGGTCAACCGATACCCAGACTTCGTTTCAAAGGCGATCGCTATGGCAACTTCGCCAAAGAATATTGACGCAAAAAAGCTCGTGAAAACCCCGATTTATGCCATTGTCGGAGAGCTTGACACCGTGGGAAGCAATAAAAAGGAAGTGGAGGAAAATGGCGGGATTTCACCGAAAATCAAGGCAAATAGCGAGATTGTGGCGAAAATACAAAAACTGGGAGGAGAGGCTCATCTCAAAATCATCGATGGCGCAGACCATTACGAAACGTGTAGAGTGGGACTTTCAAGCGATGTGCTTGATTGGATTTTTCTCGCGCAGTAATTTAGGTGCGATATTTTTCGGCTTGCGTGTCAAACATTGTGCGATACAAGCCGTTTTTCGCCATAAGCTCAGCGTGTTGCCCGATTTCTGCCACAGTGCCGCCTCTTAGCACGATTATCTTATCCGCATCAACCGCAGAGGCAAGGGCAACAAGCAGAAACGTGAGGCTCGCCAAAACAGGCGCAGAGCGAAACAAGAGCGAAATCGAACGAAACATAATCCCGTCAGCGTTGATAAACGTCTTTTCGTCCACAACCGAATTATCTTTCTTCATATTATTTTATCTTCATTTGCGGCAATGCTATTCTATATCTGTAAAAAAATCAATGAAGAGGTCGTTCATCTTCAAGGCGATGTATGCAAAATTATTGCGAAGAGGATTTCTATTTGCTATAATAAAAAAGGAGGGTTGACCATGGCAAATAAAAACTTACAGAAAGCAAAATCCGCTAAAAATGACGAGTTTTACACACAATATGTAGACATCGAAAAAGAAATGAACGCATATCTATATTACAACAAAGATGTCTTTCGTGGAAAAACGGTGCTTTGCCCGTGCGACGACCCCGAATGGTCTAATTTTACGAAATATTTTGCGCAAAGTTTTGACCGATTGGGTCTGAAAAAACTCATCAGCACAAGTTTTGCATACAACAGCAAAGAGCCTAAGCCTGAATTTGACTGGCAACCGACTTTGTTTGAAACTGAAAATGCTAAATATAATGCAGAGAAGTCGATAAAAAACGGCAAGATTTTCACATTGACCGACAAAGACGAGCCGCCGCGGAACATCGAAAAACTCGATTGGAATTATCTTGAGGGCGACGGAGATTTTAGAAGCGACGAAGTGAGAGCGTTACGGGACGAAGCTGATGTAATCGTTACGAATCCTCCGTTTTCGCTTTTCCGAGAGTTTATCGCGTGGATTTTCGAGGCAAAGAAAGAATTTGCGGTTATCGGCAATATGAACGCAATCACTTATAAAGAGATTTTTCCGCGCATAATGGAAAATAAAATGTGGCTCGGCGGAACAGGATTTATTTCTGATATGGTATTCGGAGTTCCTGCAGGAGCAATTGTAAAGAAATCTGATAAGATGAAAGCGGAACGTCTAGGCTATAAAGGAGATTTTACACGACTTGGGAATTCGTGTTGGTACTCTAATATTGAACACGGTCGCCGCCATCAGAAAATTTCCTTACTAGATGCTGCTACTAATAGAAAGTATTCTCGACACAAAGAAATTCTTGAATACGGCTATCAAAAATACGATAATTATGATGCGCTTGAAGTGCCGTTCACTGACGCAATTCCGAGCGATTATACAGGTGTTATGGGTGTGCCGATAAGTTTCTTGGACAAATATTGTCCTGAGCAATTTGAGATTATTGGTGCAACAGAAAGTGAGGGGAAAGGTTTCTCGAATGGATTATGGAACGAAGCGAGCGGAATTGCTCAAGCAACCGTGAATAATGAAAAAGTCTATAAGAGAATCTTTATAAGGAGAAAAAGCAATGAAGACTGAACTTCACACAGAAATCACCATAAAAGACGTGAGCGAAGGATTTTCTTACAATGAACTTGAGGAAAAAGGTTTGTTTGGGCTTTCGGGAAAATTGACAATTCAGCCCGAATATCAGCGCAATTATATCTATGCGGACGGACGGCGCGACGCTGCTGTTGTTGATTCAATCATAAAAGGCTATCCAATTGGCATTTTGTACTTTGTGAAAACGGGCGTGGACTCGTTTGAAGTTTTGGACGGGCAACAGCGCATTACAAGTTTTGGTCGCTATGTAATTGATGATTTTGCAGTAAAAGTAAACGGTATGGAAAATTACTTTTCTGGTCTTGCAAAGGATTTGCAAGAGAAAATCTTGAACACAAAACTCTTAATTTATATCTGCGAGGGAGAGGAAAGCGAGATAAAAGAATGGTTCAAGACGATTAACATCGCAGGAATTCCGCTGAACGAGCAGGAGCTTTTAAACGCGATTTATTCGGGAAAGTTTGTAACAGAAGCGAAAAGAGTTTTTTCCAACAGCCAAAATCGAAATATTGACGTATGGAGAACATACATCAAGGGCGACGTAAAGAGGCAGGATTATCTTGCGTGTGCTCTCGATTGGGTAAGCAAAGGCAAGAAAGAAGCCTATATGTCAGAACACCGAAACAACGCTGACATTTCGGAACTGAATGATTATTTTAATGCGGTTATCGCTTGGATTCAGAACGTTTTTATCTCAGAATGGCACGCAATGTGTGGCTTAAAATGGGGCGCACTGTACGAGAAATATCACGACACTCCGTACAATCCTGATGAAGTGGATAAAAAGGTAAAAGAGTTGTTTGACGACGAAGCCGTAAAGAGCAAAAGCGGGATTTTTGAGTATATTCTAGGCGGCTGTGTTGATACAAAGTTGTTGAATATCCGTATTTTTGAAGAGAAAGATAAACGTTTTGTTTACGAAAAGCAAACAGCTGAAGCAAAAGAAAAGGGCATTTCAAACTGTCCATTTTGTGCTATTTCCAATACGCCGAATAAAAAGACAATCTGGACAATCACCGAAATGGACGCAGACCACGTTACTGCGTGGAGTAAGGGAGGCGCGACAAGCAGAGAAAATTGCCAAATGCTTTGCCGAGCGCATAATCTTGCAAAAGGAAATAAATAGACGTAAAACATTTTCCTGTACGCCGTACAGAATTATCTTTTTGGACGCAAAACATTTTTTTGTACACCTTGCAAAACTATCTTTTTGGGCGTAAAACATTTTACTGTACGCCTTGCAAAACTATCTTTTTGGGCGTAAAACATTTTACTGTACGCCTTGCAGGATTATCTTTTTGGGCGTAAAACATTTTACTGTACGCCTTGCAGGATTATCTTTTTGG
>CALDID010000145.1 GCA_937901865.1 uncultured Treponema sp.
ATAAATTCCTCAATATCAGGCATTTTTGCTTTGATTTTTGGAATAAAAGTTCTTAAAACCTCATTACAATCACTATATTCAGCATTTTGTATCAAATGATATGGATTTATCCGTTTGCTTTTTAGAGTAAATACACATGTTTTTGCCTCATAAGATTCTTTTTTGAATAAATGTGAATCTAAAATGACAGTTTTTATTTTTTCATCATCCCATTTGTTATTAAAAGCATTTCCATTGTCATAAACTGGTGCAAGAGAAAAAGTCTTATCAGAATGAAGTATTATTCCCCAATTCCCATTATTTCTGTCAGGATTTCCAATAAAAGCGTCAATGATGAACATTTGCCAAAATCTGTTCATCACAAGTGGTATTTTTTTCAAAAAATCATGCTGCTCAATAGTAAGCAGAATTTCTTTCAAATCTGTTCCTGTTCCGTTTGTGATTTCTCCATTTGAATCTACAAAATGAGGTGTAAAAGTAACTTTTAGTTGAGCGAATTCATAAAGGTGGTCTGTGTCACTCAAAAAGTCTTCACAAGCAACAACAATTTTTCCATCTTTCTTTCCAAGAATAGTTTTATGAACAGGGATATCCAACATATCATAAATATGAGAGCCAATATATTCACTCAATGGGCTATTAGTGTAGCTGATTGCTACATTTTGCATTTTCGATGTGCTTCCAGGAAACTTTACAAGATAATTTTTTCCATTATATATAATGCCATTTTTTCTTCCAGCACTTCCTCCGTAAACACGAAGGCTTTGCAAGCAATCAGTAAAATCAATCATATCCATATCACACAATCCCGTATTTTCTTTGTATGAGTTTAAACATTTCACCATCAATCGTACCGTTTGCGTAAAAAGCCTTTATGGACGGCACAGAGTTTTCCAAAGTGATACCAAAATTGAACCAGTCACCATCGTCATAATAGCGTTGCAAATCCGAAAAATCATCTTTGAGCATTTGAGGAAGTTTTGAAGACTCTAATGTAATTGTTCTATCTATATACATATATCTAATGATACTCAATTTGTTTTCTTTTGACTATATATAAATACAGTATATTAAATTTTATTCTTTCGTCGCGTTTTTTAGCAAAAAATCATAGAATGTATATAGACTTTCATTGTTCATAGGCTTTTGAGCTTTCCAATTCAGTTTGTGGAAATCCGACATGCTTTCAATCTGAGAGAAACGCTTTTTGCTATAAGGCGCAAAAAACTCAAACTGCAACACGTGTGGAGAAGTGTTAGGAAACGACGGAACATTTTTCCATTCGTCAGAATAAACTTCTGTGGCAAATGCAAAGAAAATATGAAATATATAATAATTCACAACAGTTTTCTCGGTTTTCCAATACTCAAAAAGTAGTTCACGTGTTTTACCAATGATTTTCTCTGCTTTTGCGGCTCTCAAAAGCCAGTTTGATGCAACAATAGGATTTATATCGTTTCGAGTGAGATTTATGTTTTTGTAAGCGAATAAATTTGAGTTAGCAATATAGCTTGGAACATTCTTACAAGAACAAAACACTGTTGAATCAAGCCAAAGTCCGCCATATAGATATAAAAGTTCAATTCTCAAAATATCAGAGAAATGAGCCCTTGAAATAAAGCCTCTTTTGTATTTTTGCAAAATGTAATCAGGAAGTGTGACGAAATCACCAAAATTTTCATCGGTTATAACAGTGATATTATCTTTTCCAAAAACAGCTCTCATTCTGTCTATGCAGACTTTCACAAGTGCGGGCGCATTTTCTTCTCCCTGAAACCAACATGTCCAAACATGAAAAGTTTCTTCTGCTGAAAAAGGAGCAGAAGTATTATCTTTGATAAGAAATTTTGAGTATCGTTTTTTGAGTTTATAATATGCTTGCGATTTCTTGTATTCTGAAAATACATTTTTGTTTTTAATCAGTCGAAGCATGATTTTATCATGCAGGTGAGAAAAGAATTCACCATTTTTTGCTTTTTGGATGGCAGTTTGTAATTTATGAAAAAAAGACACAATAAATACCTCTTATTCCTCGTTTACTTTCCAATAACCTTTTTTTGTTGAGCCAATATGTTCTACTTTGCCCTTCAAATTTGCAATTTGCTTCAAAACAGCACGCTTTGATATACCAATCTTATCTGCAATCTCCTGAGTTGTGATACTTGGCTTTTCTTTCATAAAGAAAAGTATTTTTTGAGCAGTAGTCAATGAACTTTCTGGTGAACTTTCTGGTGAACTTTCATCATTATTTGTAATGTTCCATTTTTCTGCAAGCTTTATATATTTTTCACTTGCATTACACTGCACAACAATTCCGCCAGAATTTTCTTCTGGAATTGGCAAAACTGCGTCCTGCGCTTTGCAATATTGTGCAATGTTATAATATCCGCGTCCCCAAGACTCAATAGAACCACACTTAAAGAAAACGCTTGCAATATTTGGATTGCGTGGCACAGAAAAATGCGTTTCATAAAGATTTTCTACTTTTATTTGTTCTGGCATTGCTCCAATGTTCCAAATCAAAATCTTTGAAGGATAAACTTTTATCTGAATCGGGTATGGCTGCATATAATCTTTATGAATAACGGCATTAAGCAAAAGTTCTCTAAACGCATCTATCGGGAAAAAATATGTTTCTCGCCTGTAAATACCGTCATAATCGATGAGAGCTTTCATATATTTCGTGTAAATCAAATCAAGGGCTTCATCAACTTGATTTATAAGAGCTCCGTGAATTTCGTCTTGAAAAACAATATCTGCATCTGTCTGGAAATATGCAATTTTTATGTATGCACCAGAACAAAATTTTTCAGGGTTATCATAAAAACACATCATCGCGGCTCGTGTGAGATATTCATTTTCATAGCCCAAAAGATTTCTAATCAAAGTTTCGCTTGAAACATCAAGTGCCTCTTTTGTATAACGCTCTCTCATTATCGCTTTTTGCTTGAATCTCTCGATTGCCTTTTTATCCAAATCTTCTGATTTTATGTATGGAACGGGAATACTATCCCATGTTCGACCTTGCACTGAAAGAATTAGTTTGTCAAGTTCAAGACCTGATATTTTCTGAAGAGTGGAGCCTATTCTTTTGTAATACTTTCCGTGATAACTTACAGGAAAAGGATATTTTTCAACACCAATCTCAAAATACTTCAAAGTTTTGTCAGATAAAAGATTTACCTCACAGAGCAATCCCATTGTATGACGTATTTTGTTTGGAATATCTTCCGTGAGTTTATGAAAATCTTCTATTCCACAGACTTCTCCGTTGTCTTTTACACCAATATAGAGTTTCCCTCCGTTAGAATTTGCAAATGCACAAATCCATTTGAGGTATTCGTCTCGCCAAGACTGTTTGAATTCTATATCCTGATTTTCATTTTTCTGTAAAAACATTGGTATAACTCCGTAACGAAGAGTATAGCATAAAAAACTATTTTTCAAATCCTGATTTTATCATGTAGGTGAGAAAAGAATTCTGCTTTCTTTTTTATCAGTTGTAAGAGAAAATCTTATAGGTTTTTCATAATTCAGATTATGAAAAGCTGTTAAAATGTCATTGTTAAAAAGTCTTCTCGCTGTATTTATTTGATTAAGAAGCATTCCGTTCGGAAGTCCTAAACAAAATTGGATTGATTCAATAAAAGAACTCTTTCCGCAGTTATTCTCACCTAAAATCAAATTAAACTGCTTAAAACCAGAAATGGATAACTCATTTATTGAACGAAAATTTGATATACTAACAGTAGTTATATTCATATATATTCTCTATGCACTGCAAAATAAATACTTATGCTAACAGTAACTGAGATATTCTATAAAATATCATCAAAACTGCCATAATTATATAAAATTTTTCATCTACCTGCAACATGTTGAAATTAAATTATGAAATTACATCACGAGGTTTTCTAAAATCTGCATAATTTTTTAGATGTAGTGTGTTCAACAGCTTCTTTAAATGCCATTTTATTTTTGAAAGACCTGTTAATTTATGCGAAAGTTTCAAATTTTTTCCAGTACATTGTTTGCAAGAATTGCCTTAAAAGACTTTTCAAAGGCTTGTTTTGTGTACAATTCTGAGCGTAAAACGGTATTTTTTCGCAATTCATTTATTCTATCAGGATTTTTTACGAGATTTTCTGTAAGCGACACAAGTTCTTCGATATTATTCCACTTAAAGCCGCAAGATTCTTTTGCGTTGTAGACCCATTTCATTCCGAGTGTGCTGAACAAAATAATAGAACTGCAAATGCAAAGAAGCGCACATATAGATGAATTAAGATGAATACCATTGTGAAGAAAGCTCCCAAATCCGTTTTTGGTAATCCTTTTTATGACTCTGCTTCTTTTTAAAAAAAGTCCTCTTTATTTTTCCAAGTACTTTCCTAACTAATGATTTTTTTTGCTCTGCTGTTGGAGGACGTACGGTCAAATGTTCTCCCCCTAAATATTTTTTAAGTGGCAAAAACCAATCAGCTTCGTAAAGTTCAAATAATTCGGGATGCAGATGATATGACATGAGCAAAAGCTGCTGGTCATCATCAATACAATCCAATGAGATTAATGATAGCATTGCTGCTTTTGTCATTTCCCAAAGAGATTTGCACAGCACGCACGGCATGATTATTACAGGTCCTGCAATCGTATCGAACTGGTATTGCAGGGCAAGTCCTGCATGAACAGTGTCAGGATTCCATTTCCGAGGCAAATAGAAAAGATTGATTTTGCTGGATTCTATTTTTGATTCAATATAAAAATCAAATTCATCTGCATGCAAAAATTTTTCCCCGCCATGATTGAAGCCAAAATCAAACCAGCAAACATCAGCTTTTAACAGCCCTTTGGCAAAGGCATCGTTCATGCACCAGTATTTCATCAGCATAATGTAGTCATAATCGGCACGGTTGGAAACTTCTTCATCCCAGTAGCGGAAGTTGTGAAAATCTGCATTTTTTTCAATAGAGAGCATTTTTGAAAAAATATCTTTTTCCACAGAAAAAATATTGTCGATTTCAATGACAATGGTTTCCTTTTCCCTGCCATACTTTGCTCTGATGGATTTTATCCGCTCTGCATATTCTGATTGAGTGTAGACAATCACTGTGTTTTTTATTCTTGCCCAAAAGTCAAAATAGTCCATATATTTTTGAACAGAACGAGGTTCACAGCGTACGATATTGAAATCTCCGCGTCCAATGTCGAAAAAAGCCGTTACGATTGTTGTTTCTTTCACCGTTTATTCTCCTGCTATTGCCTTGTAGATATTTTCTGCACATTCAGTCCATGAAATCGAATTTATGCTTTCAGTTTTTGGATGTTCATTTTTTTTATACAGGCTAATCCAGCTTTCAATGGCACTTGCAAGCTCCCCAGGCCTGAAACCGTCAAAATAAAATGCACCGTTTTCTGCCACTTCCCTGAAAACAGCAATGTTTCGAATTATCAGGGGCTTGCTGTATGATGCGGCTTCTGTAATTGCTAATCCGAATCCCTCTGCCTCACTTGCAAATATTACGGCATCCGTGCTTTCGTATAATTTCTGCAGTTCCTCGTCACTTATTCCCTGCGAAAACCAAAAAAGCTTTTTGTTGAGCTGCTTATTTTTTCTTATGACTTTTGCATCCTTTTGATTCTCATGAACAGTTCTGCCAACAATGGTCAGGGTTACATCATAATTTCTCCTCCAAAGGATATCAAAAGCTTTGACCGCCTGTGGATACCTTTTTCTTGGAGAAATCGTGCTTACCATTAAAAAACGTATAGGCCTTTTCTTTGTGTCTTTCTTTTCATCTGACGAAAAATTCTTTTTTATACAATCGCTGCCCAAATGCGTAAAAGAAAACGAGATATTCTGCCGTGTTTGTATTTTTGAATTTTGTTGAATATAATCTTTGATGTCATTCATAACAAAATTTGAATTTGCAATGATGCCGTCGCTAAGACGAAGCGCGGCGTCCACAAAATTTTTGAAGCGTCTGACATTTATTGTTGAATATTTTCGGAAACGAATAGGAATTAAATCGTGTATGAAAGTAAAAATTTTTATTCCATTTTCAGACAGCATATGTATGTAGTTTTCATACGCAGGCAACAGCAGCTCGATGTCCAGAAACAAAACTATATCCGATGCAATAAATTTTACAGTGCGACTGTTGTCACAATAGCACAATCCGTTTTTATCATCAAAATATACAGAATGGACATTCCCGTGTTTTTGCAATTCATCAGTAACCCTTCGTATAACTTGATTTATTCCGCCCTTTTGATGCCGCTTATAATAATTTGTGCAGGATATAAAAATGTTTCCTGTCCCCCTGTCGGTATCCTTTATGTCTGAAAAAGAAACATTTTTATATTTAGGCAAAAATAATTTCGAAGGTATAATCGGTGATTTTTTAATAATTAATAAAAAATTGAAAAGAAATAATATTAAAGATTTGTTTTATTTAAAAGAAGATTATGGATATATTTTGAGACATATTTATTATAAACTACAATATTTATCCAAGATTAGTATACCTAAATATAAAATGAATAATAATAAGCCAGATGAATTCAAAAAATCAAAAGAGTTTTTTGAACAATTAAACTTTGAAATCATTTTCGAAATTAGAAAATGTGATATTTTATTTGCGAAAATAAATAAATATTTGAAAAAAATTGAAAATAATAATTTTGAGATTTTGGATAAAAATGAATTAGT
>CALDID010000146.1 GCA_937901865.1 uncultured Treponema sp.
GTGCCTCAGATTATCGGGTCGAGCCCGATAATGACAATTATCGAACAGGTCTAATGTTGATAAGGAGGAAAATATGTCTTACGAATCAATCGCAAAAGAAGCCGCTAATTTGTCGCAGTCTGATAAAATAGCATTGATAGCATATCTTTCCAATTTGCTTGATGCCCAAAACAAAGCCACAGAAGATACACGCCCAAAAGATTTTCGGCACACTTATCCCAAAGGTTTTTTTGACCTTTTTGCCTCTTTGAACGACCCCTCGTTTGTTGAGCCAGAAGATATTCCTATCGACCTTGATGGCGAGGTGATTTTGTAATGCTTTACATGCTAGACACAAACGTTGTCATCGATGCAACAAACAATAAAAAATACACAAAGCCGATTTTGTCGCACTTTCTGAGTATTCCCGTTAGCGATATTGCGGTATGCTCGATAGTTGTGGCTGAATTGGAATACGGAGCTCGTCATTCACGCAATTACGAACAGACAAGCAAAGTTGCAATGCAATTTATTTCACCTTTTGAAATTGTGCCTTTCACGCAAAGAGAAGCAAAAATTTACGGAGAACTTCGTGAACAACTTGCAAAATCAGGAACGCCGATTGGTTCAAACGATATGCTGATAGCTGCCGTTGCTTTGGCTCATGACGCTGTTTTGGTTACACACAACACAGGGGAATTTGAGCGAATTAGAGCCTTAAAGGTTGAAGATTGGACAAAAGAAAAAATCGGGGAATAATTTTTTCTGAAACCACGCAAGAAAACGATTATCGTCCGCCGTTGAGAAGAGCAAACAATGGCGGGCAGATTTTCTTTAGTGCAATGCCCAATCCCGTGCCTATTGCAACGCACAACACGCCAGGAACAATGAACTGCGCGACGCTATAAATCGAATAAGTCGGAATAAGTTTTAGGCATACGGCTTTTAAGGGATTTACGATGAATGGCCAGTGTATTGAATACAAAAAGAACGAAAAACCAGCGAGATATTTTGCGCATTTCCAAAATTTTTCCGAATTGACAATCTGCTTAGACAATTTTAGCATTATCAAACAACTTAAAATAGTATCCAAGCCGTGAAAATGTATCTGAGTTTTTATTTTTGCCGCCATAATCAACATAAAAAGAACTGCATATTCTTTCCATTTTATTTTATCAGCAAGCGCAAAAAACGAAATCTTATGCTCTGCAAAATAAAATCCTGCCATATAAAAAAACAGAGAAAGTGTCGATACAAGAAAACCGAGCGGAAAGCCAATTATGTAGTTCGCCACAATAAATAAAAGCACGGCGTCTTTCATTTTTCTTGCAAGCAACGTCAAAATCGGTGATACAACAATTAAAATCATCAATTCTCGCACAAACCAATATTGCCCGACAAGCGGCTGATGAAGGCTCTCCGTTGGATTATGATAAAAAAACGCGTTGAGATAATCAATTCCGCGCCAATTTCGTATCACATCTTCACTCTTGAGATAACTCGAAAACTGCGGCAACGCCTGCAAAACGAGATAAAAACAAAAGCAAATTAGCGTCCACAAAATATAAGGCACAAGCAGGCTTTTTACTCTTTTTTTCAAAAGCACAGCGTATGAATCATTTTTTGAAAACTGCAAATATCCTGCGAACAAGAAAAATAGAGGCACTGCGCTATTGCAAATTGCAAGAAATGCGCTTTTTATCCATACAAATACGAGAGGTTCTGAAAGTTCAAATCGTGCAGAATCTGGCGTTACATGCAAAAACACAACAAATACAATCAGCAAAAATCGCAGGGCAGTTATTCGCTTTGAAGATTCTTCGTCAATCATAAAACTCTTCCTTAAAATCGTAAGATATGAATAGTAATTATTCAAATTTGAATACAAAAGCATTGTAATTATTGAGTTTAGAATTGTCAAGGCAAAAATTATAGGCATTTATGAATAATAAGATGTATGGGATTCAGAGAAAATCTAAAGGAAGAACTAAGCTATCAAGATATAAAAGTAAAAGAACTTGCCGAGATGACAGGAATCAGCAAACACACGCTTGACCATTATCTTGCAACGAACGGCAGTCAGCCACAGGTAGAGCCAGCTGTAAAAATCGCGCGTGCATTGAGAATTTCTGTAGAAGAGCTTGTTTTCGGAAAAGAGAACGCTGAAAATGATTCTAAAGATATAAGTGGCGTTGTAAGCGAACTTGAAAAACTTTCAGAATCTGATTTTCTTTTTGTAAAGCGGCTCATTCATATTTTGTACCGCGCAAAAAAGTAAAACCTGCGATTTTGTGAATAGCATTTTTTGCAGGCTATACATTTTTTGAGAGGGCAATTATAATAAAATTATGGCGGAAAAAGACAGAGCGGAAAAGAACCTTGAGGCGTGGAACGATGTTTTTGCCGACATCGTGAATGTGCTTTTGTTCGACGGAAAGCCGCTTGTAAAAGAAGATGAATTAGAAGCTGACACGAAAGATTCGCTGTTCAAGGCTGACGGCAAACTGCACGAACAAGAGCGCGATGTTTCAAAGTTTTGGAAACACGGCAAAATACGCATTTCGCTGCTCGGCTTTGAGAATCAGACGCGGCAGGATTATAAAATGCCTCTGCGCGTAATGAGTTATGACGGGGCTTCTTACAAACAACAGCTTTTGGACGACAAACTGAAACAAAATTATCCTGTTGCAACGTTGGTGCTGTATTTCGGCACGGAGGGGAAATGGACAGCTCCCAAAAATCTGTGCGGCTGTTTTTCTGTTCCCGATGAGCTAAAGCCATTTGTCAGCGATTACAGAATAAATGTGTTTGAAATCGCGTGGCTAGAAGACGCAACAATCGAAAAGTTCACGAGCGATTTCAAGATTATCGCAAAGTATTTCCAAACAAAGCGATTGCGAAAGGATTACGAGGGCTCAAAAGATGAAATCAAACACGTGGACGCGTTGCTGAAAATGATGACGGCTCTAACGGGCGACAATTCTTTTGAAACGGTGTATAATGAAATCAAAGTGAAAAAAGGAGGTGTTTCGATGTGCGATGTCGTTGAAAGAATTATGAACAAAGGCATTTCGCAGGGCATTTTGCAGGGCAAAGCAGAGGGCAAGGCGGAAGTTATCAGAACAATGCTCGACGCAAAGGCATTGACCGCGGAACAGATTGCGACGGTTTTGCACCTTCCTGTTTCCGCCGTATTGAGCCTTGCAGCGAGCGCGCCTGCGATGAACTAATCGAGTTCCAGCCGCATATAAATCAGCTCTTGCCACCCTGACAGGCGAGAGCAAAATCCGCGCGGATTCCTGCCGAACTCCACAAAGCCCGCGCGCTCATACAAACGCAGTGCGGCAGTGTTTTCCGCGACCACATCAAGCTCCAGCTGCTTGTATCCCGCCTTCTTTGCGCATTGCACGCACGCCCTCACCAACGCACTGCCGATGCCGAGCCGCCAATATTCTCTCAAAACGTTTATGCCGAACTCCGCCCTGTGCTTTAGCTTGAACAGAGAGCCGACCTTTTTGAAGCCCGCCATTCCCGCAATTTTGCCGTCGACTTCTGAGACAATCTCGATTTCGTCCGCGCTTTCGCTTTTGTCTTTCAAAAACTTGCTTTCGTCATCAGCGGTAAAGTGGTCTTCGTCACAATAGCTCAAAAGAAAATCCGTTTCTGCGTGCGCCAGCTTGAAGCACTCTAACGCCGCCTCTCCGTCTTTTTCCTCGCCGTTTCTCAACAAACACTTTCTGCCGTCGCGCAACAAAATCTCTTCACAATACGTCATTTTCTACCCCCTTCACTATTTTTCGACCGAAATACTCAATGCGAAAACAAAAAAGGGCGATACACAAATGCACCGCCCTTAGCACTTTTTGGAGTTACGCTAAAAAGTGTTAATACATCGCGTAAGAGGACTGAACTTTCACGTTTTCTGCCCCCGCTTCCGTTTCGCCGTCCTTTTGAAAATCAGGAGAGTATTTTCCCGCTGGCAACGAGCCCGGTATAACCTGATAATTGCACGTTTTTGCAACATTAAAGGTTTCTGTCAAAGCCGTATCAAGCATATTCACCGCTGTTTGCACGGCAAGCGCAATCAAAGAACCACCACTGCCAGAACTCGGCTTATAGGTGAACTCGCCATTTCTGTTCCAAACGATTTCGCCCGTTTCTGTTGAACGCAAAACATATTCAATGCCAATCTGGATTTTCGTGCCAATAACCGATTTTTTCCACTTTTTAATCGTGGTAAAAAAGCACAAATCCGCGCCGAAAAGACGCTTGAATGAAGAAATGTCGCCGTCGACAAACAATTCTGAATCATACGCGCTTTCTTCTTGCAACGTGTTCATCGTCAATAAAGACGGATAGACGTAATAGCCTTCATCTCCGATAACCTGATTGAGCGAATAGAAAAAGAAATCCTTTGCGTCCACGTTGTCCGACTGATTTATCGGCGGCATAACAAGCACCGAAACAGGCGGATTCTCTTCGTAAAACACAGGAAATGCGTCCTTTTTCATTCCGCGGTTTGACACGCAGGAAGCAAACAGCAACACCAAAAGCATAATCGGTAAAAATTGAATTTTCGTCTTCATACGTTACTCCTCGCTCACCGTTTCTGTTTCCGCAGTTTCAGCCTCAGCGTTTTCACCCGTTGCGTCTGCCGCGACTGCCTCGTCCGTTTCGTCCACACCGAATTTTTTGAGAATACCATTGATAAACGGCGTGCTTTCGGGATAAAACGCCTTTTCCTTTTTGAACATTTCAATCGCCTTATCGTTCTCGCCCGATTTTGCAAGCAAATAGCCATAATCCGCGCACAACCCCGGCGGCGGCACTTGGCGCGCAGATTTCGGAGCGTCTTCGTTGATAGCGGTATCCAATCTGCTCATAAGCTCTGCCATATCCTCATCGTTTCCGCCCTTGATGTACTGATATGTGCTGTTTGAGTAGCGTCCCCAGTAATACAGCGGCGGCTGACTGCTCGCGCACGACATAAAAAACGCAGCTCCTGCGCCTATCAAAGCACTGTAAAAAAACTTCTTCATTGTACCTCCACGACTTTTACTTCTCCGCTCGAAGCAAAAATCTTCTTGCTGAAAATAACCTCGCCGCCGGCTTTTATCACAACATCGTGCGCACCGACTGCGATTTTGTACGTATGCTCGTACGTCGTTGCACGCTTTTTGCTGTCGTTTGTTTCTGCCACAAAGCCCTCGCCGCCGTCCAAAATCACCTCAACTTTGCTGTATTGAGATGAAGCAATCTGCAAATACGCGATGTTTTCTTTGCCGTGCGATTCCGTGTTTGCGTTCGTCATACAAGACGAGAGCAGCACGCACAGAACAAGCGCAAAACAGCCTAAAACCGCTTTGAAAGAGCCGCGCATTTTTTGCATAAACTGATGAAAAAAAATCATTTCACCTCCTGAATAAAATACTCATTAAGATTCGCCGCATCGATTTCGCCCGAAACCGTAACAAGCGACCATTCATTGTTTTTGTCCTCTCCGCCCGTCTGCACCACGCTCACCGAGCCGACTTTCTGCCCGGGCAATTCCATCATCATTCCCGTCTGCGGATTTTTCACCGATTTTCCGCGCTTTATCACATCAAACGTGTTGCCTGCGCGCACGCCCTGCGACTCTCCGCCCGAAATAATCACCG
The DNA here is from genome assembly GCA_937901865.1 of uncultured Treponema sp. Taxonomy (GTDB): domain Bacteria; phylum Spirochaetota; class Spirochaetia; order Treponematales; family Treponemataceae; genus Treponema_D. The sequence continues at coordinate 5,637 of CALDID010000146.1, forward strand.
CGCCGTCTTCATACGAAAGGAAATACGACTTCCACGGACGGTCAAGACAATTATTGATGATATTTTCCACCAGCTGCCCAATCGCCGCCGAAATCGCCTTGTCGCTCAACGTTGCGTCGAATCCTGCTTGGCTTCCCATACCGAACGTCGTCTTGCTCTCGGTTTCCGCCACGCCCTCGGCTTCCTCGCTGTAGATAATCTGCCCTGTCGATACGTCAACCAAGCGAATACTTACGCCCGCTTCCACGGTCTGCCGCGTCTTTCGGGAAGCAATGCCCGCCTCGCCCGTGTTTTTGCGCCCGTATTTCGTGAGCGAGCCGATGATGAGATAATCCGCGCCGATAGTCTGAAAACCTCCGCCCTGCAATTCCCTCTCCGCCGTAATCGCGTCCAAATCAGCCCGTTCAAGCAAAATAAACTTGTCCGTCGCCGCCAATTTTGCAGACAAAATGTCCACGGTTTGCTTTCCGAGCGGGTCGTTTTCCTTGTCGTAGAACGCACCTTTTGCATACGTCGATTCGTTGGAAAATCGCGCAATCGCCACTTTTCGCTTGAGTCCCGCCGAACTTCCTGCCGTTTCCGTCTTTTTGGCAAGCGACGACGGAGTTTCTTCAGCCTCCGTGTCAACTCTCGCAGGAGAAACGCAAGATGAAAACAAAAAAAGAGCCGCAAGCGAAATTACTGCCGTTACAAACGCTGTTCGCTTCATTTTCTTACTCCTCGTAAAAGATATTCGGGTAAGATATTACCCCGTAACTTTTATTATAGGATAATATCTTATACTTTTCAACAAAAAAAGAGTAAAAAATAACTATGATAAGGCGATGACTTTCAGAGAGAATCTGCATTATCTTATGGACTGCAAGGGCATACAAATTAAAGAACTCAGCGCAATGACGGGGATTAGCGAGAACACGATAAAATCGTATCTGAAAGAGAATTCTGCCGAGCCTGCGATTTCAAAGGCGGTGCTGATTGCAGACGCACTGAATGTGAGCGTGGATTTTTTGGCGACGGGCAGGGAAAGCGCAAAGGAAAAAACGCCCGTTACGGAATTCGTCGAAGTGGTATCAATGCTCAAAGATTTTTCCGCCTCTCATCTCAAAATCATTCTCGCTCTCGCCAAAGCACTCAAACAAAACTCCTAACAAAAAGCCACAATCATCGCGTCGTGTATCTAACTCCGTGCTGGGAATAGAGAATTCCTGCGTCACGGGGCTAAAACCGCGCTGGGAACACACAATTCCTGCGTCACGGGGGCAACTCCGTGCTGGGAACACACAATTCCTGCGTCACGGGGGCAAATCCGCGCTGGGAACGGAGAATTTCTGCGTCACGGGGGCAAAACCGCGCTGGGAATGCGCGTGACGCAAAAAATTCAGGCTTTCTCTTTACAAAGTGCGCCGCCTATACTACGATATGAGTGAAAATCATTTTTGCGGAGGGTTTTTTATGAATGTATTGGCACGGCTGACCGTGGAACAAGTGGCTTCTCTTTTGTCTTCTCTTTCAAGTTTGGCAGAGAAAAGGGCGATTTCAAAGGAAGATGATTTTTTCAGCAAGAAATGCACTTCTCTTTCGGATTTTTCGTTTAGAATGACGAAAGCGTCAAACAAAAATCGCGCGATTTCAAAGCTCGACGCTTTCGACGCGGCGCGGGACGATGTGCTGGTGCGGCTCGGCACGGTGCTTGAGGGACACGCGGCGATGCCGTTTGAAGAAAACGTGGAGGCGGCGAAAACGCTCCTTTCGTTGTACGCGAAATACGGAAAGTCAGCGGCAAAAGAGGCGTATGCGACGGAATCTGCGAAAATCAAGAGCTTGCTTTTGGATTTGGATTCTGAAGGCGCACAGGCGGCGGCAAAGGTGCTTCTTGGGGTGAGCGAGTTGATTGCGGCTCTGAAAAAGGCGCAGGCGGATTTTGACGAGGAGAACACGAGAGTTACCAAGGAAATTGCGGCGGTGTCGCAGGAAGAGAATGCGTATACGCTCAAAAAGCCTGCGATTTCTTTGGTGAATGATGAGATTTTGCCGTATTTGAGTATGATGGCAAAAGTGAAGGGCGGAGAGTACGCGGATTTGCTCAAGGAGATGGAAACGGAGGTGAAGAGGGCAAATGCGGCGGTTTCTCGCGCAAAAGTAACGGAAAAAACGGAAGAGGCGACGAAGTAACAAAAAAAGGCGGTGAACAAAAAGTCATCGCCTTTTTTATTAGACCTTTTGCTGCAGCAAGGGACTTAAGCCCATTGTCAAAACTATATTATCGAACAGGTCTATTCTATTGAGGAAATAGGGATTCGGTAGTAGAATAAAGATATGGTTGATATTTTTTTGCAATATGTGCGCCGAATGAAAGAAATTCGGCTTCTTTCTACGCCTGATTTGTCCACAATCGAAAATGAAAATGACTACAGCAAAATCCTTGTTCAAAACTTTTCTAAAATCGGTCAGCTTGCAGCAGAAAACAGAAACATCATCAACAAATATGCTCTTCCGCTGTTTGAAAAGCCGTTTTTGAGCGAAACCGAAGTAAAACTGCTGAAATTGTTTTGCGACCTGCTTTTAGACAGCGAAACATTTGACGAAGTGGATTTGCACCTCTGCGAGCTGATAAACGACACTCTTTTGAAAAGCGAACTCGACAATAAATCTATTGAAAACACGTATGTTATCGCAGTTGCGAAACGGGTGCAGAGGGATTATTTTGAGATTTCAGCCATCACCAGATTTTTGAATAGCGACACAGAAAAAAAGCGCAGTCAAGCCCTTTCGCACTACGCAGAACTTACCCCGTATTTAGAAAAAGATGTTTTTAGCCGATTGAGCAGCGAAGCTAAAAGCGCAGTTTTGCAGTTTTTTTTGATGGGCGCATTGCTTTTTGAAAACAATTTTGTCTGTCGCGAAGAGGAGTATTGGCAAAAAGCACTTTCTATAATAGAAAGAGGGGAAGAGATTTTAGCTGACCCGTTTTATCACGACTCTCTAAGCAATTATGATTGGGAATCGTTTGAGTTCCGCATTTATTACTACGCAAGTTTCTTTGCTTATTCTCTGCTTCCTGAATCAATCGCAAAAAAAGTGTATGTGTACGCAAAAAAGGCGATTGATTTTTTGGAGCATTGCACAAAAGAAAATATCTTGGCGGCGGTGAACAAGGAGCAGGAAGAAGATTTGCTTCGTTTAGCCGCGGTGATGGCAAACTACACCGACGCAAAAGAAGTAATGAATGAGCTTTATACTACCTATCAAAAACGCAATAAAGATGATTTTTCGGTTACTGGCGTAAACGCAAATATGGACACTCCCTCTTCGCTGTTCTACATTTCAAAGATGATGAATGTCGAGCTGGACGAGAGAGATGTTGACCGCTATGATGAAATCGAAAACGCTTTGCTAAAGTATTTGTATCGGCTTCCAAAGCAAAGCGATGTGTATTTGAAGTGCATAACCCTTTTTACCAATTTCCCGCAGAACTTCAAAGAAGTTGCGATGTCGATGAAAGATTTTTGCGTCAGGGCATTTGGTGCAATTCACCCGCCAACGTATGTTCACATCAATATGGTTGCGCGATTTTCGCAGTGTATGGCGCGTCATTTGCTAAAACTTCGCCCAGAGCTATTCATCGGTTTTCCTGACTGCAACACTGTGGAGCAGGTCATCGCTTCTAAAGAGCGTATTTTAAGCTACACATACAATGCGGCATTGTGCCACGATATAGGCAAATTGTTCATAATCGACATCATTTCGATGTACGGCAGAAATCTTCTCGACAGCGAGTTTGAGATTATCAAAAAGCACCCAGAAATAGGCGCAAGAATTGCCGCAGAGCATTGTTCTACGAAAGATTACGTTGATGTCATTCGCGCTCATCATCTGTGGTATGATTGTTCTCACGGCTATCCGTCTGATTTTGACACTTTCAAAAGTCCCTACAAGACGATTATCGACATTGTGCTTGCCGCAGACTGTCTGGACGCGGCGACAGATACGATTGGCAGAAGCTACAACAAAGGAAAGTCGTTTTTGGAGTATGAGCAAGAAGTGATAGCAGGGAGCGGCAGTCATTACGCACCGTTTTTGCCAGAGCTGTTCAAAGTGCCGCAATTACGGGAAGATATAGAATATCTTTTGAATGAAGGCAGGCAAAAGCAGTATCTTGAAACGTTCCGCCTCTTAAAGAGCAACAAAAGTTAGTCAGCATTGCGATAGACAGCGAGGGGAAAAAACGCTAAAATCGGTTATATGAACGCAATTATTACAGTGGTCGGGAATGACCAAGTCGGAATTATCGCGCAGGTGAGCAATTACCTTGCAGAACACAAAGTGAATATTGCAGACATCACGCAAACCGTTTTGTCTGGCAACTTCGTTATGATGATGATGGTCAGCCTTGAGCAATCAAACATCACGATTGATGAGCTTCGCAACGACCTTACCGAGAAAATGCACAACATCGGCATTGAAATAAACATTATGAGCGAAAAAGTTTTTTCGACAATGCACCGTATCTAGCTTTTTCGCTCGCCTAAAAAAAATACACCTTTTTGCTCGCAATTCATAGCACAGAAGGTGTATTTTTTTCAGTTTTTATTCGATTGCACTTTCGTTTCCTGCCCAAGATAGTTTTAAAAACCTTTGCGCAGGCGGTTCACTTTCATCTTTATGTTGTGCCATTGTAATACGCTTTTACGCCTGTCATCATACCTCAGTCATATCCTGTTTCTCAATCCTCTCTCTATTGAATCCAATTTTCTATTGTTAAGCTTGCAATTCGGCATAGATGTTTTTCATTATTGGTCACTAAAACAGCATTATGTTTCAACGCTGTTGCACCAATAAAAATATCATCGTCTTCAATAACTAATCCTTTTTGCGCCAAATCTGCATAGATTTGAGAAGCAATCGCAAGAATATCATCAGACAAACTTACTGTACCAAGTAAAATTGCCCAACTCTCAAATCGTTGAAGTTTTGATATTGCCCCTTTTGCAAGTAATCCTCGCTCTATTTCATAGTAAGCAATACGAGGAATCAGAACCTTGTCGCCCTGCAAAAGCTTGTCTGCGATTTTTGACTTTAGAAGCTCATCACCCTTTAACACATAACTGATGATATTTGTATCGAGAAAATATATCATAAAATTGCACTCTTAAAATTGATTCCCTGTTGTATGGATTTATCAACAGCTTCGGCTTCATCTGCAGAAAGCATTCCACACACATCATCAAGAGCTTCAAGCTGAGCTGTTATTCGCTGTTCTTCTGCTGACGAAAACTGCTTTTTCGGAACAGAAATATATACAACTTGATTCATTTTCAGATTTACTGGCTCAACAGTTCGAACTGCATTTCCATCAAAATATCCTTTAATAACCATAAAGCACCTCCACGCTTATATACTACCCCACCGCCCGCCATGCGTCTACATCTCGCGCACCTTGCTTTCGATGAAGACGATTTCCTATGCGCTCTCAAGGAGTACTTTGTACAACACCATTTTTCAGTCGTAATGACCTTTGCAAGAAACAATATGCAGCATTCCGTTTTCCACGCGGTAGACAAGGCGATTCACATCATCAATGCGCCTGCTCCAAAGCCCGCTCAAATTTTCCTTTAGCGGCTCTGGCTTTCCAATACCTTTGTCAAAACCAGAGCGCTCAATATCTTGTATAAGAGCATTTATGCGCTTGATTGTCTTTTTGTCTTGCCCCTGCCAATAAAGATAATCTGCCCACGCCTCATCGAACCATATTTTCTTCATCAGACAACCTCAATGAGTTCGTGTTCAACGCCTTTTCCCTCATTCAAGGCTTTTATTCCTCTCTCAAGGTGTTCGATATTGCTCTTGGAATAAAATAAGTCATCGGAACTGTCTTTTGAAGTCCAATTCTGCAACGCTTTTGTAAGACGCGCCAAAAGCAAGACACACTGATTATATGAAAAACTGTCCACATCATTTAAAACCGCATTGAACGCCATATCACTCATATACACACCTCCACGCTTATATACTACACCCGCCGCCCGCCATGCGTCTACATCTCGCGCACCTTGCTTTCGATGAAGACGATTTCCTGTACGAGAGAAAGTACAGAAGCGGTATAGCACTAATAGAGCGTTTCAAGAAACTCTTTCGGCGTTTTTACAGGAATTTTTGACTCCTTGTAATCAGATAGATTTCTTGTCAGAATAACATCAGCAGGAAGTTGCAACGCCGTAAAATGCTGTGTTGCGTCCTCAAAATCAGAAAATGCAGAATACAAAGCATTGTGTACCATTGTACTATCGGTCGGCAAAACGGTTAAAATGCACTCCAAATCTTTCAAAAAGCCAAGTGCCTTTTCTTTACCTATCAATTTTCGAAGCATATAAAATACATTTATAAATATTGTTGCCGATGTATAACCTTCGATTTTACCATTCTCAACAATAGACATCACTTGCGCTGCCGACTCACAAAAAGGAATCCGCGCAGTAGCTATATCAAGAATAATATCTGTATCAAAAAACACTTTCACTGCCACTTCTCCGAAATACTCTCTTGCAAAAGCTCGTCATAATTACCGTCGTACTGCGCCACACCAAGAAGCCGCGAAGTGATAGGCGATAACGCAACAGGTTCTGTATGAGAAATAAGAATATCAATTTTATTTCTCAATCGTCGCAACTGCATTAAAGGCAATGTTTCAATTTGTTTCTCAAACTCAAGAAATGCTAACTCGCTCATATACACACCTCCACGCTTATATACTACACCCACCGCCCGCCGCGCGTCTACATCTCGCGCACCTTGCTTTCGATGAAGACGATTTCCTCCTCGCTCAAGCCGTACTTCGCGTACAGCTGCTTGTCGATTTCAGCGACGCTCCCTCTCCAGTCTATTCCACCATTTGCTGTAAAATCCTGCAGCGGAACATTCGCCCACGTTGCTTTCTCGTTATGCTGCGTTATTTTTAACGTACCGAGCATTGCACGAGCAAATTTTGTTCTGATATACTTCATACAGTTCTCGGCTTCTTCTTTTGAAGAAAAAGCACCTATGCCAATAAAAGAACCTGTGTAGCCGACCATCGGCTCGCCGACCATCGGGGTCGATAGTACTTCGCCTATCGA
>CALDID010000147.1 GCA_937901865.1 uncultured Treponema sp.
AAAGATTATCGGGTCAAGCCCGATAATGACAGCTTAATTCTGCGTAAAAAACGGGGCGAGCCCGATAATGACAATTATCGAACACGTCCATTTTAGTTACGAGCGTAACTAGACCTTTGATGCGCCCGTATCAAACTCTTTGATGCGTTCGTATCAAACTCTTTGATGCGCTCGTATCAAACTCCGTGATGCCGCCTAGATGTTTTCAACTGCCGCCTTTAAGACTGGCAAGCCCGCTTTGTAGTTCTTAAAGAACGCATTAAAGCCGTCGATGTCCTTTTGCTCTGGCGCGACCGTCGTCTTCTTTGCCGAGGCAAACACCTCATCATTGAGCCAATCGCTCAGAGCCTTGCCATTCCCGCGCACCAAATACGCCGCGAGCAGCGCCATGCCCCACGGACCGCCCTCGCCAGCCGTTTCCAAAGCCGACACGCTTGTGTGCATAGCCGCCGCCATCACCTTCAAGCCCACGTCTGCCGTCTTGAAAAATCCGCCGTGCCCCGTGAGGCTGTCGATTTTGACTTTCTCGTTGTCAAAGAGAATATCCATTCCCGTGCGGAGCGCGCCGAGAGCCGTGAAGAGCTGGGAGCGCATAAAATTGCCGAGCGTGAAATGGTTTTCTTGCTTGCGGAGGAAAATTGTGCGGCCTTCGCTAAAGCCCGTCATACTCTCGCCAGAGATGTAGTTGTACGGGATAAGTCCGCCGCAGTCCGCGTCCGCCGTGAGTGCCGTCGAAAGCAATTTGTCGTACAGCTCGCCCTTTTTCACCTCGAAACCGAGCGTTGAAACGACCTCGCCGAAGAGCTTAATCCACTTGTCGTATTCTCCCGTGCAGTTGTTCGCGTGCGCCATCGCCACAAGCGAGCCGTCTGGAGTGGTTACAAGGTCGATAAGAGAGTTATACGCCTTGCTCAACTCCTTTTCCAGCACGACCATCGCGAACACCGACGTTCCCGCCGACACGTTGCCCGTTCTCACTTTCACGCTGTTCGTCGCGACCATTCCCGTGCCTGCGTCGCCCTCGCTTGCGCAAAGGGGAATGCCAGCTTCAAGGTCGCCGTCTTTGTCGAGCAGAGCCGCGCCCGCTCTCGTAAGTGAGCCAGCGTTTTCGCCCGCGCTCAACACTTTCGGCAGCACATCTTCGAGCTTCCACGGCATTTCTTTGATTTCAGGAAGATTGTCGAACTGCGCAATCATCGCCGCGTTGTAATCTTTCGTCGCCGTATCAATCGGGAAGATGCCCGACGCGTCGCCGATACCCGTAATCTTTTCGCCCGTGAGCCTCCAGTGAATGAAGCCGTCAAGCGTGGTTACGAACGCGACATTTTTGACGTGCGCTTCTTTTTTGAGCACCGCCTGATACAAATGCGCGATTGTCCAGCGTTCAGGAATCGGGTAGTTGAAGAGCGCGGAGAGCTTTTCGCTTGCCTCGCCCGTAATCGTGTTGCGCCATGTGCGGAACGGAGTGAGCAGCGTATCGTTTTTGTCGAACGCCAAGTATCCGTGCATCATCGCGCTCACGCCCATTGCGCCGAGCTTTTTGAGCGTAACGCCGTATTTTTCGCGAACGTCCCTCTTCATATCCGCGTAGCACGTCTGCAATCCCGTAAGGATTTCGTCCATCGAATACGTCCACACGCCGTCCACGAGTGAGTTTTCCCAATCGAATGCACCCGTGGCAATCGGCGCGTTGTTGCTCGCGATAAGCACCGCCTTAATGCGCGTCGAGCCAAACTCAATGCCCAAGCACGCCTTGCCCTCTTCAATTTCCTTTGCGATTTCGTTTTTGTCCATCAAAATCCCCCAATATCAAGTTCTCTTTGAATTTCTTTCTCACACTTCTTTCAGTGTCGTTCGCCATTGTCTTTTACAAAACAGCCTATGGCTGCAAATTCTCTTTGAAATAAATGTCTATCGGTATATCGATTTTGCTCTGCGGCACTTCATTAAACACCAAATGCCGAAACAGCGTATGCAATGCGATTTTACCTTGTTCTTCAGGCTCTTGGTCAATCAAGCAATGTATTTTCTCTTCGCGCAAAAGCCGCTCATTTTCGTCGATGAGGTCGAAGCCCGTAACCGCCACGCCCGCAATTCCGTGCTGTGCAATGTAATCCGCAACGAGCTGCACTTCCACGCTCACCGTGCAAATCCCTGCAACATCGCTATGACGCGAAAACAATTCAGCCAGACTGTTTCTGATAATCTCATCTTTTCTGTCATTGTCAAACACTTCAAGCACGCTATGCACCGCATTGCATTCTTTGCGCCCTTGAAACCACGCGCAAAAGCCGCGAGAGCGTTCATTCAGGTTGTACGCGCCTCCGTAAATCTCAAGCGCGATATATGTTCCGCCCCTGCCGCCTAAAAGCTCGGTGAGTTTTCCCGCCAAAAAGCCTGCGCGATACGGATTCTGCGCGATGACAGAAAGCGGCTTATTCAGCTGATTCTCATCGCTTTCAAACGCCGTTATCGAAGTGTCTACGAGGCAATACGGCTTTAGCTCTTTGGCATTGAGAAGCAGCTCGCACATTTTCTCCTGCATAACAGGCGCGATTACATACGCCGCGCAGGGCGAGTTTGTCATTGCACTAAATGCTTTTGACAGCGACTCATCGTCGTTTCTCTCGAAGAAAAACGGAACAAGCGAAAACGAAAACGCCGACAAATCCGTTTTCATATACCTTTCCGCGCCGTCAAATACCTTGTTCCAATAGCCAGAGCCAGAAGCAAGCGAGGGAAACAACACTCCGATTTTGTACTGAGAATGTTTTTTCAAATGCCGCGCGAGAGGGTCGGGCTGATAGCCGAATTCCTCTATAACCGCTTTAACTTTGTCCTCTGTTTCTTGCGCAACTCTTCCGCGGTTATGCAGCACTCTGTCTACAGTTCCGATTGAAACGCCTGCTTTTTTCGCAATTTCCGTTATTGTAAGCATTCTTCTTCCTTTTTTCTTTTGCGTGAACGTAAACATAGTTTAACGCTATAATCTTTTTCTGTCAAATTCTTTTTTTATGAAATTATAAAGTTTCGATTGACCACGGTCGTGGGTGTGCAATTCTTACGGCCGTAATTTGCTTTTTCCACGACCGTTCTTGAGCCTTGCCTACGGCCGTAAGCATGTCATTTCCACGACCGTAAATATTTTCTCCCACGGTCGTAGGCGTAACATTCCCACGGCCGTGGGAGTTCTTATTCCGTTAAAGTTATAATTTACTCTTAAAGACGATTGACAAGTAAGCTAATTATATTTATTATCCTACCAAAACAATAGTGTTTCTATATAAGGAGAACGAAATGACAGGGACGCTTGCAGACAATTTACGGGAGATTACGCAGGATATTTTTGCTGATTATGATAATGCTAGAGCCATCGACAAGCTCAATATTCACGACCAGCCAGCAAAAGAAGACGTTACAGAGCTTACCGAAAAGCTCATTCGCATTATCTACCCTGGCTACTATCGCAACAGGCTTTTTAAGGTTTTTAGTCCGCAAAACTCTCTTGCGGTTCTTCTTGAAGATGTAACAATAAATCTCAAAAAGCTCATCATGACGGCGATGAAGAGTTATCACCCAGACGAAGAAATCCCACAAGAAAAGCTGTGCAAAACAGCCGAAGAGATTACGCTTGATTTTCTAAAGACGATTGTCAAAATCAGAAACGACATCGACAGCGACGTAAAAGCGGCGGTAGAGGGCGACCCTGCGGCAGAAAACTCGGCTGAAATCATCGTGGCGTATCCAGGGCTTTTCGCGATTACTGTCTATCGGCTTGCACACGAGCTTTACGCGCTCTCCGTTCCGCTTTTGCCGCGCATTATGAGCGAATATGCGCACAGCAGAACGGGAATAGATATAAACCCTGGCGCGAAAATCGGCAAGAGCTTTTTTATCGACCACGGCACAGGCATTGTTATTGGAGAAACGACGATTATCGGAAACAATGTGAAACTGTATCAAGGCGTTACCTTAGGTGCGCTCTCCACGCGAAAAGGAAGGGATTTGAGAAACAAAAAACGCCACCCAACTATAGAAGACAATGTTACGGTATATTCAGGTGCGTCGATTTTAGGCGGCGATACGGTGATAGGGAAAGGCTCTGTTATCGGCGGCAATGTGTTTATCACGCAGTCTGTTGCGCCGTATACGCGGGTAAGCGTGAAAAATCAAGAGCTATGCTTCAATGAAAACAAAAAGCTTATCAAGGCGGAAGAAGAGGGAATTGACGAGTCTTGGTTTTATACAATCTAGGCATAGTGCTGTTGCGCAGTAAGTTTAGTATTGCTAAAATCTTTTAGTTTTAACATAAAACACTATTGACATAGGCTTGAGAATTTATTTATTATACACTAACTTGGTATGAAATCAAGGACTGGGAAAATATGGATTTTGCAGATTGCGTAGGAAACACACCGCTCATTGAGCTAAAGAAGATTAACCCTAGAGCAAATAGCGTTAAACTCTTTGCAAAGGCAGAACTATTTAATCCGTCTGGCTCGGTAAAAGACAGAGCTGCGAAAGCTATGGTTTTGCACGGGCTAAAAAGCGGAAACCTCACAAAAGACAAAATCCTTATCGACGCGACAAGCGGAAATACAGGCATTGCATATGCAATGTTCGGTGCTATGTACGGCTTTAGAGTTCAGCTCGTCATTCCTGAAAACGTAAGCCCTTTGAGAAAATCTTTAATGAAGGCGTATGGCGCGCAAATTATAGAATCAGACGCGCTAGAAGGCTCGGACGGCGCATATTATAAAGTACAGAATATCGTAAAAGAAAATCCTGATAAATATTTTTATCCTGACCAATACAACAACGACGCAAACTGGAAAGCGCATTATGAAACAACCGCCGAGGAAATTTGGGCGCAGACAGAGGGAAAAATCACTCATTTTATCACGGGCGGCGGCACGACAGGAACTTTTACAGGGACGAGCAGGCGGTTAAAAGAGCTGAATCCTGCAATTCACACGCTTTTAATGCAGCCAAACGGCGCATTTCACGGAATTGAAGGAAATAAGCACCTTGAATCAACGGAGCGTCCTGGGATTTTTGATAATACGCTGGTTGAAAAAATAATCCCTGTTGCAACAGAAAATGCTTATGATATGGTTCATCAGTTGGCGAGGGAAAATGGCATTTTAGCAGGAATCAGCTCAGGAGCGAATGTGTGTGCTGCGCTAGAGGTGGTGAAAGAGGCGGAGGCTGGTTCTGTCGTGGTTACTATTCTTTGCGACGCGGGGTACAGATACCTTGACGAGCCGATTTGGGAGGATTTTTTATGCTGAAAATATCGAATGGATTGCTTGCACAGATAAAAGCGCACGGAGAGCGGACGTTTCCGAACGAGTGCTGCGGCATTGTGTTCGGCATTTATGAAGAAGCTGGAGAGGACGGACTGCACAGCGTGAAAGTTGCGACGGAACTTTTGCCGATTGACAATCAATTTGAGGGAGATGAGCAGTATCATCGCTTTTTGATTACCGAAGAGCAAATGTTGCACGCGGAACTTTCGGCGCGAAAACGCGGGCTTGACATTGTGGGCATTTACCATTCGCACCCCGATTGTGCTTCGGTGGCAAGCGAGTACGACAGAAGCCACTCTGTGCCTGTGTATTCGTTTTTGATTACAAGCGTGATGGCAGGAAAGGCAGTGGACGTGCAGAACTGGACGCTTGTGTGGAATGAAGAGAAAGGCGACAACGTGTTTGTTGCAGAGGAATTTCAAGAAATATAACGGAGGACAGAAATGGCTGTAACAGTATTGATTCCGACAACGCTTAGAGCGTATACGGACAGAAAATCGGAGATTGATTTTGAGGGCGCGACGGTGGGCGAGGTGCTCAAGAATCTTGTAACTGCGTATCCTGATTCAAAGAAATCGCTGTTCGATGAGGACGGAAAGCCGAGAAGTTTCGTCAACGTGTTCCTCGGAGAGACGAACATCAAGAGCCTCAAGGGACTTGATAGCGAAACGCGCGACGGCGACACGATTATGCTCATTCCTGCGATTGCGGGAGGGAGGCTCTAGCGTGGCAGAAAACGACAGTATTATTGACGACAGCCGTACAAGCGCGCTCTCGAATGACGAAATCAAGCGATACTCTAGGCATTTGCTTTTGCCAGAAGTAGGAGTTGAAGGACAAGAAAAGCTCAAAGCCGCAAAAGTGCTTATCGTGGGCTTGGGCGGGCTGGGCGCACCGCTCGCGCAGTATCTCGCCGCTGCGGGAATCGGTACGCTGGGACTGCTGGACTTCGACAACGTGGAGGTCTCCAATCTTCAGCGACAGGTCATTCACGGCACGCGCGACGTAGGCAGACCGAAAGTAGCGAGTGCGCGCGACGCCATCAAGCGCATAAATCCGTATGTGAATGTGAATATGCACAATTTTGCGCTCACAAAGGATAATGCGCTTGATTTGTTTAAAGATTACGACGTTATCGTGGACGGCACAGACAACTACAACACGCGCTACCTCGTGAACGACGCGTGCGTGCTGCTCGGGAAGCCGAACGTGTCCGCCGCGATTTATCAGTTCGAGGGACAGGCGAGCGTGTACTATGCAAAGCGCGGTCCGTGCTATCGATGTGTGTATCCTGCGCCTCCGCCGCCTGGCTTAGTGCCTTCTTGCGGAGAGGGCGGCGTTATCGGCGTGTTGCCTGGAATTGTTGGCACGATTCAGGCGACCGAGGTCATCAAGCTCATCATCGGTGGGGCAAAGACGCTCATCGGCAGAATGTTGCACTTTGACGCGTGGAATATGAAGTTCCGCGAACTCAAGCTGGAAAAGAACCCTGACTGCCCGATTTGCGGCAAGAATCCGACGATAACAAAACTCGATTCGTTCGATTATGAAGAGTTCTGTGGTCTGAAAAAGAAAAAGGCAGAAGACGACGCTGTGAGCGCAATCGAACCGAAAGAACTCAAGCGCAGAATCGACGCGGGGGAGAAAATCAATATCGTAGACGTGAGAGAGCCGCACGAGAGGGCGATTTACAAGTTCCCGAACGCGCTCATTATCCCGATTGGACAGCTTGCGCGTCGGCAGGACGAGCTTGACGCGAGCGCGGATACGGTGTTCATCTGCAAGGAGGGCAAGCGCAGTATTCTTGCAGTACACACGATACAGGAAGCAGGCTTTAAGGGCGCGTGCTTCAATCTGAAAGATGGAATCAACGGCTGGTCTCGCGACGTAGACCCGACCGTTCCGCAATACTAGAGGCAGAACCTCTTTTATAAATACAATGCCGCAGCAAGAGAAACAGAATAAAAACTCTTGCTGCAAGGAGAAATTAAAATGGCAGAAGACACACTCAATGCACTTGGCGCGAATGCCGCGTACAATTTGGCGAACGTTACAAAGACTGCACCGCAGTACGGGGCACTTACGCCGAAATGGCTCACGAAGTTCCTTGAGTTCAAGGGCTTGGAAACAGGTCTTTATCGCGTGAATAAGGTCGTGGAGGGAGAAACTCCGCTCGACGTGCTTTGCTCATCAGAAAAAAAGAGCGACATCATTCCTTCAGGCTTCGTGCAGTACGAGGAAAAGCCGAGAGAATATCGCCTCAACTCAATCAGCACGATTATCAACGTGAATACCGCCGTGGAAGATGTGTATTCAGCGCCGTTTGACCAAGTGAAAGAGCAGCTCAATCTCGCGATTGAATCTTTGCGCGAAAGACAGGAGAGCCAGCTCATCAACAACGACGATTATGGTCTTTTGAAGAACATTGCCGAAAGCCAGCACATTCAGACAATCCGCGACGACGGCAGACCAACTCCAGATGACCTCGACGAGCTTATCAGCAAAGTGTGGAAAGAGCCGAGTTTCTTCCTCGCACACCCGAGAGCAATCGCGGCATTTGAGCGCGAGGCGACGCGGCGGGGTGTGCCTCCTGTTACGGCGAACATCGCAGGTGGCACGTTCCTCACATGGCGCGGAATCCCGATTGTGCCGACAGATAAGCTCCTTGTGGATGGACTCAAAAAGCCTACAAGCAAGAGCGGCAAGACGAACATTCTCCTCGTGCGTTCTGGCGAAGCAAAACGTGGCGTAGTCGGTCTTTATCAGGCGAACCTCAAGAACGAGGCTTCTCGCGGTCTTTCTGTGCGCTTCCGCGGAATCGACGACAAGGGCGTTGCTTCATATCTCCTTTCGCTCTACTGCTCTGCGGCAATCCTTGCGGACGACGCAATCGCCGTGCTTGAGGACGTAGAGGTGGGTAACTATTATGACTACGCAGACTGATTTTTCCCTCGCGGGACTGGGCTTGCCGAGCGAAACCGAGCTTGAAACGCTCGCGGGCAGCCTGTTCAGCGACTTCGACCCGATAACCTGCGCGAGAGGAATCGAGTCCCTTGCGGAGAGCGGCGACACTGCAGTAATCAATCGTGCGGCGCAAAAGGCACAGTCGGTTTTCGGCTCAAGCGATTACGAGCGCGTCGTTGATTCTCTCGTGCTTGATTACAATCTGCCAGAGTCGCAGACTACAATCTGCCAGTGTCGCAGACTACAATCTGCCAGTGTCGCAGACTACAATCTGCCGACAGCGCAGGTGTATAGTCCAGCGGTTCTCTCGCAATCGCAAGCTGCGGAGCAGGAAAAGCACGGCGCACAGCCAAAGCAGAGTGCAAAAGACGAGCGCATTTCTGGCACGTCGGCGCATACGCAAATTGGCACGAAAACGCTGGAGCAAATCCGCGCAGACTTCCCGATTTTGCAGGAGCGCGTGAATGGAAAGCAGCTTGTTTGGCTTGACAACGGCGCGACGACGCAGCGACCGCGGCAGGTTATCGACCGGCTTGTGTATTACTACGAGCACGAAAACTCGAACGTCCACCGCGGCGTTCACGAGCTTGCCGACCGTTCGACCGACGCGATGGAAAAGGCACGGCAGACGGTGGCGGATTTTATCGGCGCGCCCAGTGCGGAAAATATCGTTTTTGTGCGCGGCACGACCGAGGCGATAAACCTTGTGGCGAACGCATACGTCAAGCAATACCTCCAGCCTGACGACGAAATCATCGTGACGCTGCTGGAGCACCACGCGAACATCGTGCCGTGGCAGCTCATTGCGCAGGAAACGGGCGCGGTCATCAAGGTCGCTCCGATTGACGAAAGCGGGCAGATTATCTTGAGCGAATACGAAAAGCTCTTTACTCCGCGCACGAAATTTGCTTCGGCAACGCAGGTATCGAACGCGCTCGGCACGATTACGCCAGTTGCCGAGATGATTCAGATTGCACATCGACACGGCGTTCCAATTCTTATCGACGGCGCGCAGAGCGTGGCGCATATCCCTGTGAATGTGAGTGTACTCGACGCGGACTTCTTTGTATTCAGTGGACACAAGATTTACTCCCCTACGGGCGTGGGCGTGGTCTACGGCAAGAAAGAGCTGTTGGCGGTGGCGAAACCGTATCAGGGCGGCGGCAATATGATTAAGGACGTTACGTTTGAGCGCACGATTTACAACGAAGCTCCTGCCAAGTTTGAGGCGGGCACGGCGGCGATTGCGCAGATTGTGGGCTTGGGCGCGGCTTTGGAATACGTCAGCGCAATCGGGATTGCGGACATCGGGCGCTACGAGCACGAACTCACGCAGTATGCGATGGGCGAAATGCGCAAAATCCCGAGTTTGCACCTCATCGGCAACGCGACGCAGAAAGCGGGCGTGCTTTCGTTCGTCATGGACGGACACGACATCTTTGAAATCGGCGAGTACCTCAACCGCTTCGGCATTGCGGTGCGCTCTGGTCATCACTGCGCACAGCCTGTGCTTCGGCACTATGGCTTAGAAGGCACAGTGCGACCTACGCTCGCAGTCTACAACAGCACTGAGGACATCGACGAGATGGTCAAGGCTCTGTGGAGCTTGAGCGCAAAATAGAAGCGGCACGCTATAAACCAATCTGAGCGGATTAGCTTGGATTGGTTTATTTGTGTTGTGTGAAAATAAAGCGAGAGAAACGCGAAAAGGAGAGAAAATGGAATTATCGATTGAAACAAAGTGCGTACACACGGGCGATAGCGAAGAGCGCAAAAGCAATTTCGGTGCGCTAAGCTATCCGATATACCAAACAGCGACATTTGCGCACACAGCAGTCGGCGAAGGTTCTGCTTTCAACTATTCCCGACTGCAAAATCCTACTCGCGCACAACTCGAAAAATTGCTCTGCTCCCTTGAGGGCGGAAATGCTGCGTTTGCACTTTCAAGCGGAATGGCGGCGATAAGCACCGTTATGGAGCTTTTTGAAGCAGGAAATCATCTTATTGTTGATTCTGACCTTTACGGCGGCACAAGCAGCCTTTTTCAGACTGTTGTCGAAAAAAACGGCATTGAACTAACCCGAGCAGATTTAAGTAGCTGCAACATTGAAGAGCTGTTTACGCCTAAAACTCGCGCCGTCTATCTTGAAACTCCGACGAACCCAACAATGCGCGTTTCTGACATCGCAGCCATTGCAAAAGCTACGAAAACACATCGCGCGCTTTTAATCGTCGATAACACATTTCTTTCCCCCTATTTTCAAAATCCTCTTTCACTCGGCGCAGACATCGTTATTCACTCAGGCACAAAGTTCCTCGCAGGGCATAACGATACTCTTTCTGGTTTCATTGTCGTAAAAAGCGAGCTTCTCAAAGAGCGTCTTCGTCTTCTCGTGCAAACAATGGGGGCAGTTTTATCGCCATTTGATTCGTGGCTTGTTTTGCGGGGGATAAAAACGCTTTCTCTGCGTATGGAAAAAGCGCAAGAAAATGCAATGAAAATCGCACAATGGCTTGAAACGCACCCTTGTGTAACGAAAGTCATCTATCCAGGTCTTGAGTGCCACAAAGGCTATGAGCTGATGAAAAAGCAAGCAAGAGGTTTCGGATCAATGATTACTTTCGATGTTGAGAGCGCAGAAAAGGCAAAAGATATTTTGCGCCGCGTAGAACTGCTTACATTCGCCGAAAGTCTTGGCGGAACAGAAAGCCTTATCACTTATCCAGTAACGCAGACACACGCCGATGTACCTGAAGAGATACGACTGAAAAACGGCATTACTGACTCAACTCTGCGTCTTTCTGTCGGTATCGAAAATGCAGATGATTTAATCGCAGATTTGAAGAATGCATTTTCGTGATATACGATAAAGTTTTTTTCGTATCTGTATTTATCGCAGAAAAAAGTAGATAGGATCAGGATAAATCCAAAATCCTATCTTGTCAAGGCTTTTTGTCGCTGAAAATTCTAAAAAAGAAAAAGTAGACAAAAAGAAAAATATGTATATGTATATGTATATGTATATGTATATGTATATGTATATGTATATGTGTCAGTAAAAAATTATTTTTTCGATTTATTTTTTATTTTTTTTATTAAGTTATCCACATTTTGCGGCGAATTTGAATTTTATGATTGTGGATAATGTGGAAAAGTCAGACAAAAGGCAACTCAAACAAAAATATATCCCGATGTGTTTTCGCGGCGAAATTTCCATAAAACAAGCCTCCGAAAAAATCGGAATAAAGTATAATTCTGTTTGGCGACTCAAAAAGCGATTTTCTCAACACGGCGAAGCCATTTTCATTCATGGCAACACAGGCAGAAGCCCAAAAAACACACGGCACGACGATAACGAGATTTTCGATTTTTACAAGGCGCATTTTGACGGCTCTCCTTTTATGGTCTGCCGTGATTATTATTCACGATTTTGCTCGGCGGTGTCTTATTCCAAAGTCTACCGCGTTTTGACTTCTCACAATATTCTTTCGCCTCGCGCGAGAGTTCCGAAAGCCGAAAAGAAAAAGCATTTGCCACGAAAAGAGCGGGAATATGAAGGCGAATTGTTGCAGATTGACGGCTGTACACATCGCTGGCTTATCGGCAAAGGCAAAACGACGATACACGGCGCAGTTGACGACGCAACGCACAAAATCACGGCGTTGTATATGGCGGAAAACGAGTGCAGACTTGGCTACAATGAGCTTTTAAGACGGACAGCGGAAAAATGCGGCGGCGTGCCAAATGCGATATATAGCGACCGCTCGGCGTGTTTTTTCACCACAAAGACGGCGAGCGTGTCGATTGAAGAGCAACTTTCGGGGTTTGAGAAATCGCCGACACAATGGCAGACGCTCGCAAAGCAAGCGGCTTTCTTAGCGACATTTTCAAGATGTTCTGTTAGAGATTGCGTTTTTGAACCATCTTCGCTTTTATGCGCAATAAATTTATCCATATATTTCATTATAAAACATAAAATACTATTTTTAATGATTTTTTCAAAAAATCGCGAATGGGAAGCAAACATATATATTGCAATTTTTAATTGTATGCAGTACAATAACTTATATTTTCTAATGCCATAAAAAGAGTAGGTTCGCGGAAAATACTGTTTAACCTTTTATTTTATGAAGAATTAGAAGATATATTGTCGCTCCTTCACGGGAGCGTGAATTGAAACGTATTGTAATTAAAATATATCCGCGCGTGATTTGTCGCTCCTTCACGGGAGCGTGAATTGAAACTATTTGTTGCGTGATACTGTCGCGCTGTCGTATGTGAGAGCTTTTGATGCGCCTAATGATAATGCTGCTGTTCGCTATGTTGTTGATTTATATGGTAAACAACCGCATTTTGGCGATTTGGAGTTGTATCGTACTGGTTTTGCTTATGATTTGCAGACTGGTGATGTTGACAAGGTGTCTGGTAAGGTTTGTGTTGCGTTACCTCCTCAGCCTGTCGCTCCATCAATCGACGCTCAGCTGAATAAGGAGTAATTAGCTATGGCTCAGCAGTTGGATAATGAAGGTTTTGACACTGGCAGCAATTACAAATTTGCTGATAAAATGATTCGGCCGAGTTTTCCGCGGTCTACTTTTGACTTGTC
>CALDID010000148.1 GCA_937901865.1 uncultured Treponema sp.
ACGATTATTCCGAAATACGATGTAAAAACGGTGTGGTAAAACAACGGCGCGGACATGGAGGCTCTGGAAGCAGAGATTGACGCGCTTGTGTATAAGCTGTATGGACTGACTGAAGCCGAGATTAAGATTGTAGAGGGTTGACAGGAGCGTGATTGTGGAATAGACTATAAAAAGAAAGCGCGACCGAAATTACGGTTAGCCTTCATTTTTGGTTTTATACCCTTTCGGGTACGCCGCCTCAGTGAGTCAGACTAGGCGGCTAATTTTTGCTCTCACACTTCTTTAGGATGCGAAGAGGTCGGTTTACCATACAGGATAATCGAGTAGTAAAATCACTACGACTATCACACAAATCATGATGATTCGGGACACCGCACGCCCTCCCAGCCTGTTTAATATGACTTTCACCATACGGCTACTCGCCACTAGAGCCAGAAAGGCTAACCGCCAACTTGTCAGAACTCGTGAAAGTTCCTATCGGTCGCGCCAATAAATTATCAGTAGTAAAAGAAAGATTCTGCAATGGCAATATAGCCGAAAATAGATACAAATGATATACAAATAGTATGGGAGAAGTGTGCATGAGGCACTGGAGAAAAAATTGACGCGACGGTGTATGCGCTCTATGGTTGGGGCGATGGCGATAAAAAAACACAATCTCATAGAAAATATATGAGATTGTGTTTTGTATATTATGCACTTTACGAGATTAGTTGATTACCGCGCCGATTCCTTTAGGGGTTTTGCTGTTCAAAACAAGAAGCCCGTGCAAATCGATTTTGCCGTTCTCGGTGAATGTCGGTCGAACGCTTGTATCGGTGTTCTCAAAAATCGTGCTATCAAGAATATCGCCTTTGCTGTTCTGTGCATTCGAGCCGTCAAAGAAATACGTCGTATCGCTTAAAAGACTTTCTTGCTCGCGGTAGTTGTCCGCACTCTCTGCGTTAAGCGAAATCACGCCTTTTGCGCTGAAACTGCGCACCGTTTTTTCGCCCTTGCCATACAAAGAAATATTTGTTCCCTTATTGCCAAAACTCGTAACGTTTTCGAGGATTAACGCAGGATTTGAATTGCTTGTAATGCCTGCCGCCCCGTTTTCGTATGTGATAGAGTTTCGCAAAATGTGCTTGACCGCGATGCCGTCGCCGCCCATCTTAAAACCGTTTCCGTCGCCTTTTCCGCTTCCGTCAATGCGGCTTCCGTTTTGGTAGGCAATACAGCGGTCGATGAGCACTTCGCCGATAGGACCTGATTCAATCTTGCTGAACAAATCCCAGCCGTCATCGATGTTTGAATACGCAATGCAATAGCGGAATACATTGCCGTCGCGACAGGTAAGCTTTGCGGCGAATCCGTCTGCGTTGTTCATTGCAGGGTCAGAATTGTTGTAGCTTTCGCAAGAAATGATGAGATTTTTGCGCGGCCATTTTTCTTTTGCGTCGGTTGAAGCCCCTGAAATCTGCAAACCTGTGTCGCCGTTGTCGTATGTCTTTACGTTGCGAACGATGTTGTAGCTGCCGCCAATCTGCATACCTTTCACATTGCCGACCGTCTTCGTAACGTCGATGTTTTCGATGTTCCAATAATTTCCCCAGTTCACAAAGCTAGATTTTGCGGTGCTGAAGTCGAGAATTGCTCTGTCGTTTTTGTCTGCAGTGAGCGTCTTTCTAAAGAAGCGAGTGCCGTTGTTGCCGCGCTCAATGATAACGCCTGTCTGTAAATTGTAAGTGCCGCCCTTGAGGAAGATTTTCTGACATGGCTTTACATAGTAAATTGCCGTTGCGATGTCGAGCGGAGAATCTGCCGTTCCCTTGCCGAATGCGTCGCCGTTTTGGTCAACATACAGCTTTTTGCCCTTGTAGCTTTTTACGATAACGCTCTGCAAGTCGGTTACCGCCTTATAGCTTTCTTCGTAATCACCCTTTGACGCATTGTATTGCGCGATAACTTGCTTTGCAGCAGGCTTATAGGTGCTGTCTGGCGTGAACGTAATCGTAAGGTCGTTCATATTCTTATTCAAGCGGATTTTCTTCTTGAAATCGATATTCGCTTTGACTTTTGCATTTTTAACGAGGATTTTTCCCTCTTTGTTTGTAACCGTAATGCGCCCGTCCGCGTTTGCCGTGTATACAAACGGATACTTTGTGCTGTAATACGTCGTCGGGCAGTTGACAACGTGCGTGAGCGGAATGAGTTCTGGCGGTTCTTCTTCGGCTGGTGCGTCGGTCTTCGGGTCGCTTGTGGTGAAAACAATATCGCTGAATGTTGCATTCATACCGCGCGCCACGGCAAAACCTACATAAACGTGGTCTTTATCAAGCTGTCGGAGCTTCGTGTTTTCGCTGTCGTACATCACATATTCGGTGATAGTATCTTCGCTCGCATACTCTTTTTTGTAAATTGCGCGATAGCCTGTGTTGTCTTTTTTAAGCGTAATGCGATACACATCTCCCGACTTTACCGCGTCAGAGGCTTGGTCATAACTGAATGCCTTTGCTTCGCTCTTTCCGAATTGCGCAATGCCGCTATCTCCCATTTCGATAACGCTAGGGGTAATGCCTGAAACAAATCGTGCGCCGATACCGTCTTTAATCTCTTTCTTTGCGCCGTTGACGTGCGTCGTGAATTTCCACGAAAGAATTGAAGCCGAGTTCGTATAGTGGTTCTTTGAGTTTGATTTGTCATCTCCGAGAGAATCCATCGCGATAAGACCGAAACCCTCTTGTCCGTCTGGAGATTGGTTGATGTAATCGACTTTGACCGTCGCCGTCAGCTCAAAGTTCTCTTTTTCGGGGTCGATGACGGTGTAATAATACGAAATGCCGTCGTGGAACGTCGTGAACTTGCCGCCTTTTTTGTCAATCGCTCCAGTATCTGCATTGTATGAGCAGGAATTAAGCGAGAATGTAAGGTCGTTCGGGTCTATCATTTTGAGCGTATTCAAATCGCCGTTAGAAGACTGACCAAACCATGTAAAGTTCCACACGCGCTCTGCATCCTGCGTAACCTTTTTATGCAAAGTGTCGCTTGCAGCAAGCTCGCTTCCTCTTTTTGCGCTTACCGTGATGTCGGTAAAGGTGTTTGCTTTGAGGGCGGGGATTTTTTCTTCAAGCGAGCTGACTTCCTTTGAAATATTCTCGCCGTTTTCTGTTGTGTAGCTCAAAATATAGCTTGTCGCTTCTTTTATGCTGTCCCAGCTTACGAGTATGTCGCCATTTCCCTTGTTAAGCGCGCTAATCACGGGTTTTTCAAGCGGGAGGGTGAAATCAAACGTGGCAGGTGCGCTTTCGTGCTTCACCTCTTCGTTTTCTCTCAATCCGTAGACTTTAAACGTGTAAGTGCCTGAAGATTGCGGCGTGAATGATGCTTTTTTTGCGGCTTTGCGCGTTTTGCCGAGTTCAATGCTCTTTTTTGCTCCGTCGCTGCTTTGCATTTCAACAAGAGCCGAGTCTGCGCCTGAATTATCGCGCGGCGTTTCAAGCGTAAAGTTCACAATGACGTTATGGCTGTCGTTCGCGTCTAGCTCTATTCCCGTGATTTCGGGATTGGGGGAAGAAGCCCACGGTGCTCTCTCTTGTGCAAAAAAGGGCAGCGAGATGAGTGCTGCCGTAACGAGAGAAATCTTTTTCAAAAGTTTCATAAAAAATCTCCAATCGTGCTATCGTCTTATCATACATACAATCGAGCGAAATTTTTTTCTCATTTTTCTCATTTCGCTCGATTGTGCTTTAGCTATTTGACATCGATTTGATAAATGTACATTCCACTACCTGAAGAGTAGGCGTAATATGTTCCTGCTTTTTTAGCTTTTGCACTTCCTCGAGCAACTTTGCCAGGAGCGGCAGGAATAGAAAGCACGTTGTTTCCGTCTGAGTCTACTACAACAAGCGTTCTCGTGTCTGTCTTGCTAGAAGTTGCGCAGTCTACGACAATAGTTTCTCCTGCTTTCACAGGGAATGACACAGAGCGCACTGACGTACTGCCTTTACCTTTAAGGTTGATTCGCTGATTGAACTTTTCGCCGTCAGCGTTTTCATCACCGTCAGCTTTGTCGATAATGACAATCTTTTCTGCGCTTGCAAGAATCTTGAAGCCGTCTTCTAAAGATGTTGCGCTATCAATCGTGCCTTGGTCGAGGTCATTTGCGCTTACATAGCCTTCTGCCGCCGCACCGAATGCCAAAAGAGATGATAAAGCCACTGCAAATAAAGCTTTTTTCATATTACTAAACCCTCCTAGGTTTCTGTTCTTTTTTAAGTATAATATTCTCTTTAGAAAAAATTCCGTAGCAACTTTTGACAATACTGTCAATAACTGCATTTTCTCGTTTTTTCTTTTAATAATATTGCTATCGATATATTGCAACTGTTATAATAGAAAAATGGCTAAATCCAATCAAATCGATATGACGGAAGGTTCTGTCTTCCTAAAATTATTGCAGTTTTCTATTCCATTGATTTTTTCATCTGTGCTTCAGCTTTTTTTCAACGCGGCTGATGTCGTGGTCGTCGGACGTTTTGCAGGCGTGAACTCCCTCGCGGCTGTCGGCTCAACAAGCTCCCTCATCAATTTGCTTGTCAATCTGTTCTTAGGTCTTTCCGTCGGCACAAACGTCATCGCTGCAAACTATTTCGGCTCTGCCAACCGCAAAAAACTTTCGCAAACCGTACACACTGCACTTCTTCTCTCCGTGTATTCTAGCATTTTCCTCACGGTTATCGGCGTTTTCGGCGCAAAATATATCTTGAGAATGATGAGTTCTCCTGAAGAAGTCTTGTCGCTTGCAACGCTGTATTTGCAAATCTATTTTGGCGGCATCACTGCGTCGATGATTTACAATTTTGGAAGCGCACTGCTTCGAAGCAAAGGCGACACAAAACGCCCGATGTACATTCTCTTTGCGGCAGGATTGATTAACGTTGTCTTAAATCTTGTGTTTGTCATTTGCTTTAAAATGGACGTGGCGGGCGTTGCTCTGGCAACCGTGATTTCACAAGTCTTTTCGGCGGCAATGGTCATTCGCTGCTTGATGAGCGAAACCGACGATTTCAAGCTGTTTTTGTCAAAGCTCAAAATCGACCGAGAAATCTTTATTGCAATCCTCAAAATCGGACTTCCTGCGGGCTTTCAAGGCATTTTGTTCTCGTTTTCCAACGTCATTATTCAGTCGTCGGTCAATTCGTTCGGCAATATCGTTATCGCAGGAAACTCTGCCGCCTCAAACATCGAAGGCTTTGTGTATATCTCGATGAACGGCTTTGCACAGGGCGCGCTTACGTTCGTATCTCAAAATTACGGCGCGCACAAGATGAAGCGCATAAAAAAAGTCGTCGGAATCGCTGTTTTGTGCGCACTCGTGGCAGGAACGGTGCTCGGAAATCTCGCGTATGTGTTCGGTGGGCGGCTCATTGCGATTTACAACAGCGACGCAGATGTTATTCAAGCAGGATTAGTGCGAATGAGCGTGATTATGACGACGTATGCTCTGTGCGGCATTATGGACGTGATGGCGAACAGCGTGCGCGGTATTGGTCATTCGCTTTTGCCGATGGTGGTATCTTTGCTCGGCGCGTGCGGTTTGCGCTTGGTGTGGCTTGCAACGGCGTTTCAGATTCCTGCGTTTCACACCTGCTTCACGGTGTATCTGTCTTACCCGATTTCGTGGGCGATGACTTTCGCGGCGCACGTCGTCTGCTTTGCAATCATCTTCCGCCGCATTTCTCGCGCAAATGCTTCTGTAGAGTAATTTCATTCAATTCACTCTTTATGTGCATTGTCTAAGCGTCATTGACAAATCGAGGTTATCGAACAGCTAGTGGTGTTACGGAAAGTATGCTTTCCTTTTTGTCATTCTCGTGCTTGACACGGGAATCTATCTTTAATACGGCATTTTGA
>CALDID010000149.1 GCA_937901865.1 uncultured Treponema sp.
CAGCTCAATGCTCCCTATCCGTCAGGTGCGTATCTTTCTTCTTTTTTTAGAGAGCTTGGATACAGCACAGAATGGAGAGATTTATCGCTCGAACTTTTTGTTTCGCTCTTTTCAAAATCAGGACTTACAAAGTTGTTTGCGCTATCAGAAAAGAACGCATTAGACAAAGCGCAAAAGGCTGAAAAAAAAGGCGATGAGGCAACAGCGTTCAATTTACGGCGATATGTGAGCGAAAAAGATGCATGGATAGAGTGGATAGACGATATTCGCTCTATGCTTACGTCAGGAAGCGGGCGCGGTACGGCAGTTTCTGGCAGAGAGCTTTGTCATCGCTTTATCTTCTCTCCGTATTCTCCGCGTGCTTTTCGTATGCAGCAGTATATTGATTCGCTAGAAAGTGAGCCGACAACAGACGACGCGCGCGCGATTGCCTCTTTTGCTCTTGCAGACCTCGCAGATTATATAACTGCGGCTTTTGATAAAAACTTTGCTCTCATTCGCTATGCAGAATCATTGACAATAAGCGAAACCCATTTTAGCGAAATAGAAAAAGCTCTTTCATCGCCCCTCCTCGAAAACTTCTATCGCCCTATTCTTGATACGCTTTCGATAGACAAGAACAAAAGAACACTTATCTGCATTTCCGTCCCCTTTCCTGGCACATTTACCGCCGCATTGTATACAGGCAAATATCTAAAAGAAAAATACGGAGATGAAAATATTTTTGTCGTCATCGGCGGGGGCTTTGTGAATACAGAGCTGAGAAGCGCAAAGGAAAAAGCCCTTGCAAAATACATAGACGCTATAAGTTTTGACAGAGGATACGGCTCATATTATGCTTTATTCAATCAAGATGCTCCGTTATACAAAATGCGACTTTTTGTAAAATCCCCCTCTGACATAGAAGTAATTGAACCGCGTGAAGAAGACAAAGAAGCAGGCAGCTTTGAAGAGAAAATGACGGCAAGCATTGTGCCAGATTATTCCGACATAGATTTTTCTAGCTATCCGCGATTAGTAGACGATACAAATGCAATGCACCGCCTTTGGAGCGACGGCACTTGGATGAAAGCATATTTAGCGCACGGCTGCTATTGGCACAAATGCGCTTTTTGCGATGTAACGCTTGATTATGTGTGTGCATACCGAATGACAGATGCAAAAAGGCTGTTTTCCTCTCTTTATGCGCAGTCGAAAAAGAACGGCGTGAGAGGTGTTCATTTTGTAGACGAAGCCTGTCCGCCTGTTTCATTAGCGGCTTTCAGCTATGAGAACGCAAAGGAAGGCACGCCACTTTCTAGCTGGGGAAATGTACGCTTTGAAAAGACATTTACGCGAGATATTGCAGATTTTATCTCGTTCGGCGGCGTTATAGGCGTATCGGGAGGCATAGAGATAGCTACAGGAAGCGGACTTGACGACATTCACAAAGGAACAGACATAGACTCTATTGCAGGCTCTTGCGCCGCATTCAAAGAAGCTGGGATTTTGGTTCACGCCTATATGATTTTCGGCTATTGGCAAGAAAATGCACAAATGCTCATCGATTCGCTTGAAACGCTGCGCCAATTCTTTGCTATTGGTCTAATCGACAGCGCATTTTATCACAAATTCGTTCTCACGAGGCACAGCCGCATTTATAAAGAATGGCAAGAAGGCAAATATACAGAATTGAAGCCGATTATTCCAACAGACACAGGTATTTTTGCAAAGAATGGACTTCATTTTGAAGGCGAAGAAAAAAGCGAGCGATATGAAGCAGGCTTGAATGAGGCGATTGACTCTTGGATGCACGGCGAAAGACTTGAAGAGAATGTCAAGAACTTCTTTTCTTTCAAAATGCCATCTCCCTCGATAACGAAAGATTATGTTGAAAAGGCGATTGAACGATATGAACAAAGGACGCAAAAAGAAAGAAAAGAGCCTATTACAGAAAAATCGTTCACGTTTTGGCTTGCAGGAAAAATCATCGTTTTGACTGATAAAGACGGAAGAAAAAATCTCTGTTGGACATTTATGCAAAGTGAAGAAAGGCTTTCTCTGCCCTCTTCGCTCGACGCAGATACATGCGCAGACCTTTTATATGCTCTTCGACCGAGCTGTGTAACTGCGCAGGCAAGAAAAAACGCCCTCGAATACCTTTCAAGCAAGCTATTGCTAAAGCTGAGAGGTCGAGGGCTGTGCGTTATGCCGCATTGGAATGTTTTACAAAACAATTAGTAAAGAAGCGTAAAGAACGAAGCTGCAACTACCGTTAAAAGACCAGCTACAGCAATAGAAAGACCGCTCATAGCTCCTTCTATTTCGCCCATTTGAATAGCCTTGGTAGTTCCTAAAGCATGGCTTGCTGTTCCAATGGCTACTCCTTTTGCAACAGGTTCGGTGATATGAAATAATTTCAAAACGCTTTCGGCTAAAACATTTCCTGTAATGCCCGTTACCATAATTGCACCAACGGTAATTGCGACGATTCCGCCATATTGCTCGCAGAGTGCAATTCCAATCGGAGTTGTGATAGATTTCGGCAGCATTGAAACGAATTGCTGATGATTCAATCCAAAGACAAAAGAACCTGCTAAAATCATAAGCATACACGTTACAACGCCTGAAATTATACCGCCTAAAATCGCTTTCCAGTTGTCTTTTAGCTTTTCTAGCTGCTCATAAAGAGGAATTGCAAGGCAGACGGTAGCGGGGGTGAGCATATAAGAAATAATCTTTGTGCTTTCGGCGTATGCTTTCGTGTCGATTTTGAAAAACATCAAAAATGCTATAGAAATAACGATAGAAATAAAAAGCGGATTTACAATAGCGAGCTTTAGCTTTTTATTCAAAAACAGCCCTATTCCATACGCAATAAACGTAAACAGCACTCCCATAAAAACGGTTTGCTCAAATAACTCTTTCATTTTCTCTCTTTTCCCTTTTTTCCTTTATTGGATTTCGTAATGATACACTGTGTTACCGCTCCTGAAACAACCATAACGCCCAGCGTTGAAACAAAAGCTAAAATCACTAACTTCCACCACGAGCCCTGCAATAAAGCAAGATTGTCGATAATCGCAACAGAAGGCGGAATAAACATTAACGGCATCACTTCAAGCAAAAAACTTGACGTTTCTTTTACTGCGCTCACAGGGAATATCTTAAAGAAAAGAGCTAAGAACATCAAAAGCAGTCCGTAAATACTTGCAGGAATCGGCAGGGGAATAACTCTATTCATTGCCTCGCCCAAAAATGAAATAGCAATGATAATCGCAAATTGCTTTATATATCGCATATAGATTTCCTCTTCTTTAGATTTCTTCTTTTTTTGCGTGCCGTCCGCAGCTTTTCTTCTCTGGACAATACCCTAAATCATCACATTTCGGGTGCATACAATTATCAACAAGCCATTTCCATTCCTCTGAATACTCGCTCAATGACTTGCAAATATCCCTCATAAGCTCTCTGTATTCCCAATATGCTCTGCTGCACATTCTTTGCTTAGACATATCGATGAGCGACCGCAAATTGCGTTTATCCACAATTTTCGTCGTCATTCCAAGCGGCAAAATCATAGCACAATCTTCTTTAGGAGAAGCAAGAGCAATTAACGCCTTATAGCCCTCTTGAATACTTTTCATTGTGTTTTCATAAATCGCCTTAGCCTCTTCATTTTTTGCAATAGACGGAGGCATGACATAGGGAAAAGAGCTTTCGTCAACGTATCTCGTCGATTCTTGCAATCGTGTAGGACCTCCTGCAATATGCGTGTACCATTCACGAATACACCGAGCAGAATAGCCCTCGATTATAAGCTCTACAGAAGCATATTCCATAACTCTGCCATGACCGCTTTTTATGCAGTCAATAGCACGTTTTTTGTTTTTTTCAGGATTATCAGTCGGGCTATTCCAGCATATTCCCGCCATTTGCCCTATCTTTTGAAGTGGAAAGCGCGTCGTCTCTTCCAAAATAGTAATAGTACCCATAGTGGAAGAGAGTATAGCACTTTTATATGAAATGTAACAGCACTATTGCTGCTTTTGAGCACTAGCCTGCGTTTTCTTTTTTGCGATTGCGTTCTTTACGGCTTGTGTAAATAATTGATTTTGGTCAGTGCGGACATCTCCTGCGAGTCCCACCGTGCCGTCTTCATTCATCCGATAAATGTTGTCGTTTGCCTCAATCGTATACGCAGGACTTGAAGCATTGTTTATCCACCAATCCAAAACCGCAATAAAGCGAAGTGTATACTTAATCAGATTTGCATTTGTAGCAGCAGTGTCGGTCTTTCGCCTTGCTCCTAACAGAACATCAAGACGCTTTGAAACCTCATTTTGCAGAGAGAACTTATATCGCTCCCACGGGTTTTCCACACCTGTGATAACAGCCTTTGTTTTTGCGCCAGCCTCTATTCTTTTTGCAAGCTCCCCGAAAATAGTGTGCAAATAATCCGTTCGCATAAAGATAGCGCGATACGGAGAGTTATTAAGCGGACGCTCAAGCACAATCTGGCGAAACTTCAAATGCGGCAAAAAATTATACTGCGCTGACCACATAAGTTCAGAAAGCTGCTTCTTTGCATACTGCGAAGTCATATAATCAGGCTGAGAAAGCGCACGCCCAACAAGCTCATTTAACGTACCGCAATATTTTTTCTCGAAAAGCTCTTCTCTGTATTTTGCCCAATCCCCAAAAATATCATTGAGAGAATCTTTGTCATCCGCTAAATCGGGGTCTGCGTCGAGCCTAAAGCTGATATTTCGGCAGCCTTGGAATGCGTCTTCAATAATGCGCATAAGAATAATCGTAACCATAAGCGGATTCTTTGGCGAAATAAGAGCAAACTCGTCATCAAAATCAAAAATCGGCTGGAAATACGGATACATATCTGGAAACGAAGAAAGTCTGTCAAATCCAGCGTCTGGGAACATCTGCTCCAAGAGCTTTAATCCGCTCTTTACGCTTTCGTCAAACTCTCCTATCGTATGAATTGCCGCCCCCACAGCTCTTGAGTCTATATCTTTTTTCTCTCCAATGCTCTCAGGCGTATCAAGCTCTAAACCCGCCGCATCGCCTGTCGGAGTTTCCTCTTCTGTCTTTTCAGCTTTAGGCTTTTTTTCCGCCGTCAATAAATCGAACTTCGTCATCGACAAAAACATCAGCAAATTAGAAATCTGTGCGCGGAAAAAATCTGGATATGACACATACACCGTGCAGCACATTCGCATTAAAAGCGGATACAGCCCGCGGATAACTCGCTCGTAAATATACATCCACTCGCTTGAAGCGTCCTTGATTATTTTCTCCAGTTTTCGCTTCTGCACTCCTGGAAGTATTGTGATTTCGTCGTAAATATCGTGCAATATTTTCGATACTCTGTTTTCGCCCAAGTAATAAAGCGTAATCATCGGGCGATACATTGCGCGCACAATCGGAATAAGCATCGGAATCGTTACTTCACTGCTCTTTTTCGCCAAAGTATCATACAAACTCTTTATGTCTGTCATCGACCAATTTCCCACGAGCTTCAAGAATCTCATATTTAACGATTGGTCTTCCTGTATTCTCATCTGAAACGTCGCAGGAGCTAATTGAATAACCATTTTAACAGACTCGGTGAACGAGCTAAGATGTGCTATATACGTTTTTAGCGTATAATCAATAAACGACGAAGCTACTTTATCTTTGTTTTTGCTCAATGCAAGGATAAAATTGAACACACCAAAGTTTGGCTTGATTTTATACGGATGCGACATCATCAATTTGTCAATCTGCACCGCCACTTTATCAGAAACATACGGCAAATTGTTAGAATCGAGTTTTTCCCCAGTCTTTGTACTTGTTTGCGCATTAGAAGAAGATGCAGGAGAAGTCGTTGCTCTGCTCTCGCCTCGTTTTGCGTGGGCATACGTTCGGCGAGGCAATGCGGAATAATCAATAGGGCGGTCTTTTTCTACAAACACCTCTCCGCCCAAGATTTTAGCCATTCGTTTTGCTTCTTCATCGTCTATATTGCCGAGATTAGCCCTTGTTTTATCCAATGTTCCTGGTTCATATATCGCTTTTGGTCTGTCTGCCATACTATTTCTCTCCTTTTGTCTTAATTATTTGCGCTCTACTTATAATCTTAACAAGTTATGTTTTGCAATTCCAGAAAGCTGCTTAAAAGATATTTTCTCCCCGTCTTTTGTCAATACAGCTCCTTCAAACGTGCCGTATATTATGTTATAGCGAGCGCGGAAAAGAAACACGCTTAGTGTACGAGCAATATCGCTTATCGGCGTAAATACCAAATCCACCATTCCATCGGTATCCTGGATATTCCATCTGCCCCGAAGCCCGTGAGGATGCGTTATTCTTATCGGAGGAAGCGGTGTCATCTCGCCATCGACAAACAGCGCATTTGCATTGTATTTATCTGCATTCACCGTGTCGTTAGAAGATGTTTCGATTCTAAACGCAATCTTCTTATCTTTCACAATTCCCATACCTGTTACGAACTCATCACGCGAGCGGAACAAAAGATACGTCCGTCTTAAATCGATAAATCCCAAGCCGTCAGAATCGGGCATTGTTTTTATCTCTTGACCAGGAGGGGCAAGAGATAAAGAGCCGTGCAAAGCAAATGCGAGCTGATAAGAAGCAGAACAGCGACGCATAGACGGATAAGGCACAACGTGAATCGCATCGCCTAGCACATCGCTTGAAAAATGTGAGATGAGAGCGCAATTACAATCAGGACGCGCCGTATCGCCTTTCATACTGAACAAAAGCGAAATCCTGTTTTTATCTCTGTCCCAGCTAATGCGGATATAGCGCACACGATGATGGCTTGTGCAGATAAATGCGCGCAGTTCGTGCGGAATAAGCCTGCGGCGAGGGCGCATTATGTGGCGATAAGAAAAGCGTTTGCCCGTCTTTTTGTCCCAAAACACCACATCGGTATACGCTAACACCTTTATATCGTTCACTTCTACCGTTCCGATAAAATCCCCGATAACGAAGTTAAACGAGATTTTGCTTTTTATGCGGATATTCGTTATAAAAGGCGGGAGCGGCACAACGCCGAACGGCATATAAATCCCTCTTATGTCAAGCCTGCCGAGTGCGCCTTGAAACGTGCCGAACACAGGCTTTTTGTTTTGAATAAGAGATGGGGGCGGCTCTAAAACTTCTCGTGTATACAAAGCTCTTTTTCCTTAATCTCTGCCTAATATGCGGAAATGCTTATCCACCAAATTAAGACGCTGACAGCCGCCTGAGGTTACCAACACCAAATCTTCAATGCGCACGCCCACTTTGTTTGGAAGATAAATTCCTGGCTCAATAGAGAAAATCATTCCCTCTTTTGTGTATGAGTTGTTTGCCTCGCTCACATCGCCAGCCTCGTGTTCGCTCTGCCCAATGAAATGCCCCAAGCGATGAGTGAAATATTCCCCGTAGCCCGCTTCTTTTATCACGTCCCTCGCCACCGCGTCAATGTCGGAAAACTTCACGCCCGGTCCTATAATGCTTTCAGCCCTCTCGTTCGCTTTTCGCACGATTTCGTGGATTTTTATATACTCTTCGCTCGCGCTTTTAAAGAAGTTCGTTCGCGTCATATCCGAGCAATAGCCGTTTTTCTTGCAGCCCATATCGATTAAGACGCAATCGCCTGCTTTTATCACGGTGTCATCGCTTTCGTGATGAGGGTCGGCGGCGTTTTTGCCGAATGCAACGATGGTATCAAAGCTCTCGCATTCCGCGCCCTCCGCTCTAAAGCAGCGACCGATGTATTCTGCAACCTGTCTTTCAGTTACGCCCTCGCGGATAAAGTCAAAGCCCTTTTGTATGCAAATATCGTTAATGCGAGATGCGTCTTTCATCAGCTGCTGCTCTCGCGCGTCTTTGCACGCTCTCACTTCGTCCACGCAGAACGAGCCGACCGCAAACCTCGCCCCTTTCGCGCTAATCATCAGCGGAATCAAAAAGCGCGCAGGGAAAATCTTGTCCACGCCAATCACGCCTGAATGTGCGATGTGAGAAGCAACAATTTTCACCGCGTCGTCCGTATCGCTGTGCCAAATCACTTCCACATCAGGCTGCCCCACATTGAAAAGACGGTTCGCAAAGAGCTTTATTCCGCCGTCCTTGTCAAGATAGAGCGCGTAAAATCTCTCATACGGATTATTCCACACCCCCGTCAGATACCAAATGCTCTGCGGGTCTGAAATGATGAGAGCTTCAAACTTTTTCTTCTGCATTTCCAAGCGAACTTTCTCAATTCGCGCTTTCAACAAATCGTCCATATTATTTTCCCTCCAGCACTTTGCCGTCAAGAACTGCGGTTTTAAGCCTGCCGTTTTCGTAGACCAATTTGAGCGAAAAGAACGGATAATCTTGAGCCAAAAGGCGCAAAAATATCTTGTCGCCTTCCCACAGCTCTAAATTTTCAATGTCGCTCTTTTTCACCCATTCCAACTTTCCCTCGTTGCAAGTGATTTCCTTTCCCGAAAAGGAACTCGCAGTGTACAAGCACATATATTCACACACCGTGTTATCGCTGACAAACGTAACAATGCCGCGAAAACGCCAAGAATTGAGCGTTAAGCCCGTTTCTTCTTTGACTTCGCGCAAAAGGCACTCTTCAGGGCTTTCGTTTGCTTCAAAATGCCCGCCGACTCCAATCCATTTATCGTGATTGATGTCGTTTTTTTTCGTAACGCGATGAAGCATCAAGTAGCTGTCATCTTTTTCAATGTAGCACAGAGTTGTCAGACTTGTCATTATTATTGCGCCTTTGAAAGTTCCTTTTCGTACACTCGCTTATCTTTTTTCTCGGCCGCTTTGTACAAAATCGCAGTGTTTCCAATAATGCGTACTACTGTAATATCGGTCTGTTCTTCAAGAGAGCGCATAAGCTCTTCTTTTTCATCTTTGAATTCGTTGAATTTGACCTTGATAAGCTCATTTGTCTTCATCACCGACAAAATGTGATTGATGATTTCAGGAGATAAGCCGCCCTGACCCACTTGCACCATTGCATTCATACTTTGCGCATAGCGTTCCAAAATCTTGCGCTGTTTGCTGTTCAATACTACCATAGCTTAATAATAGCGTTAATTTTCCATCTGTTCAACGCCCCCCGCGCCCTCGCAATAAAAATCCCCTGCGCCCAAAAGCAACAGGGGAAAAAAGGCTGAGAATTCCTTAGAAAAAAATTACTTCTTCGCTCTCAAAACGACCTTGCTATTCGCCTCGGCGATTTCGTGCGCGATTTTCTTTGCAAGCTCGCCATACGTTTCCTCGTCCAAGCGAACAGCCACGTTCAAATACGGCACAAGCTCGTCATTCATCACGCTCAAAAGCTCCTTTCTGACTGCGCTCGCCGTATCGCCCCCTTCAGTTTTTCCGATAGTAAGCGACTTTTCCGCCTCCTCAAAGCTCGCCTCCGCTTCTTTCAGGCTCTCCACAATCTCCGCCACGCCGTCGAGGTTCTTGATTTCGCTTGCAATCGCCTCTGCGCTAAGGTCGGTGAGCAGGCTTTTTATCTGCGTCGATTCGCTCGCCAGGTCAAGCCGCGCAATGCCGCGATATTTATCCGCCACCGAAAGCACCGCCGCCGCACTCTTCGCCTTTGCAGCAATCGGCAGCTTTTTATAGCCCTCCAGCGCACTGAACAGAGAGCTAATCACCCCGTCGCGCACTGCGTCCGCGTCCGACAGCCCCGACACCGTCTTTGTCTTGTTGATTGCGACAACGAGTTTTTCGGTCTTCGCCGCATTCTTCGCGCTTATCGCTTCCCAAAACCTGTCCTCTTTCGCCTTCGGGTATTCCTCCGCCCATTTTCCCACCTTTTCCGTCAAGTGCGCAAACTCCGCCACCTGAATACCGTTGTTTACCTTTGCGATTTGATTCATACAAACGCCTCCGATGTATTTTATGCACATAAAATAACTCTATTTGCCGCTAATGGCAAGCCTCTTTTTGCTTTTTCTTTCTCCAAAACGGGAAATCGCCGTTGCAAGCGTGCATTTTCTTTTTCCGATACGGGAGAAGCGTCTTGCAAGCGTGCATTTGCTTTTTCCGATACGGGAGAAACGTCTTGCAAGGCTGCGCCGTCTTTTTCCGATACGGGAGAAACGTTTTGCACGCGTGCGCCTCCTTTTTCCGAAACTGGAAAATCGTTTTGCACGCGTGTTTTGAGAAAAACAGATTTCGGAAACGGGGAAAACAGCCCGCTACCACAGCTGCACGGGGAAAAACAGATTTTTCGACGCTTGTACAATGCCGAGCGCGACGAGATAAAGCCCCTCGCGGAACGTCTTTGTTTCTGCAAGGTGCGCGATTATATATAAAAGCAGTTCGGTGATGAGGATTTTCAAGAGTTTTTTTGCGATTTTCTTTGTCGA
This sequence comes from uncultured Treponema sp., assembly GCA_937901865.1. Taxonomy (GTDB): domain Bacteria; phylum Spirochaetota; class Spirochaetia; order Treponematales; family Treponemataceae; genus Treponema_D. The sequence goes on from CALDID010000149.1 coordinate 10,380, forward strand.
AAGCCCAATCGAATATTCAAAACTGGCAAAGAGCAACAGCGTGAAAAGCATAAACAGCAAAAACTTATCCGCAATCAATGCGCACGAAACAAGCGAGAGCGAAACGAGCAAAAACGGCATAATTTTGTGTATCGTGCGTGCGCTATGGACAATCACTGCGCTTTTTAGTCCCGCATAAACGGCGAGAAATGCTAATACAAAGCAGTTTCGCACGGTTACAATTCGCCAATCGCTGATTTTTTCTCTCACCGTGATTTGCAAAAAGTATTTTCCTGCGCGGTTTATCGTTTGAGCAACTCGCGGGATTTTTTCCATCGAATTATTCACGAGGGGAGAAAGCAATTCTGGCTTGACGGCAATAACCACCGCTGAAAGAAAAAGCACGCTCGCCAAAAAATCAAGAAGCGACAAACTGCGCGATTGCACGCACTTTGAAACGCGCTCTTTTGAGGCGGCAACGAAAGAAAACAGCTGTTGCTTTGCTCTGCGCACTTTTTCTTTGAGCTTTTCTAGCATATTCTCACACTCTTTTTGCAGTGCTACAGAAAGTATGCTTTTCTTTATGGTATTTCCGTATGTGTCCTTAGCTCGACACAGGAATGACATAAACTCATAAATCAGCATACTTTCCGTAACACTACCAGTTTTTCTTTGTTGTCTATTTCAGTTTTTCCTGCTTTTCCCGTGCGGTTATCACGGAATAATGCGCGCTACCGAACTGCACCATTTCTTTCGTAAACTGCAAAAATCCCTTCTTCCACTCGGAATCTTTCTTCAATTCCGCCCTCATATCGCCTTTATCAGACACAGCCGCAATCTCGCTGGTATTCTTGATATAATACCACTTCGTTCCCGTCAATTCTTCAAAGCGCGGACCTTCCATAAAACTTATCATTCCGAACTCGTTATTGACCATAATGAACACATTGCCTTTACCGTCAAAAATCCAGTATCCCTTATTTTCCTTTTTCGAGCCGTAAACGACAATATACAGGACTTTCGCGCCTGTTTCCGTGTTTGAAATCGCGCAAGTCAAATTCGGATACATACTGGAATTGCGGTCTTTCTCCAAATTTTCCCTCGTCCACTTCTCGATTGTTTCGAGAATTTTCAAGTTAGCGGCAGCGATTTTATTCGCTTTTTTGATTTCCTTTTGTTCCGCCCTGCTTCCCGAAACCTCTTTCTCCTTTACGGGAATCGCAGTAACAATATCTTCTAGTTTCGCGTATTCCGCCATAAACTCGTCCACCGAAATTTTTACGATTTCGGGGTGGTCATCAGCGAAAGCCATAGCTGTCAAAAATGAAAAAATCCCAATGAGAAAAAATAATCGTGCTTTCATTGTTTACTCCTTGCAAAATAGGTTTAACAGAGTATTTGTATATTTTGTAACACATCGGTAATAAAATATACGTTCTTACATAGTATTTTAATCCCGCATATACCAAAAAGCAAGAAAATGGTGCAAAAATATTACTTAAAAAGTATATTTATTACTTTATTAAAAGTTCTAAAATCAAATGCAGAATGACATAATTCTATTTTATGAGCGACCAAATCGAAGCACAAAGCAGCCCTTCTATTCCCGTTTTGTTCGGCAATAATGTGCGAAAATACAGAAAAGAAGCAGGATTGACACAAGAACAGTTATCGCGTCAGCTAGATATATCACAAAAACACCTTTCAATCATCGAAACAGGCACGCAATTCGCCTCCGCTCCTCTCATCGAAAAAATAGCAAATGCGCTTCACGTCAGCCCAGCCACGCTTTTTGGCGGTGAAAAGCAAGATGTGGAAGCAACGAAGCTCTTTGGTATGCTCGACAATTTTCTTCGTCCGCGGTTTGCAATGCTCTCTTCGCGCCTCGACAAAATCGAATCTTTGTTGCAAGAAAAATAAAAAAACAGGAAAACCGATAAAGAAAGAGTATGGAAAACGAGGATATTGAAAAGGCAAAGCAACATAAGAAGCAAGAAGTTCAAAGTGCGGTGGCAAATGCTGTTTTTGATAATCTTTTTGCAGATGTCGAGAAAGACGCGTTTTATTGCTACAGGCGCAGCGGCAAAATACGGCTCGGCTTTGACCGCGACGACGGAACGGTGATTGAAATCGCTCTTTCGACGGCGTGGACGAGTGAGTGGATGAAGAGTTTGGGCGATATTGTTCAAAAGGTCAAAGCGGGAGCGAGTTTTGATGAGCTACAGACGTTTGACAGTGCGGCAACGAGGATAAAGGCGGTGTATCTTTACTCGGCGCAAAACAATGTCCTGAAAAAATGCGACAGGAGAATCCGAAAAATCCGTATAAGCGACGGCATAAAAGAGCTTCATGCGCACGCTTTCGCTTATTGCACTTCGCTTAAAAGCGTGTTCATTCCAAAAAGTGTGGAAAAAATATCCGCGCGCTCTTTTTACAAGTGTGAGGCTCTAAAGACGCTTTCGGTAGACGCGGAAAATCCTTATTTTTGCTCTGTTGCTAGCACGCTTTACACGAAAGACAGACTAAGCCTGATTTTCAATCCGCCTTGTGCAAAACCGACTATTGTAAACGGCGTGAAGCGGATTGCGGAGAATGCGTTTGCATACAATCTCAATCTAAGCGAAATTGAAATACCTGAGAGCGTGGAGATTATCGACAGGAATGCGTTTAATGCTTGTTGGTTTCTCAAAAAAATCGTGCTGAAAGGAAAAAAGACCGAGGTTGACAAACTGGCGTTTGGTTTTGAATATGGGTATCCGCGTGATAATGTCGAGATTGTAAGAGTGCAAGAGTAAAACTTGAGCAATAAAAAAGCCTGTCCGCGAAAATGGGAACAGGCTTTTTTAGTATTCGGTTGAAAAAGAAGCTGTGCCGTTATTTCACGAATTCTTCGATTTTACATTCGTGCGTTTTCGTGTTTTCGTCGTAGTTTATGCCAACAAAAAGCAGATTGCCCGAATAGTTAGACAGTGAATCGAAATAGTTTTTCGCTCGGATTTGCTCTATCGAGCTCATCGCCGACCCGTTTCGCTTGAGCTCGATAATCATCGCAGGCATATTCGGCACAAACGGAATGAAAACAACGTCAGCAAATCCCTTTCCCGCCGTCATTTCTTTGACAACGGTGTATTTATTGAGCGCGTAGATATACGAAAGATAAATCGCCGATTGAAGCGCGTCTTCGTTGTTGTAACTGCGGTTCGACGTAACGTGAATATGACTCACATCGAGTGCTTTTGCCACCGCGTCGGCGTTTTTGCAGAGCGTTTCGGCGAGCAACTCCTTTGATGACTGAATAATCTCGTTCGTAACCTCGTATTCTTCGATTATAGAAAGTGCCCTAATCCACTCTTCACGCACTTCTTTATTCGGAATATAACAGATTTTCTCTTTGCGGTCATACGCCAAATATCCCAGATGAATCAAATAAGTAAAAATATCATTTTTATTTCTAAATCTATTGATTGTGTTCAAATACATATACACATCAACATCGACGCTTTCGCCAGAGAGCATTTTTATCACGTCGTCTTTCGTGCCTGCAAAATTCTGCCGAATCCTATCCGAGATAACTTCATAGCTCGAAGTCTTGTTCCAATAATTCGAGAACTCCCGTTTCTGCACCGATTTTACGACCGATTCGGGATTATAAATCTCAAATCCACGCAAATTATAGCCGTCGTACCAACGCTTGCACTCGGCAAAATCCACGCCGTATTTTTCGCACAACGATTTCACCTCATCGCTTGTGAAACCGACATATTCCGAAAGCTCGTCAGCATCAATCATCGTATATTCTTCAAAATTGTTCAGCTTCGATTGCACTTTGTCGCGCACTACAGGCAAAATTCCTGTGAGATACGCGAGTGCAATCGCAGGGCGAAGCGTATTGCTTTTAAAAAGCCCGTTCAAAAAGCCGAGATACTCCGAAAACAGCTTTTCGCTCACCTGCTCTCGCACCAACACGTCGTATTCGTCGATAATAACGACAAATCGTTCTCCCGTCGCAGAATAAATGCGCAACATACATTCAGCGATAGAATAATTGTCTTTCAATGCTATCGACGGGAAACTTTCTCGCATTTCGTCCCGCACTTTTTCGGTCAAAAACTGGAGCAACGTATCTTTGTCTATCGTGTTCTGAAACTCGCTGTTCATATCGATTTGAATGACATTGAATTTGTTGCGCTTTTCCTCGAAATCGGGCAATTTCGCAATCTTATACGACGCAAAAAGCTCGCGCGAATCGCACCCCTTAGAGTAATACGCCGCAATCATATTGCCTGCAATCGTCTTGCCGAAGCGGCGCGGACGCGAAATGCAGATGTATTTGTTTTCGATGTCGATAAAGCGATTTAATTCGCGAATCATCATCGTTTTGTCTACATAGAGCGGATTTTTCACAAATCCCTTGAAAATCACATTGCTCGGATTCAGATATATTCCCATTGTGAGCCCCCGTTCACCAGTCACTATAGCATACACCGCGCAAAACACAAATAACTTTACGCCACGATTTTCCCTCATTCCCAGCAACAATTTTTCTCGCGACGAATAAACAAAAAAGCCTGCTCACGCGAAAGGAAACAGGCTTTTTTATGCTATTTTTGATAAAATCGGGCGAGGCGGTTAATTCAATTTATCAAGGATTGAATAGCCGATAGTGTTTTCTGGCATCTTCAAGCCGAAATTGTCGAGGATTGTCGCGCCGATAACCGCGAATGTATCGGTTTCCTCAAGCGCGCCGCTGCCCGTGAAGCTCGGTGAATACGCCAAGAGCGGAACTTTCTCTCTTGTATGGTCTGTGCCGTGGAATGTCGGGTCGTTGCCGTGGTCTGCCGTGATTAACAGCAAATCATCTTCGCGCAACACCTTCAACAGCTCGCCTAACTTCACGTCAAACTTCTCGATTTCCTTTGCATAGCCTTCAACGTTGCGGCGATGTCCCCACAATGCGTCGAAGTCCACGAGGTTCACAAAACAAAGCCCGTCGAAATCGCGCTGCGCCACTTCAATCGTCTGCTCCATGCCGTTCACCGAAGATTCACTGTGAATTGCCTCCGTAACGCCCTCGCCGACGAAAATGTCGTTGATTTTGCCGATGGAAATCATATCTTTGCCCGCGTCTTTCAACACATTGAGCGCAGTCTTTCCGAACGGCTTCACAGCGTAGTCGTGGCGATTTGCCGTGCGCTTGAACTCGCCCTTTTTCTTGCCGACATACGGGCGAGCGATGACGCGACCAACCTTCCATTCGTCTTTCATCGTGATTTCACGCGCGATTTCGCAACAACGATAGAGCTCATCAAGCCCGAACGTTTCCTCGTTGCCGCAAATCTGCAAAACGCTGTCCGCAGACGTGTAGACAATCATATGCCCCGTCGCGATTTCCTCTTCTGCCAGCTCGTCGAGGATTGCCGTGCCGCTCGCGCTCTTGTTGCCGATGACTTTGTGTCCCGTGCGCTTTTCAAGCTCGGCGATAAGCTCTGGAGGGAAGCCTGTGTCAGTGAACGTAACAAACGGCTTCGTCGTGTGCAAGCCCATCATCTCCCAGTGTCCCGTCATTGTGTCTTTGCCGACGCTCTTTTCCCGCAAAACCGCGTAATATCCGAGCGGCTTTTCTGCAGGCGGCACTTGCTTGAGCTTTTTCAAGTTCGCCATACCGATTTTCTGCAAATTCGGAATGACAAAGCTGTCCATTCTCTCGCTGATATGACCGAGCGTGTCGCTGCCCACATCATTGTATGCCGCCGCGTCTGGCTCTTCGCCGATACCGAGCGAATCCATTACGATACAAAATATTCTCTTGAACTTTCCTGTAGAAGCCATTACCTATTCTCCTTTACTCCGCGAGTGATTTCGGTCCAAAACCGTCGGGCAAAATCTCTTTGAGCGTTTTCGCCGTGTATTCCGTCTTGTTCTTCGCCACAATGACGATAAACGATTCTGGGTCGCAAAACTCCATCATCGCCTGACGGCACACACCGCACGGTGCGCAGAAATCTTCTACCTTGCCTTCTCTACCGCCCACAATCGCAATCGCCTTAAACGATTTTACGCCTTCGCTTACCGCTTTGAAAAACGCCGTGCGTTCCGCGCAGTTTGTTACGCCGTAAGAAGCATTTTCGATGTTGCAACCGCCCCAGATTTTGCCGTCAGTGTCCAAAAGCCCTGCGCCGACCTTCCAATGAGAATACGGCGTGTATGCAAGCTTAAGCATTTTGAACGCTTTATCAATCATTTCACTCACGGGAATTCCCGTCAAATCTACACTCATGCCTTTATGCCCTGCTCCTTTGCAATTTTCACGATACGACTTGTGCCCAAGCGAGTTGCACCCAGCTCCAAGAACTTCTTTGCATCGTCAAACGACGAAATGCCACCCGCTGCTTTCACTTGCACGCTCTTTGCGCTGAACTCTCTCATCAACTTCACATCGTCGAACGTCGCGCCTGCGGTAGAAAAGCCCGTGCTTGTCTTGATAAAATCCGCGCCGCTCTTATTCACGAGGTCGCACATCTTTTTCTTTTCGTCGTCCGTCAACAGACACGTTTCAATGATAACTTTGAGGATTTTGCGACCGCAAGCCTTCTTAATCGCCTTTATTTCGTTCAAGACATAATTGTATTCACCAGCCTTGAGCATACCAATGTTGATAACCATATCGATTTCGCTCGCGCCGTTCTTGATTGCGTCGCGTGTTTCAAAGACTTTTGCCGCCGTCGTCATATTTCCGTTCGGAAAGCCGATAACCGTGCAGACTTTGATTTTGCCCTGCATATACTTCGCCGCTTTCTTTACATAACACGGAGGAATACACACAGAAGCAGTGTTGAATGCCATTGCGTCATCGCAAATCTGCTTGATGTCCGCCCAAGTCGCGCTCTGCTTCAAGAGCGTATGGTCAACGTACTGAAAAACTTCCTTATCGTCCATAATTATTTACCTTCCTTTGCCTTGTCTTCTTTGATTAAAATGCGAATTGCCTCTATCGCAGTGCGGATTGCCGCGTCTGTATCGTGCGCCACAGGATTATCCAAGCCCTTTGCCGCGCGCTCTTGATTCGCCATAACGAGAAACACTGAGCCACAGCGTACACGCAAGAATTGCGACACAATGAACAACGCCGCGCTCTCCATTTCTGAAGCTAAACAGCCCATTCTAAGCCACGCTTGCCACTTATCCAAAAGCTCATAACTCACAGGCTTTA
>CALDID010000150.1 GCA_937901865.1 uncultured Treponema sp.
ACCTTACACTACAAAAACATGAAAAATATTATTCTGTAGTGTAAATCATCTTACACTACAAATTGACAATATTCAATATACTGTAGTGTAAAAAATCCTTCCCTAAAAATAGAAATGTCAAAGAACAATGCGCTTTTTTTTGCGCTAAAAGTCTGCAACGCAGGCTTATCTATATGTTTACCGAGGCTACTTCCCCAGCATCTTTTTCAATTTGATTGCGTTTTCTTTTCCGATAAAGACTTTCACGCCTTTAACTGCACAACGACGAACAAATCTGTACCCGCGAAGGCAAAGCGGAGTTGTCGCATATTTCTTTACAATTTGCTTGAACTGTAATTTCTCTAAATCAGCATAGAAAACATCTCTCTGTTTTGGCTTCTTTGGGGAACTTTCTGCCGCAGAATTGAATTTTGCGCCATCAGAAACAGGTATTTCTGTTAGCTCACAATTCTGCAACTCACAAAGCAATTTCTTGCCCTTATCAGAATGAGAAATAACAAAACTCGTTCCTTTGTCGTCGTCCATCTCTGGCAACACATTCTGAACTCCCCAAAAGTCTGCAAGAGTTATATCGCTAGGGCGAGAAATACCCCGTGAAAAACAGTTGTAGCAAGATTCTCTTAACGCAATATCCTTTAAGAAAATCTGCATATATGGGTCTTTATTCAGTGTGGCTCTGTATTCACTATCGTTCGCGAATGTGAACGATAGTGAAAACAGCTTCCAGCCGTCATCCTTCCGTCTGAAAGCTGTTTTCACGATTTCTCCGCGCTTTGCGCGGCTTTTTTCGGCACGGTAATCTATATATTTTTGCCAAAGCAAAGGCGACGGCACACCGTGACAGATAAAATCCACTGCCAAAAGATTTTCATATTCCTTATCAAGATATTTCTTCAATCCTTGAATCTGACAAGGCGTACCGCTGAAAAGCACTTTGCGTCCGCTATCTAAGAATGCTTTACAGTCTTTGTAGCTGTTTCCAATCACACTCTGCAAATACTTTGAACCGCGGAACTCTATCAATCCTTTTTCTGTCCAGCCGTGAACCACTGAAAAATCAGAAGCAAACTTTGCGCCAAATACTACGCCGCCCTCTTCAATCACTTTTCCTGCAAGAGCCGTAAAAATGCCGCCGCTAGACGAATCAAGTCTAATCGCTTCATTCTTATTTATTGCAGCATAAGCCTTTGTGTCTTCACATTCTTTCTTGATTGGCTTTAGGGCAGGACAAACTTTCTCGCACAAACCGCACTTTATGCACTTTTCGCCGTCTATTTTCGGGTACAAAAAGCCTTCGTTATTTGCGCCCATCTCAATCGCAGACTTTGGGCAAATCGAGAAACAGGCATGACAGGCTGTGCAAGCGAAAGCTCCGCTTTCAGACAGATTTTCAATTCTCATTTTGCACCTCTCAACTTGCTTTTTACCGAAGCAACAACAGCAATTCTTTCTATCCGATTCATTCCTATGAACAAAACACAAAGAGCCGTAGAACAAAGTGAAATAAAAGTCGTAAGACACAATCGCACAAAACTTTCTGCAAAATACACTGAAAAAACAACCGGCAAAAGAGCAGAAAACAGCGCAACGGCGGCACACGGCAAGACCGCTCTCAGTATAAAATCTGTTATTAAAAAGCCTGCAAGGTGCTTTATAATCGCCAAGCGTACAACAAACGCTAAAAATGTTATACAAATCGCCACAACCATCACAGCATAAGCAGGCGCACCAAGTTTCAGCACAATATAAGCTACAGGAAGATTGCACAGCAATATTCCGCCCACTACTCCCTGATACAGTTTTATTTTTCCTGTTGCTTGCGCCAGCGTCATTAGGGGATAGCTGATTGAATCTACCACCGCATCAATCAAAGCCAGCTGTGTAAAAGTAAGGGCATATTCTGGCGGATTTTTGAGCCACAGATTCAGTATTGCTTTCATCTCAAGACACAAAGGCAAAGCAAAAAGATACATCAGATAAAAAGTAAACTTACAACCTCTGAAAACAAGGTTCATTGTTTCGCTCTTTTGCCCTGCAGCATAGTTCTTTATAATCTGCGGTCGAAGTGCAGTCGAAAAGTTCTGGCTGAAACTAACTACCGCACTATTTACCTGACTTGCAATTCCACGAGCAGCATTTACAACCGCGCCGAAGTTTATATTAAGAAGAATGTTTATTATCTGATTTTTTACCACACCAACAGCCGCACCAAACAAATTCCAGCCGCTGTAACTTACAATCTCTTTGAATAATGCTCTGTCTTTCACAAACACAAAGCGACATTCTGCGTAATGCTTCCTGCAATAGAATCGATATATCGACGTATTAACCAACGCCACAAACGCAAGCAACACGCCGTACACAATCAATTTATCATACGGCAAAACACGCAATAAAAAGACGATTCCCAATTTCAACGCAACTTCAACAATGCTGACATAGGCATACACGTTCATATTTTCGTGCGCAATGATACACGCCATATACGGAGTTGTAATCAGCGTAAGCAAAAATGACACAATCGCTGCCTGAAAAATCCAGTTCGCAGCAGACATTCGCTCCATCGGTATCACGAGCCTATGATTCACGAACCACACCCCGACAGATTCTGCTAAAATCACAATAACAAGCCCAAGCAAAACATAAATCTGAAATGTAACCGAAAATGTCGTTTTAAGATGTTCTACGTTCCCTTTTCCCAGGTCATAAGAAAAATATCGCTGACTCGCCGTCGCCATTGCACCCGACAAAAAGCCGAACATCGTAACCACGCCCGCAACCACGTTGTAAATGCCGTAATCCTCCGCGCCCAGCACATTCAGCACCACGCGCACGGTGTAGAGCGACACCAGCATAATGAGTATCTGGCGAAAATAGAGCATAAGTGTATTTTTCGCAATTCGCCGTGTATCGCTCATGCCTCTATTCTCTCCCAGCCCAAGCTCTCTTCTGCAATCAACTCGCCGTCCGCGTCATACACCACCTGCATTTCTGCGCCGACCTTCTCCGCCACAGCCGCATAATGCGCAATCACCGATTTCCTGATTTCGTCATTGCCGAGTGTAATACAATCATCTTTTATGCAATCCTGCGACAAAGCACATATATAGAGAAAAATCCTTGAGACACTCCCACTTGTTCCATTACTATTTTGCTCAATTGCATTTGTCAGCGCATACTCTAGCAAAATCTCATCTACCCCATTCGGAAAGATATAAATATCCCTTTCTGAAAAAGTGTATTCGCTTTTGAGATTGTTGTAGAAATGTACTAACCGTTTTTGACGGTAATCTTGAGGAGCTGTGCCTACAAGAAACGCATATTGAACCATTCGCCATTCCTTTTTATTTAGTCTATTAGACTAAATAAAATACTAACAGTCTTTTGCATAAAAGTCAAGCTATTAGTATAAAATTTAGTCCAAGAGACTTATATGACTGAGAAAGATATAAAAGACTTATTTGGATATAATCTAAAGCGTATTCGCAAAGACAAAAAATTGAGTCAAATGGATTTAGCAAACCAGCTAGATATGCATTTTACTTTCATCA
>CALDID010000151.1 GCA_937901865.1 uncultured Treponema sp.
GAGCGAAACCACATCGTCAGCATCATACACGGTAAAATTTGGGTCAACGCCCGCGTCCTCGGCATAAACGCGCAAAAACCACGCCCCGAACGAGTGGAAAGTCTTGATTTGCGAGTAAGCCGCCCGCTCTTCAAGCGCAATCGCCCGCTCGTGCATCTCGCTCGCCGCCTTTTTCGTGAAAGTGACAGCCAAAATCGAATACGGATTCACGCCCTTCTCGCCGATGAGGTAGGCAATCTTGGTCGTAATCACGCGCGTCTTTCCGCTCCCCGCCCCCGCCAGAATCAAAAGCGGGCTTCCCTCGTGCACCACGGCGGCGTACTGCTCTTCGTTCAGCACGGAAAGGTAGTGCTGTATCTGCTCCGGGATTGCGGGCGCGGGGGCGGCGCTGTCAGTGCCGTCAGTGTCGTCAGCCGCGTCGCGTGCATCCATTGCTGCAAAAAACTCGTCTTCGATTGCCATAGCGTGATACTACCCGAAAACAGCTTTCCTCGCAACGGACACGCATATCATGCTGTCGGTATGTCCACGCCGAAATACGGCGCAGGCTCGTGCAATTCCAGTATACCGCGCAAGGGCTTATCCGAATAGTGCAGGATTTTCTCGCGGTATGCAAAGCGCGTTTTGATGTCGTCAAGCTCAAGTCTGCGCTGCTTTGAAAGCTGTAAAAACTGCTTTACAAAGTTCTGACCTTGACTTAAACAGCGGGACTGGAGAACTCAAAAAAGCCTATACATACAGAGTAAAAAAGGATGGCAGCGAGGCAAATGTTTATCCAAAAGCATTCCAACTCATTCACGGTGATTGCACATTTTCAAATTTGATGTTTGATACGTTCAACATGAAAGCTGTATTAATTGACCCGAGAGGATATTTTGGTAAAACAAAATTTTATGGAGATGTTGATTACGATTGGGCTAAATTGTATTATTCCTTAAAAGGTGATTACGACCAATTTAACAGAAAAAAATTCACATTGAACATAAAAGAAAAAGATGTGGAATTATCAATTGAATCCAACAATTGGTCAGATATGGAAGAATACTTCTTTAATTGTCTGCCGGAAGTAAACAAATACAAAATTCGACTATTACATGCAATAATATGGCTTTCTTTAACAACATACGCTTGGGAAGATTATGATTCAATTTGCGGAGCTTTTTACAACGGTATTGTAAAATTAGGGGAGGTTTTATAATTGCTGGAACTATCTTCTTTAGAGCATACTTGGATTATCGATGTAGATGGAACAATTGTTAAGCATAACGGATATAAAATTGACGGTTATGATACTTTGTTAGAAGGTGTAAAAGAGTTTTTTTATACAATTGATAAAAATGATAAAATTGTTTTGTTAACAGCCAGAACGAATGAACATATGGAAAATTTAAAAAGGTTTTTAAAAGACAATAATATCAGATATGATTATCTTCTGACTGATATGCCTATGGGCGAAAGAATATTAATCAATGATGAAAAACCCAGCGGATTAAAAACTGCAGTTGCCGTAAATAAAAAACGAGATGCAAAGATTTCACTTGCGTATCATATAAATGAGGAATTGTAATATGATGAAACTTTGCGAATATAACAGAGATAATAATACCAGCATTTTAAAAATTTTTGGCATTACTTTGTACAAAAAAGTTACCGATTACAAAACAACTATGCGTACACAAAAATTTTTATATGGTTTAATTTCAACTTGTAAAATCGCAGATAAAGACGGATACAGAACAGAAAAAAATATCAAAGTTTTAGGTATCCCTTTAATCAAAAGAATTGATGAACCTGAAAAAATCAGTTGGTATTTGTGGAAGTTAAAATATAAAGAAACATCCCTACAAAAAATATTTATTAAAAAATATTTTCAATATTTTTCTCCTGAAAATGATGACATTTATATTTTGAATGCAAATAGCGGAGAAATATATTTATTTTTAACATACATTTTTGATGTTTTAAGAAAGAAAAACGGCAGCAAGAATCCGCTTTTTATTGCCACTAAAAAATACCACACAGAACTTGTAAAAATGATTCATCCTGAAGTTTCTTGTGTATATATTCCTCATTTTTACAGAAAAATTGAAAGTAAAACTTTCACCGCAAAAAACTATAGATTTTTTACTGTTTTTCCGCAAAATTATTTTGCAAACGTTGAACACATAATAAAAACAAATCCAATTAATTCAAAACATTATTTCGATTTCATTATGGAACAATTTGATATAAAACCGGAAGAAATTGAACTAAAACATATAACCGTTCCAAACGCAAGCAAAAACAGAATGCTGAAAAAAATAAAAAAAATAGATTTAAATTTGAATAATTTTATATTTTTATCTCCTGAAGCTGCATCTTGTGAACTTTTGGATAATTCATTTTGGATTAAATTAATAAAAGGCTTTCAAGATAAGGGGTATGATGTATTTATCAACATAGTAAACAACATACCTGAATTTGAGAATTTTAAAAGTTGTTATTTAACTTACTCAGAAGCATTTGCACTTGCTCAAAAAGCAAAAAGAATTATATCATTGAGAAGTGGCTTTACCGAATTTTTGCTGCAAACAAATGTTCCGATGGATGTAATATATACTAAATTTAAAGACAGACATTTATTTAGAGATATGGACATTAACTATGTTACAGCCGGTTTTTCAATAAACAAACTGCCTTTTATAAATAACAATTTAATAAACGAAATTGTCATAAAAGATAATAATAATGAAAATATGTGCAGTAATACAATTTTGGAGAAGTTATGAGTTTTTTAACAATAAAAGAAATGCCAAGAGAAAAACATATTAGAATTTGTGGTTTAACACTATATCATTCCAAGATAGATCCTGAAGAATATTTTATCAGAACAAAATTTTTATTCGGATTATTCCGCTCTAAATTTGAAACGTACAACCACA
>CALDID010000152.1 GCA_937901865.1 uncultured Treponema sp.
ACATTCAAACCGTCACACGCATTTCTCCAGTGAGCAGTTTTTGCATGAGCCATTGCTTTTGCTTTCGATATTCCGTCGCAAGGGAACGAAGCAAAGTGATTTCTTTTTTTGCGCAGGCGAGGAATGAGGCGATTTTCTCTTGTTCGGAAAGAGATGGAAGGTAAACCGTAAAATTTAGAAATTCTGATTCAGACAACTCTTTTTGTCCTGTGCCATTTGCAAAAGCCTCATGATGTTTCAAATAACTGTTTGATGAGAGCGCTTCACATACGAAATAACCATTCACCTTTTTTGATATGCTGAAACTCATAATTGCATTGGAACAAATGCAATTATCAAATTGAGAAGAAACAAGCGCAATGCTGCCATTAAAATAATTTTGCTTTCCAATAATCAGTTCGCCAGTATGACGCTTATAAAATGGGCGCGTATCAGACATTTTTCTATCAGTCTCAAAAAAGTCCAGTCCGCCTTTGTGCAGTTTCACAGTGATTTTTTTATATAAACTCGTATCTTCTACAGGGATTTTCTCACCTTCGCGTAAAATATCATTCAGTTTTACTTCATTCCATACTTTTTGCTTAGAAGGTTCTTCTATCAGCTTTTTAACATAAAAAGAATATGCCAGCTCTTTTTCCGCAACCAGTTTTTCGGTCAGCTCAATCGCCTTGTCCCACGCAGAAAGAACCTCCGCAATCTTTTTCTGCTCGGCAAGCGGGGGAAACGGAAGCAATAAATCACCCAAAATTTCTTGATTCAAATTTGAAATATTGGAACCACGCGCATCCTTTTTTAATTTTTGTCGCAAGAATCCCGCATCAATCAAGTTCTCTATGTAATACGCTGTTGTCGTCTCAGATTTCAGTCGCCCGCGAATACAAAAACCGCTGTAAGTCGCATGGTCAAAATCTTCACCGATTATAACGCAACGCCCGACCAATTCCTTGCTTCCGTTGGAACGCACAAAAACCAAATCATCTTTTTTCAATAAATAATCATCATCTGGAAAATCTGCCAGACAGATTTCATCAAGTTCCGAAACATCACGGATTATCTTTTTATTTTTAAAATTGCCAACGCCAAGAAAACTCAACCGTTTTCCATTCGGATTTTGCGAAAAATTCAACCCATTCTTAAAATCGAGCAAATTTCCCAGCTGCTCTTCTTTCCATCCATCTGGCAGTATCATTTCACTCGCCTCCCCTCAATATTGCCACGCGGATTCGATTTTGCTAACGCAAAATCCGCATGTTCCCACTGGAAAATCGTTAGATTTTCCGAATCCGTGTGGCAATTCTCTTTTTCCACCTTTCGCTGCATTCTTTCCAAGCAAGCTTGATAAAACTTTTCTTTCTCTTCCCTCAGCCGGTTCAGCAACGCAAGCTCCTTCCGCGCCGCAAGGTTGAAATCCGCAATTCGCCGCTGTTGCTCCAAACTCGGCAAAAAAAGCTCCATGTCGCAAAAATACTGCGGTTTTATCGCCGCAAGCATGTTGCCCGCGCTGTTCACAAAAATGTCCTTTTTGATTTCCGCCGTGTTCAGATACCAGAAAAGATATTCTGGAAGGATTTTTTTCCGCTTGCACCTGATGATGACAAAGTTTGACGAAACGACCATGCCCGAAGTTTGCTCGTCAATCAGAATTGCCGTATATGGGCTACTCGTACGCACAATGATGTCGCCCTTGTGCGTCAGGTATTCGGGATTCAGAGGCTCTTTTGCATCAAAGACATCAAGCGTCCGCATATTCAGCGTTGCATCATCGTTGAAAGATTTTAGATTCAAGAGAGGATATCGGTTTTCTGTTTTTTCACGCGCAAGTTTTCGCGAAAGGATTAACCCCGTCCGAACCTCCGCGTAATCTGATAATTTCAAGTTTCACCTCAGGAGTCGATGTTATTTTATCGTCATTACAATAAAAATATAATATCGACAATTTATCTTGCCAACATAATAAATGGTTATGAGTAAAAAATAACACTTTGATAAATGCTCAAAATTCAATAATTTCAGGCTTCCTTTTTTACATCAGCCTATTCCGTTCATTAACTCTAGTTTACAATTTTTCCACAAAACACATCACCTTTTCGCTCCATGCCCAGATGTCGGCGGTGTCGTTCGTAAGGTAAAACGTGCGCTCTCGTAGGTTTTGCGGCACAAGCTGTTCAAGCGAGGCACGGTGGTTTTCGGGAATGATGATGGCTTTTACGTAATCGTTCAGAACCACCTCGTTCTTTACTTTTACAGGAAGCACTCCGTCTTGCACGGCATTAGGATGATGAATCAGCGTCTCATAGTCAAAATAAAAGCGCACTCCCGGAACAAACGCAGGGCTGGAAAGGTCTTTTTCGCCAGGAAATCGCTTTAACGCCCGCTCCGTAACAAGCCGGCCGCCCGCCTGACAGTTTCCCCAGGCGAACATCACGTATTCAAAATAATCCTCGGGATCGTTCGCTGCATTCCGCGCTTCTTTCTGTAAAACGCTTGCGCTAAGATTCCGCGCCCTTACCGCAGATTTGAGCGAGCCGCATGCAAAGATTTTTGCGGCGTTCTCTGCGGACGTGGTGTGGCACACAAAGCGGGTGTCGCGGCCGTACATTTTTTCGTAGCGCACAAAATCAATCAGCGTTTTCAGTTCCCAGTCGGTTATATCGGGAAAATGAGAAAGTTTTTTATAGAGAATGCCGTCCCACACTTCCGTGCAGTCATCAGCTCTGATTACGATTTTCATTTTTCGCCCGCATCTTCCATTTTGAACTGGCGCAGGATAAGTCGCTCCGTTTCCAATGTTTTCGTTCCCGTATGATTCAGCATGTTATTCCTCCTGAACTTTCACCAAGTGTTTTTCTTGCAATGTGTCGAAAGCTCTCAATTCGCCCCCTTTTCCATAGCGATTTCAAAATGGTATTTGGCAAATAGAATATACAAACACAAGTGCGAAAAAAAGGAAAATATGAAAACCAAAACTACCCGCAGAAGCGATGAAGCCTAACTGAGCCCACGCTGTTTCCTTGTTCTCCATTTTTTCGCGTCTCATGACGGGTAAGGCAAGCCGTATTCCTAACACTGCACATGCAATTCCCAGGAGAAACAGTGCAACGGCAAATATAAATGGAAATTTATCTAAACTAAGCATTGATGCAATGGGGAGTGCATTTGCAAGAATGCTCGCGAGTGCGAGAAAAAGTTT
>CALDID010000153.1 GCA_937901865.1 uncultured Treponema sp.
TTAAAAAATTGCAGCCGGAAGATTTATTGAAATTTGGTTTGATACCTGAATTTATTGGAAGACTTCCAGTAGTGACAACGGTGCAACCATTGTCGAAGGAAGCTTATATTGAAATTTTAACAAAACCAAAGAATGCATTAATCAAACAGTATCAAAAATTATTTGCTTTAGACGGTGTTAAATTGGAATTTGATGATGATGCTCTAGAAGCAATTGTAAATAAAGCAATTGAAAGAAAGACAGGAGCAAGAGGATTAAGATCCATTTTAGAAGAAACCATGAGAGATGTGATGTTTGACATTCCAACGAATAAAAACATTGTGGAATGTAAAATTACTCGTGAGACAGTAGAAAAAGCGCAAGAACCAGAATTAGTATTAAATGAGGTAAAGAAAGCAATCAAGAGAACGACTAAAACAACGAAAAGCAAGACCAATCTTGAAGAATCTGCATCGTAATTTGAACAAACGGGAGAAAATAATATGAATGAATATGCAGTAGGAGATATCGTAGAAACAAAAAAAAATCACCCTTGTGGCAGTAAAACCTGGGAAATTACCAGAGTGGGAGTTGACTTTAAATTAAAGTGCACAGGATGCGGGCATGTCGTTATGCTAGAACGAGAGAAAGCTTTGAAAGCAATAAAAAAGCTAGTTGTATTACTTTGCGCATTGCATTTCGTATCAACTAGCCCTTTTTATTTAGTGAACAAAAAAGTCTTTTATTGTTATGCCTTGTTTGCAGAACCTAAGACTTCAATGTTCTTGTGCATATACATCTTCTTGAGCTCGTCGCGTGCAGGTCCTAAGTACTTGCGTGGGTCGAACTCTGAAGGCTGCTCTGCGAAAACTTTGCGAACAGCAGCTGTCATTGCCATGCGTCCGTCTGAGTCGATGTTGATTTTGCAAACAGCAGACTTTGCAGCCTTTCTGAGCTGTTCTTCTGGAATACCAACAGAATCAGGCACTTTTCCGCCGTACTGCTCAATCTGCTTTACATACTCAATCGGGATTGATGATGAGCCGTGAAGAACAATCGGGAATCCAGGAAGCTTTTTCTCAATCGCTTCAAGAACGTCGAATGCCAATGGCGGCGGAACTAAAATACCGTCTGCATTGCGTGTGCACTGCTCTGGAGTGAACTTGCAGCGACCGTGGCTTGTTCCGATAGAGATTGCAAGTGAGTCAACCCCTGTCTTTGAAACGAAGTCTTCAACTTCTTCTGGCTTTGTGTAGTGGCTCTCCGCAGCAGAAACTTCATCTTCAACGCCTGCAAGAACGCCGAGCTCGCCTTCTACAGTAACGTAATCTGGGCGAGAGTGTGCATATTCACATACCTGCTTTGTAAGAGCAACGTTCTCATCGTAAGGAAGAGATGAGCCGTCAATCATTACAGAAGAGAAACCTGAGTCGATACAATCCTTGCAAAGCTCGAATGAGCTACCGTGGTCAAGGTGCAATACGATAGGAATATCATAGCCGAGTTCGTGTGCATACTCGACAGCACCTTTTGCCATATTCTTCAAAAGGTTCTTGTTTGCGTACTTTCTCGCACCAGCAGAAACCTGAAGGATAACAGGAGACTTTGTTTCTACACAAGCCTGAATGATAGCCTGAAGCTGCTCCATGTTGTTGAAATTATACGCAGGAACTGCGTATCCGCCGTTGATAGCTTTTGCAAACAAATCTTTTGTGTTTACAAGACCTAGCTCTTTGTAACTAACCATAGTTATTCCCCTATAATATAGAAGTTAGATATAATGCTACACTGTTAAAATAAGAAAATCAAGTAATGATAAGAAAAATTTGCAAAAGAGTTTGACAAAGATTGATTGAGCAAATATAATTATAGATGATATTACATTGTAAGCTATTTATGCCGATAACTTATAGAGTATGTTAACGAGCACTAATAGTGCGACAGGTTCAAGGAGTTTTGAATGAAAAAGGGCGTAGTGTTCTCAGTGAGTCTTGCTCTCGTGCTTGCGTTCTGCGTTCCCGCGTTTGCTCAGCCAAATGTGAAAAGCGTAGAAACAATCAGTATCGATGATTTTGATACTGAGAAAGAAGAGTTTGCTTGGAAGGTTCAAGCAAGTCGTTTTGTTGCAGAAGGTTTCCCAAAGCAGCAGTATGTTGAAGCTATTCCAAATGCTTTGCGCGCTATCTATGAAAAAGAAGAGCCAGCAAAAGTACTTGGTGTAAATATTAGCTTCAATCGCAAAGGTGAAAACTGGTTCGAGATTTATCCAGTAAAAGCTGATGAGAACGGCGAGGAAAAGAGTTATGAATACTCTTTTAAGGGACTTGTAGACCATGTTGATTTTTGGGTTTGGGGTGCAAACTATAAGTACAAACTCGAAATGATGGTTCGTGATGTATATGGTGTTGTACATGTACTTCCTGTTTGTCAGTTAAACTTTAGTGGATGGAAGAATGTTGTTGTAAATATTCCAAAAACAATTCATCAGTCAGCTCGTCTTCGCACAGCTCCAACTTCTATGAAGTTTGTTGGATTTAGAATCCGTACAGACCCTGATGAATATGTAGATGATTTCAACGTATTCTTTGACCAGCTTCAGTATACAACACATGTATTAGCAGATATTTACGATGGATTTGATTTGAACCGATTCAGCTTCGATGAGAGTTCAGACAACACATCAGAGAATACATCAGAGGAAGGTAAATAATGAAAAAGATAGCATTTCTTGCACTTGCATTCCTTGCAGCTGGCGCGTTAATTGCGCAGGAAGAGAGTCAGACAAGCTCTCCTAGAGAAGCGTCGAGCTTGAGTGACCCAGACCCATCTATCATTGGAAATGAATCAGCTCGTCAGGCTCTTCGTGAAGTTTCTGTAGAACGCTTTGAGAGAGAAGGCTCATGGGCTGTTCATATCTCTCCAGATTATGGTGTTATCACAGGTCGTCTTTTTGACGGTGCTCCAGATGAAAAAGAGCCGTTGAATGACGAGGATAACAAGGAAGCTCAGGATACTAAAGTTTTAGGTTTGAAGGTTGAGTTCTTCAAGCGCGGTATCAACTCATTCTATATCAAGTCATTGCGCCCGATTCCAATCGAAGGTGTAACAAAGACTGTTTCTGTTTGGGTAGCTGGTCGTAACCAGAACCACACTTTGAACTTGCTCCTTCAGGATTATTTCGGAAACAACTTCGAGCTTTATGTTGGAAACCTTGCTTTCAGTGGTTGGAAGAAGCTCACTGTTGCAATTCCTCCGACTCCAGATGGAGTACACGGAATTATTCAGACAAGTGCATATAACGGAGACCGCCCAGGTGTTCGCATCCTCGGCTTCCGTGTAGACTGCGACCCAATGGCTGCTCGCGGTTCATACTATATGTATCTTGATGATATGCGTGCTGTTACAGACCTCTATGATTTGGAAAATCGTGATGAGGACGACCCAAAAGACAACTGGTAATCTAATTATCATTTGACTTTGTAATGGTACTTCAAAGACCCTGTATCAATCGTGCAGGGTCTTTTTTATTTTTTATGCAATAAAAGTTGCTGACATATATAGAAGAAAATTAAAAAATATGGCAATATTTACAATACGCAATAGACAAATAACGTACGATAAATTTAATAAGAAGTAAATTTATAAATCTGCTATCGATTTTTGTGCTGATATTTATTATGCTATTGCAGAAATGAATGATTTGGTGGTAAAAGTGAATATCGTCCACACTCCTGTTTTATTGCAAGAATGTTTGACTCTTTTAAGTCCTGTCGGAGAACCGTTTGAAAGTAATGCGTTAATGGTGGATTCCACTTTGGGAGAAGGCGGACACACAAATGCGTTTCTTGAAAAGTATCCTACACTAACGGTTATCGGACTTGATAGAGATGCTTCCATTCAACAAAAAGCAAAAATCAGATTAGCTCGGTTTGGTGATAGAGTACATTTCTACAATACGTGGTTTAATGACTTTTATAAATCATATCCAGAAAATGAAAAGAAGCCAGATATTATTTTATTTGACCTCGGTATTTCTGTGTATCATTATGAAGAGAGCAAACGAGGGTTTTCGTTTCGATATGATGAAGCTCTTGATATGCGATTAAATGCGGACAACGGATTGTCTGCAAGCGATATTGTTAATACATATACTGAAAAGCAAATAGCTGATTTAATCTATTTGTATGGAGAAGAACGCTATAGTAGGCAGATTGCAAAAGCTATTGTAAAAGCAAGAAGTGCAAATCAAATTGACTCTTCAAAAGCTCTTGCAGATATTATCTACAGCGCAGTTCCTGCTCAGTATCGACACGGAGGTATACACCCAGCGACAAGAACGTTTCAAGCCCTTAGAATCGCTGTGAATAGTGAACTAAAAAGACTTCCAGAGGCGTTGCAATCAGCGTTTGATGTGTTGAATGTTGGCGGCAAAATGGGAGTGATAACTTTTCATAGCTTGGAAGATAGAATAGTTAAAAACTATTTTCGTAATTTGGAAAAACAATGTGTTTGCCCCCCAGAGTTCCCCAAATGTGTCTGCGGCGGCTGTCCATGTTGTTCTTTGATAAACAGAAAGCCTGTGCTCCCCTCACAGACTGAAATAAACTATAACTCCCCATCCCGTAGTGCGAAATTGCGAGTAATTCGTAAATTGCGCGACGCAAGCGAAAGGAATTTGCTTGGTATTGCTGGAGAAGGGTACTAAGGAAGCGATTTTATGAGTACTGATGTTTTTATGCAGTTGAAGCAAAAACTTCTTGCTTGTTTGCTTGCCTTGTCTATCCCTGGTCTTTTGGCTATTGATAGTATGCAAGCCCGTAAGTACACTAAGCTGGAACAAGAGGTTATCAGCTTAGAGAAAAAACAAAAAGATTTGGTAGAACAGAATAAAAAACTGATTACAAGTATCAGTATTTTGTCTAGTTCTGATAGAATTGAAAAGATTGCTGTTGAGAATCTTGGAATGAGAAGAGCTGTGAGCAGTGAAATAATCCGTATTGATGTCAAGGACTCAAAGAAATGATAAGCCTGCTTACTCTGTCTGATGTATTGAAAGCTGTTTCAGGGATATGTTTGGGCGCAACAGATGATACAAGCGATAGCTATGGTTGTTTTTCATCTGTTGCAACTGATAGCCGAAAGGTAAAAGAAGGCTCTCTTTTTGTGCCTTTAATTGGTGAAAATCAGAATGGGCATATTTATATTTCTGCTGCGATTGAAAAAGGCGCAACTGTTGTGTTTATTGAAAAAAATGAATACAACAGTGCAAAAGCAAAATATGTTGAAATGGCTTCTTTGCATAAGAATGTTGCTTTTGTGGTAACAGAAAATAATTTGTATGCGCTGCAAAGAGCTGCTGCTATGTATGTTGACAGTTTTCCGAAACTGATAAAAATAGGTGTTACAGGTTCGAGCGGAAAGACCACAACAAAAGAAATCCTTGTTTCGATACTATCTCAAAAATATGCTGTCATCGCAAATGAGGGAAATTTAAACTCTGAAACGGGATTGCCTCTTTCTGTGTTTAATATCCGTAAAGAACACGAAGTCGGCGTGTTTGAAATGGGAATGAACAGAGTTGATGAGATTGGAGAGCTTTCCCGAGTATTGCGCCCAAAATATGCGGTGATTACGAATATTGGCACGGCGCATATCGGAATACTGGGAAGCAGAGAGAATATTGCATCTGAAAAGAAAAAAATATTCTCGCAATTTGATTCCAACAGCTTTGCATATATACCAAAAAACGATGACTTTTGCACCTTTCTTTCTGAAGGTGTAAAGGGAAGTATTATCTACTATGGCAGTGATGATGATGCTTCAATCGTATTTGAAAAAGATTTAGGACTTGAGGGCATTCAGTTTAGAGTAGACGGAGTTTCTATGAAATTAGGAATTCCTGGTATGTATAACTATCGAAATGCGTGCGCTGCTATAAAAGTTGCTCTTTCTCTTGGCTTATCGCCTCTTGAAATAAAGAAAGGTGTTGAAGCGATGAAGTCTATCTTTGGAAGATGTGAAGTTCTTCGCGAAAAATACACGATAATACAAGATTGTTACAATGCTAATCCTGATTCTATGGAAAAAGCTATTGATTTTTGCTCGTTAGTGAAATATGATGGCAAGAAAATATTTGTGCTCGGCGATATGCTAGAATTAGGCAAAGATTCAAATGCAGAACATGCTTTGATTGGAAAACAAGCCGCTTCGTCTACTGCCGACATACTTATTTTTGTAGGCACTGAAATGGAAAGTGGCTATAAATGTGCAAAAGAAGCTAATACAACAAAGAAAATTTTGTATTTCAATGGGAAAGATGATGTTGTAATGCAAAATATTTGTGATATAATTTTAAAAATAGCTTCTGCAGGAGATTTAATTTTGTTGAAAGCATCGAGAGGTATGGGCTTAGAGCGTTTGACAAAATTAGTATTAGGAAAATAGATGAATGTTTAAGTTTAAATTCTCGCCTGAAAAGCCTCTTATTCAGTATAATAAAAGCGATACTGGAGTAATTGTTTCTATTATTCTGCTCTTAGGCTTAGGGCTTGTAACTCTTTATGTTTGCTCAGCTGATTATTCCGCTGCTCGATTCAGAGGCGATTCTTTATATTTGGTAAAAAGACAGGGAATTTGCGCTTTAATCGGGCTTTCTGGTATGATTTTTATTGCAAGCATAAAGCTAGAAATGTTGAGGAAGTTGCTTCCTTTTATGTTTCTTGTGTCTTTAATATTCTGCTTTCTCACGTTCACGCCATTAGGTGTTGTAAAAAATGGTGCAAGAAGATGGATACGTTTGCCGTTGCTTGCCACTTTTCAGCCGTCTGAGGCAATAAAATTTGTATCAATTATATTTATGGCGAATATATTTGAAAAGCAAAGTAGACTTTCAGAAGATGATAGGTCGGTTATTCCCGCAATAGTGGGAATGTTTTTGTTTTTCTTAATCATTCTTATGCAAAAAGATTTGTCTACCAGTTTGCTTGTGCTGGTGACATGTATGATTATGTTTTTTGTATGTGAAAAAAAGTGGTATTATATAATCCCTGTACTGATAGTTTTAATTCCGTTAGGTGGCTTGCTTATCGCTTTAGAGCCGTATCGTGTAAGCCGTATTTTAGCGTTTTTGCGTCCAAACGAGTTTTTGCAAACAACAAACTTCCAGGTTAATGCAGCCCGAAATGCTATTATTTCTGGAGGACTTTGGGGAAACGGTATCGGTTCTGGACTGGTAAAAATGGATAGAATCCCTGAAGTCCACGCTGACTATATTTTTGCAGGCTGGACAGAGGCTATGGGGCTTTTAGGAGTTACGATATATTTTATATTGCTCTCATTTTTTGCATATAGGTGCTATAGAGTTGCTTATACTGTAAATAATAGATTTGCTGCGGTAGGAACTTTTGGTTTTACAACGATGATTTTTGTACAATCTCTTTTGAATTGTGCAGTTGCCGCTGGTGTTGTGCCAAGCACGGGTATTCCTCTTCCTTTCTTTTCTTCAGGAGGCTCATCTATGATGTTTACAATGTTTATGTGTGGCTTTATAATAAACGCATCTCGATATATGGAAGATGGGATTGATTTAGAAATGAAAGGACGGTAATAATATGGAAGGCTCTTCGGCAAAAACAAAAAAGACAGATAATAGAATGTTGATAATGAAGATTATCGTTGTTCTTCTTTGTCTTGTGCTTGCTTTTGAAGTTATCTTATATCTTTTTATAGTGCCATGTTTAGCACCTGTAAAAATAGTAATTACAGGAACAAAAGATGTTGCTACTATGTCAAGATTACTAGAACCTATAAAACATAAACCGTGGATTCGTTTTGACGCTGATAAAGCTGCTTCTATACTATCTGTATTACCGAGTGTCGAGCTTGTTTCTATCGAAAAACGCTTTCCAGACCATGTGTTTGTGCGTATACAAGAAAGAAGTGCTGTTGCAATGACTTTTGTTATAGTAGATAATCGAACAATACCTGTTAATATCAGTGAAGACGGAATACTCTTTCCTGTGTCTTCTTCGTATGCACAAACGGACTCGAGCATTCCTCTTGTTACAGGTTTGCCGATAGAACGTGTAAATAATGTAACTAGATTGCCGAAAAATTATTGTGAGCTTATGGCTCAAATTTCTAGCATAAGAACATTACCAGTGAGGTATTTGAATGCTATTTCAGAAATTCACGTTGTTCCAAAGGAATTTGGAAGCTATGAACTAATACTGTATCCTGTTCATTCTAAGTCGCGGGTTTTAACAGATAGGACTCTGGACGAAATTACTTTAAGACAGATGATGGTGATGCTAGATGTTGTTAATTCTATCGAACCTAATGTAACAGAGATTGACCTGCGGTATGGTTCTGTTTCTTATAGGACGAAGTAGAATAGGGTTGGAGGGTTCCTGTTTTGAGCAGTATCATCGTTGGTGTGGATATTGGTACGAGTTTTGTCCACGTTGTTATAGGCGAATTAAAAGAACATGGTGGTGTTGAGATTCTAGCTGTCGCAAAAAATCAATCTCAAGGTGTTCGCAACGGGGTTATTGTCAATATCGAAAAAGCGGTAAGCGTTATACAGAAAACTGTTGAAACTGCGGAGCAAATTGCTGGGTGTGATGTAAAAAGTTGTGTAACTGCGATAGGTGGCGCAAATATTGAAAGCCGTGATTCTCGGGGTATGGCTGTTATCTCTACGAAAGAACATACAAGACGCGATATAAATGCAAATGATGTAAATACGGCTATTGCTGCAGCAACTTCTATTTATATTGCAATGGATAGAGAATTCTTGCATGTTATTCCAAAAGAGTATATTGTAGATGGATTAAGAGGCTTTAAAGACCCTATAGGAACTTCTGCAACACGCCTTGAAGTTGAAACGCATATCGTTACGGCATCAAAAACAGGATTACATACTTTGAGCCAATGTTTTATGCGTGCAGGCTATGACTTAGTAGGGCAAAAGTGTATAATGCTAAAAACGCTTGCTGCTACAAAGGCTACTCTTTTAGGAGATGAGCAAGAGCTAGGTTCTATTTTAATTGATATGGGTGGCGGTACAACAGATGTGTTAGTGCTTTGCAATGATGCTCCGATTTGTACTGCTTCTGTTCCCATTGGTAGCAATTACATAACGAATGACATTTCTATTGTGGAAGGAATTCCTTTTGAGGCTGCTGAAAAACTTAAAATTGAAAGCGGCTGCTGTTGGGGGGAATTAGTTGCACCTGATGAAACTGTCATAATTCCAGGAGTGGGAGGAAGACCACCTATTGAGTGTCCGAGAATGGAATTATGCGAAATAATTCAATCTCGCGTTATAGAAATATTCTCAGAGGTATTGAAAGAAGTTAAAAAGAAATCTACAGTAAAGAAGATGTCGGGAAGTATAGTTTTGACAGGGGGAGGAGCATTGCTTAGTGGTGTTGTTGAATTAGCACAAGCAGTGTTTAGGACTTCTGCTGTCAGAATTGGAGAGCCTTGCAATTTGGGCGGAATAGAGGAACAATATAAAAGCCCTGAGTATGCTACAGCTGTAGGTCTTGTTCTTGAAAATAAAAATGTAGCAGAAATTGATGATGCTAGCGCAAGAACTTCTAATTCTGAAGCGAAAAAATCTAGTTTCAGTTTTGGAAACTTTGTGCAACATCTTGTAGATACTTTTTTCTGATTTTTTGAAAAGAAATTGTATTCCGTTTTGGTGGGGGGAATAACATGTTTGATTTTTCTATGTCGAGTGATGTGGGGTCTGCACTTGCACCTGTAGACCCGACGATTATCAAAGTTATTGGTTGTGGAGGTGGCGGCGGAAATGCTGTGAACCGCATGATTGATAAAAATATTCAGGGTGTTGAGTTTATCGTATTGAATACTGATGTGCAGGCTTTGCAGAGGTCAAAGGCACAAAACAGAATTCCTATCGGTCAAAAGATTACAAAAGGCTTGGGAGCTGGTGGTCGTCCTATCGTTGGCGAAGAGGCGGCTAAAGAAGATATGGAGTCGATTAAAGCTGTTGTAAAAGACTCTAATATGGTTTTTGTTACCGCAGGAATGGGGGGCGGAACAGGAACTGGTTCTGCACCTGTAGTAGCTCAGATTGCTCGTGAAGCGGGTGCTTTGACTGTTGGAGTTGTAACTACTCCGTTTGGTTTTGAAGGTCCTGTTCGTATGCGTCAAGCTCAAGATGGTATAAAAAAACTGCGTGAAGTGGTAGATGCATTGATTGTTATTCCTAATGAACAGCTTTTGAAGATAATGGATAAAAGAACTACTCGTTCTCAAGCATTCTTGATGGCTGATGATATTTTGCGCCAAGGTGTAGAGGGAATTTCAAATATCATCACAACAGCTGGTGAAGTTAATATTGACTTTGCAGATGTTACTTCTGCTATGAAAGACCAAGGTGATGTAATCTTTGGAATTGGTACGAGTGAAGGTGAAAATCGTGCGGTAGAAGCTGCTACAGCCGCAATAAGCAATCCTCTTCTTGAAAACTCTCGTATTGATGGTGCGAAGAATATCCTTTATAATATCTCTTCTGGGGAAGAGCTTGCGATGTCTGAAATCGAAGAGATTTCAAAGATTGTAACAGCTGCTGCTGACCCGAATGTAAATATATTCTGGGGACAGGTTGTAGACCCAGATATGGGCGACAAAGTGAGCGTTACTGTCATTGCTACAGGCTTTAATTCTGATACTCGAAATGAAGCAGAAGATGTTGCTCCTACGTTGCAAAAGCCTGCTTCTAATGCGAATAGCAATGTTATGTCGTATGGAGATTTCGATTCAATTCGTCGTGGTTTGAATCCTTCTAGAAACACTATGAAACCTGCTGCTACAAGTTTTTCTTCTGCAATGAAAACAGAAATGCCGAGCATGGTTTCAAGTCAGAGGAGCGTGCCTGAGGCGAATATGCAAACAACAACACAGATTCCTCCTCAAATGACTACTCAGATTCCGCAACCGACTCGTTCAACTGGTTCTTTGAGCGGAGATTTGCAGGCTTCTGTAGAGCGAAACGGTGGTTTGTCTGCAGCAAGCACTGTTGCGCCTCAGAGAACTATAGTTCCTGAATATGATGTTGACCAAAAAGATTTTAATCAACCTGCGTTTTGGCGACAAAACTTGAGCAGAACTATTGATTTGAGTGGTGATAAATAAGTTTTTTATTCACAAGGAATGAGCTGATGGAAAGCGAAGTTATTGCTTTGACAGAAGAACAAAAAAGAATATTGAATGATTTTTATTCAGAACTCTTTACGATAGACTGGAAATCAGCTCTTACTGTGGAAACTTATATTCTCTGTGTTTCTGATTTTTTGAGCTATTTAAACGCTCAAAAAACAGAATTAGCAGTCGTAACTCATCAAACATTACTCTACTATATTACAAGTCTAAGTACCTATTGCGAATCGGGATTGACGATTGCAAAATATATCTCTGCTCTGCGTTGTTTTGGTCATTATCTTGTTCGCAAAAAGATTTGGATTGAAAATGTTGCTCTTTTGATTGATAGACCAAAGACTACAAGAAAATTGCCTCCTGTTCTTTCTCCTGAGCAAGTTGATTTGCTTTTAGGTAGCATAGAAACGAGTGATGAGTTAGGAATTAGAGATAGAGCTTTGTTTGAGCTTATATATTCTTGTGGGCTGAGAATAAGCGAGGCATCATCATTAAAAATTTCTGATATTCACTTTGAAGAGAAATTTTTAATCGTAGAGGGAAAGGGCGATAAAGAGCGAATGGTTCCCTTTGGTGATGTAGCTTTGCATTGGTTAAAAGAATGGCTAAAAGTTCGTTCTCGGATTCTGAAAAAAAAGAATACACAAGAAATCTTTTTGAATTTTAGAGGCGAAAAGATTAGTCGAAAGGGAATATGGAAAAGATTTAAAGAGATTGAAGCAGTATGCGGCATTGATGTAAAAGTGCATACGTTACGTCATTCGTTTGCAACTCATTTATTAGCAGGGGGGGCAAATGTGAGATTAGTACAAGAGCTTTTGGGTCATTCAGATATTGCTACTACTCAAATCTATACACATATTGATGAGTCTCAGTTAAAAGAATATCATCATAAATTTTTTCCAGGGCATGTGAAGAAGGAGGACAATAAAGATGATTAGACGGATTTTAGCTATAACGATTTCTGTTCTTTGCATAAGCTGCTTTTTATCATGCGGCAAAAATTCTGTGCAGATAAAGCGAATGCAAGCAATGGAGGAGGGTGTTTCTAATCCTACAACTGCGGAAGAGTTTGAAGAGGCTATAAAGAAATATCAGAACAGAGTCGCTGACATTGAATCTGCAAATGCTCAAATCGGTATTTGGTATAAACTTTTAGGCTCGCGCTATCTTGATAAGAAGATGTATAAACTTGCTCTTGAGGCTTTCCAAAGCGCAACTGAATATTATCCTGCTAATCAAAATCTGTATTATTATATAGGTGCATGTGCTGGGTATATGGCTGCAGAATCCCTTGACTATAAAGCAACTGGCTCTTATACACAGCGAATTAATTATTTAAAATTGGCAGAATCTGCTTATTTACAGGCGATAAAACTTGATAATCGCTATACAAAAGCTCTGTATGGCTTGGGCGTTTTGTATATTTGGGAGCTTGATAAGAGCGAAGAAGCTATTCCTTATCTTGAAAAGTTGCTTACCATAGATACAAAGCATACTGACGGAATGTTTGCGCTTGCTCGTGCGTATTATGATACATATCAGTTTGAAAACGCTGTTGCAATGTACGATAGAATTATCTCTTCTACAAAATCTGATGAGAAAAAAGCTCTTGCAGAAGATAACAAAAGGGAAGTGTTAAATGCAAGCTATGGAAAAAAATAAGAGTTCGATAGAAAGAGATTTGCTTATTATTGCTTTAAGCTCTCTCAATTTTTTGTCAGCTGAAGAAAAATTGCTTGTCTATAATAGTACGGATACTCTTGAAATGCTTTCAAAGATGTCGATTAGTGATTTTGAGAGCATTATTCAGCGTCATATTTCTCAAAAATGGAATGGTGATACTGTTTTGAAAAGGACTTTGATAAGTAGAAAAATTCTTTCTTCGTTTAATATTAAGTATGCAACAATGTTTTCTGAAGAGTATCCAGAGAATTTAAGAAATATTCCTGATTTGCCATTTGTTTTGTTTTATCGCGGCAATATTAGTATTTTAAATAATAAGTGCGTAAGCGTAATAGGTACAAGGGCTGTAACACCTGACGGAAAACAAGCAGCATTTGACTTTGGGAAAAATGCTGCAAATGATGGCTGGACTGTTGTAGGGGGGCTTTCTGAAGGTGTTGAGTATTTTGCTCATTTGGGAGCATTGAAAGCTGAAAGCGGAAAAACGGTTGCTTTATTACCTTGCGGAATAGATACAATAGTGCCGTCCGCAAACAAGATGCTTGCTGCAAGCATAATAAAAAAAGGCTGCATTGTCAGTGAGTATCAACCTGGTGTACCTGTGGGGCATTGGAGTTATGCACAGCGTAATCGGCTTCTTGCAGGAGTTGCTTCTGATGTTGTTCTTGTCCAAGCTCCTACTGGCAGTGGCTCTTTGACAACTGCAAATTTGACAGAAGAGTATAATCGTGAATTGTATATTATGAAAACAGCTTTTTCACCGAAAGCTATTGAAGTGAATGGCATAAAGAAAAATATGATGAGTAAAAAAGATAATAAGAAAGAAGATGAAAAGAAGAAAAAGAAAATGAAGAATATCTGTAACTTTGTATTAGATGATGGTATTCCTGTTATTGATGATTATGTAGATTTTATAAAATGCAAAGACGAAAAACCTGGCAGTCGTTTTTATGATGTGTCTGAATTTGAGCAGTCTTTTGCAATGTAGGTTTGCATATAGGTTATTGTAGAGGTTTATATGGCTCAAGCTAAGAGCGGTTCTTGCACAAAGAAAGTGCAGAAGAAAACAAAGAAACATATTCTTGTCATTGTGGAATCTCCTGCAAAGGCAAAGACTATTGAACATTATTTGGGTAGTGGATATACAGTTAAGGCTTCTATGGGGCATTTGATAGATTTGCCAAGAAGCAGAATGGGTGTTGATATTGAAGACAATTTTCAGCCAGAATATATAACTGTGCGAGGCAGAGCTAAGTTATTACATGAATTGCAAAAAGATGCAAAAAACAGCGACCAAGTGTTGCTTGCATCTGATAACGACCGCGAAGGAGAAGCTATTGCGTGGCATTTATGTAACGCAATAACTGAAAAAACTTCTGTTCCCATAAATCGAATTGTCTTTAATGAAATCACCCCTAATGCTATAAAAGAAGCGGTAAAAAAGCCTGGCACAATAGATGAAGCAAAGGTTAATGCTCAAAAAGCTCGGCGTGTTCTTGATAGACTTGTAGGATATAATTTGAGCCCAATCCTTTGGAAAAAGGTAAAAAATGGGCTTTCTGCAGGCAGAGTTCAATCTGTAGCTTTACGTTTGATTTGTGAGAGAGAAGCGGAAGTTGAAAACTTTATTCCTGAAGAATATTGGTCTTTGAATGCTGATTTTACAAAGGGGCGTTCAAAGCTGAAAACACAGCTTGTTCTTTTCAAAGATAAGAAGCCTGAGTTAAAGAGTGAAAGCGATGTAAATGCTATCATTGAAAAAATCAAAGACTCTGCTTTTTCTGTGATTTCGATAAAGGAAACTGATAGAAGTGCAAAGCCAAAGCCTCCGTTTACCACATCTAAAATGCAGCAATCGAGTGCAAATCGATTAGGCTTTACTTCTAAAAAGACTATGCAAATTGCTCAAGAGCTCTATGAAGGCATTACGATAGATTCTACTCGTGTAGGTCTGATTACGTATATGCGAACAGATTCTGTGCGTATTGCGCAGACAGCTCTTGATGATGTGCGTAAATGGATTGGAAATAAATTCCCTGATGCACTTCCAAGCGAGCAAATACAGTATGCGGTGGGAAAAGGGGCGCAAGATGCTCATGAATGTATACGACCGACTTATGTAACATATACTCCAGAGTTTGTGTCAAAGTATCTCTCTAATGACCAGTTAAAGCTGTATACTCTGATTTGGGAACGCTTTGTTGCAAGTCAAATGAAAGAGGCAAAAATCCGTACAACAACAGCGGATATTGCAGGGGACGAGGCTGTTTTCCGAGTTTCTGCAAGTCGTTTGATAGAAAAGGGATTTTACGAAGTTGTAAAATTGCTTGTTTCAAAAAAGGAAGTTTCAGAATCTTTGCCGTCGTTAAAAGTAAATGACGTTGTGCAAAGTCAGTCATTCTATGGCGAACAGCATTTTACGCAAGGGCCTACGAGATATAGCGATGCTTCTATGGTCAAAACGCTCGAAGAAAAAGGCATTGGTCGTCCGTCTACGTATGCGCCTATTATCTCTGTTCTGCTTGATAGATATTATGTTACTAGAACGAATAAGCAGCTTGTTCCTACTCAGTTGGGAAAGATAATCAGCAAGATTTTAGTAGAATCTTTTCCAGATGTCATAAATGAGCATTTTACCGCTGATATAGAAAACAAACTCGACTTAATTGACCAAAACAAACTTGTTTGGAATACTATGATTGGAGAGTTCTTCACCCCCTTCAAACAGCAGGTAGAAAAGGTTATGGATACGCAAGAGTGTCTTAAAGGCTCTCTTGACGAAGTTACTCCGATTGTGTGCGAAAAGTGCGGAAAGCCTATGCTGAAAAAGCTGGGGCGATTTGGCTTTTTCTTGGCCTGTTCTGGATTTCCTGAATGTAAGAATACGAAGAGTATTCCTCTTGCAAAGTGTCCAAAGTGTGGCGGAGATATTGTTGCTCGTAAAACTCACAGCAAGGGAAAAGAGTTTTTTGGGTGTACTAATTATCCATCATGCGATTTCATTACCCATTTTAAGCCGCTTGATGTGGTATGTCCAAAATGCGGTTGGTTCTTGGTTGAAAAGTACGATAAAAAGAACGGCTTTTATAAATCTTGTATAAATCCAGAGTGTAACTATCTTCATTCTGGAAATGAAGAAGAAATTGCTGCGGAAAATGCTGCAACTCTACAAGATTTTGCCACTTCGCAAAAGCAATCATAAAGGCTTGGTAATGACTGTAAAAGACGCTGTTAGTGAGTATCTGAATTACATTGAAAACGTGCAGTCTTTGGCTAAAAATACGGTAATGTCTTATAGCTCGGATTTAGAGCAGTTCAAGGCATTTATCGGTGAAGACAAAGAAATGCACACGATAACTCTTGAAGAACTGAGGCGATGTGTTAGTATCCTTTCTCGGAAACAAAGAGCTTCAGCTTCTATCAATCGCTTTATAGTTTCTGTTCACAAATTGTTTGCCTATTGCAGAAAGTGGGGATACATAAAGAATAATGTTGCTATTGAATTGAAATCTGTAAAAAAGACAAAGCATGTACCGAAGTTTATGACGCAGGTAGAAATTGATTCAATATGTTCCCAGCCGTCTGAAAAGCCTATTTTGTGGGCAAGCCGCGATAAAGCTATTTTTGAGCTCTTATATTCGACAGGTTGCCGAGTAAGCGAAGTGTCTAATCTTAATGTTACAGACTTATCGCCTGATAGAACATCTGCAATGGTTACAGGTAAAGGAAATAAAGATAGAAGAGTTTTTCTTGAAGAAGATTCTAAAAAGGCTTTGGAAGAATATCTTATAGAAAGAAAAATGCGGTTTCCAAATGTAAAAGACAGCGATTCTCTTTTTCTAAATCAGAGAGGCACTCGATTAACAAGAAGGGGAATAGCTTTGATTATTGCGCGATATTCTGGTGTCGAAGGAACGAATTATCACGCATTTCCGCACATGTTCCGCCATACCTTTGCTACAGCTATGCTGTCGAGTGGAGCTGATGTGCGCATAATTCAGCAAATGCTAGGACACGAAAGCATTTCAACAACACAGCGATATACGCATATTACGACGGAGCAGCTTATTCAAACGTATAATAGGGCATTCCCGCATGGAAGTTATAACACTGATAACAATGCTAACAATGGAGGAAAGTAATGGAAGGTCAATTTGAGAAAATTCGCAGTACAACTGTTATTGCTGTGAAACGAAATGGCCATGTAGCCATGGCTGGTGATGGTCAAGTAACAATGGGCAATACTGTTATGAAAGGTAATGCCAGAAAAGTTCGCCGTATTTATGAAGGCAAAGTTTTGACAGGATTTGCAGGAGCTACAGCAGACGCTTTTACTTTATTCGATAAGTTCGAAATTAAGTTAAAGGAATTTAACGGAGATATTACCAGAAGTGCCGTTGAGCTTGCGAAGCAGTGGAGAACGGACAGAACGTTAAGTAAATTGGAAGCATTGCTTTTGGTTGCAAACAAAGATAAGCTGTTGCTCATAAGCGGAAGCGGTGATGTTATCGAGCCTGAAAAAGATGTAATCGCTATTGGCTCTGGCGGAAACTATGCTTATGCGGCCGCTCTTGCATATATGGAAACAAGTGATTTGTCTGCAAAGGAAATTGCAGAAAGAAGTCTTCGCATTGCAGGACAAATCTGTATTTATACCAATAATACCGTAAAGGTGGAGGAACTGTAATTTATGGCAGAAAACGAAGTTACACAGAAGATAGATGAAACAAAGCTGTTGCCGACTCTTGATTTGACTCCAAAGCAAATTGTTGAAAAGCTCGATACTTACATTATCGGGCAGAAAAATGCAAAGAAGTGTGTAGCTGTTGCACTCCGTAACCGCACTCGAAGATTGAAGCTTGATGCGGATATTCAAGATGAAATCGCACCGAAAAACATCTTGATGATTGGTGCTACTGGTGTGGGTAAAACAGAAATTGCACGCCGTCTTGCAAAACTCTGTAATGCTCCGTTTCTCAAGGTTGAAGCTACAAAGTATACAGAGGTCGGCTATGTTGGTCGCGATGTAGAAAGCATGGTGCGCGATTTGATGGCGGTGGGCTATAACGACGTAAAAAGAGAAATGCAGGAGCAGTTAAAAGAATCTTGCAAGCCGAAAGTTGAAGAAGATTTGCTTGACCTTTTGCTTCCAGGCACTGGCAAAAAAGAAAAGAAAGAGAAGAAATCTCATGTGTTGCCGATGTCTCTTTTTGGGCTTGGCGCAGTACCAGAAGAAAGCGGTGACGAGAAAAAGGAGTTAGAGCCGCCTTCTGAAAATCCTGATATTTCTCTTGAAGAAAATGAGAGAGAGGAGAAAGAAAAAGAGGAAAAAGCAAAGTCAACTCGCGAGAAGTTTAGAGCGATGCTTAGAGAAGGCAAACTCGAAGATAGAGAAGTCGAAGTATCGGTTGAGCGAACAAACAGAATGCCGTCTATGCAGATTATTGCAGGCGGCAATATGGACGACCTTGAAAGCGGAATGCAGGATATTGCGAATATGCTTACAGGTGGCAGAACTCACAAAAAGACGGTTACTGTTCGCGAAGCTCGTCAGATTTTGCTTGAAAAGAACCTCGACAAGATGACAGACCCTGATAAAGTTGCAGACATCGCAAAGAAAAGAGTTGAACAGATGGGAATCATCTTTATCGACGAAATCGATAAAATCGCAGTTCGGGGCGGACAGTCCAGCGGTCGGGACGTGAGCCGAGAGGGTGTTCAAAGAGATATTCTTCCTATCGTAGAGGGAAGCAATGTCAATACTCGCTATGGCGTTGTAGATACGACACATATTCTGTTTGTAGCGGCTGGTGCTTTCAGCGTTGCAGCTCCAAGCGACTTGATTCCTGAATTGCAAGGTCGTTTCCCGCTTCGCGTGCAGCTCGATTCTTTGAACGCAGCTGACTTCAAGCGCATTTTGGTTGAACCGAAAAACGCACTTATCAAGCAGTATAAATCGCTTCTTGCCACCGAAGGCGTTACTCTTGAGTTCACTGATGAATCTATTGACCGCTTGAGCTATTTGGCAGAAGAGGTCAATAGAAAGTCTGAGAACATAGGCGCACGCCGTTTGCAGACGATTATGGAAACCGTGCTTGAAGATATTTCTTTCTCTGCTGATGAACATAGCGGAGAAACGATTACGATTACAAAAGACTTTGTAGACGAAAAACTCAAAGACGTAATCGAAGACCAGGATATTTCACGATATATCCTGTAGTAAAGAGTAAAAAGCAATGCTTTTTTTGTAAATACGGCAGGGAATGGGGTCGATATATAAAATATGAATAGTTTTATGCGTTCCGTTGATATGCTCCATCGTGCGTTGGATGCAAATACACTTAGATACCAAGTTACAGCGAACAATCTCGCTAATTCTGAAGTGCCTAATTTTAAGCGTACCTCTGTTAATTTCGAGAGCGAAATAAAAAAGGCTCTTGAATCTGAAAAGAACGACAAAGATGCGTTTCATATGCTTACATCTGACGAGCGTCATATCAAGTCAGCAGGAGCGTATGATTATCGCACTGTTGAACCTCGCCGTGTTCTTGATTACACATCAACTGCTAAGGCGAACGGCAATAATGTAGACGCAGAGCAAGAAGCTATGCAGATTACAAAAATCCAGATGGATTATCGTTTGCTTACGCAGCTTGAAAACTTTGAGTTCAGTCAAATGCGAATTGCAATGAAAAAGTAAGTAAGAGAGGCTAATAAATATGGGACTTTTTACAAGTATTAACATTGCAGCTACAGGAATGAGCGTTGAGCGACTTCGTACTGATGTCATCTCTAACAATATTGCAAATGCTTCCTCTACAAGAACTCAAGAGGGCGGTGTTTTCAAGAGAAAGAGCGTTGTTTTGGAGCCAGTAGCGAAAAGCAATCCGCAGTGGAAAAATCCGTATATTCCGAGTGAACTTGATAGCGGAGCTGGTTCGGGTGTCCGTGTAAGAGAAATCGTAACAGATACTTCTGCAGGTCGTCTTGTATATGACCCGACGCACCCAGATGCGATAAAAAGCGGACCTCACGCAGGCTATGTTGAATATCCGAATGTGAATATCGTCAATGAAATGGTGGATATGATAAGTGCTTCTCGTGCGTATGAGGCGAATGCTTCTGTTATTCAAGGCTCTAAAGAGATGTTCTCTTCTGCTATGGATATTGGTCGATAGGGAGGTAGAAAGAAATGTTTGGTTCACTTGAATTAACACGAACAGATAGCGCACATATTGGAACAGCTCCTTTAACAGATATTCATTCTAATCACAAAGTTGATATTCTTGTTGGTGCTGAAGACGAAAAAAAGACGAAGTTTCAGAACTATCTTTTAGATGCTGTGAACTCGCTTAACGAACAGCAAGTGAATGTAAATCACATTCAAGAACAAGTGATTACAGACCCTGACTCTGTCGATATTCACGATGTTACTATCGCAATGGCAAAGGCGCAGATGTCGCTCAGCCTTGCGCAGACAGTGATTGAACGCGTAGTACAGGGCTGGAACGATATTTCTACAACTCGATAATTTTTTTCAATTCAAAGTCAGAATAAGAGCCTTTTGGGATTTTATATAGTGTCATTCCAAAAGGCTCTTTTTATCACGTTTTTTCTTTGTTCTAAGCATAGAAAATTATTCTGTAAGGCGTAGAAAAAATGATAGATTTTGGGTATGAGTGTGTATAATCTAATAGTATATCGTTTATGCAAGTAATTGCATATTTATTGAGTAAATACTATTGCAAGAGTGTGTGAAAAAATGATACACTAACGATACAAAAAAGGGCGACGATGTCTTGAATAAAAGATTGTATCGTCGCCCTTTTAATTTTTTTACCACATCGGAGGGAAATAAAATGAAGAAAGCTGCGGCATTATCATCTGCTGCGCTGTTGGTTGCGTCCGTACTTTTGGCAAGCTGCGGAGGCAAAAAGACTGCGGAAAAAGCAAAAACGTACACTTACAATTCGACAATGACAACTCCTAAAACATGGAGTCCTACTGATTGGAGTTTGAATCCTGAAAACGTAATTCTTTCTCTTACAGCTTCATCATTCTACTCTTTTGTTCCAAACGAAGCGCAAGACGGTTACGAAATTGAGCTTGATATGGCAGAAGCTATGCCTGAAGACGTTACAAAAGAGTATGCAGGAAATGCAAAGTATGGAGTGCCTGCTGACGCTACAGAGGGCTATGCGTGGAAAGTGAGAATGCGCAAAGATGTAACGTGGGACAACGGCGAGCCTATCAACGCTGATGACTTTGAGTACTCTGCAAAGCAGTACTTGAACCCAGATATGAAGAACTTCCGTGCATCTTCTCTCTATGCTGATTCATTGCCGCTTGCAAATGCAAAAGCATATTACAACGGTGCTGTTGCTTATGACGACATTGCAACAGATTCTGGCTATAGAGATGTTGCAGATAGCGATTTGTGGACAAGTATTTCAGTTCCTGTCAAATTCTTTGGCGACAAAGTGGAAAACTACGGCGGAGAGAGCGATTACGCTGATAAATGGAAGGACGGAGAAACTGATATGTGGGCGCGCGTCAAGGAAATCGCTGACGGACACACCTATTTTCAGTTTACCGATGAGCTTAAAGACATCTTTTTGAAGGTTTCAGCTGCGTTCGGCGACAACAATCCTGAAGCATACAAAGAATGGTGTTTCTCTCGCACAGAGGGCAAGGCGACTCTGTGGGAAGACGTTGGATTTATCAAGAACGACGATTACACGATGACTTTTGTTTTGTCAAAGCCGCTTAGTGAGTTTATGTTCTTCTATAACAATTCATCTCTTGTTCTTTGCCGCGAAGATTTATATGAGGCGAACAAGAAGGCTGCGGGCGACATCGTAAAGAGTACTTACGGCACAGACGTTGCAAAGTCTGCTTCTTACGGTCCGTACAAAATCGTTGATTTCCAGCCAGACAAGAGCATTACGCTTGCAAGAAACGAAAACTGGTACGGCTACAAAGACAAGCAAAACGAGAATAGATATTTCTTGACAGGCTTCACTTTCCAGTTCTTGACCGATATAAACACAATTCGCAATATGTTCTTGCAGGGCAATCTTGACGATTTGGCTCTTGGCGCAACAGATATGCCGACGTATGGCAACAGCGAATATCGCGAAAATAGACCTCTGAGCTATACGTTCAAATTCTCATTTAATATCGATAGAAAATCGCTTGAAAAAGAAAACACACCAGGAATAAACCATTCTATCATTGCAAATATCAACTTCCGCCACGCTGTTTCTCTTTCTTTGGATAGACAAAAGTGGGTTGAAACAACAGACCCAGCTTCTCAGGCGGGATACGGACTTATCAACAATCTCTGCAAGGATATGTCCCCCTCCTCCTTCTCGGGTATCCTGACCCAGGGCGGAACTATCTTCGGTACCAAGCGTCAGCCCTTCAAGATGATGCAGGTCATCGGCGAGGACAACATCGACAAGGTCAAGAATATGAAGGAGACCTACAAGAAGCAGAAGCTGGACCGGGATGACGTGATCGACATCACTGACTTCGACGTGGTCAGCTGGCTGAAGGGCGAGATGCGGATGATGCTGGACGAGGAAATCGCCCGCGCTATTCTCATCGGCGATGGCCGGCAGTCCTCCAGTGATGACAAGATCTCTGAGGATAACATTCGTCCCATCGTCAGCGATAAGCCCATCTTCACCATTAAGCAGATTGTTCAGGCCGGCGCCGATGACGAAGCGACCGCCAAGAACGCCATCAAGGCCGCTCTGCGTGCCCGCAAGATGTACAGG
>CALDID010000154.1 GCA_937901865.1 uncultured Treponema sp.
CACAAGTTCTTGCCTATTTGCCGTCGCACCTGTCATCAATAAATACTTTATTTCCTCCTTTTCAAGCCGAGAGCTTACAGCATCTAGCGACGAAAGAAAGTTTGAGAAGACAAGGCATCTATGACCGCTCTCCGATAACTCTGTAATAGAATCAAGCAATACATCCCATTTTGCGCTCTCAATCAAGGAATCACTTTTCACTTCAGGTACTGTTGCAATCTGTCGCAACTCAAGTAAAGCCTGTAAAATTGAAAACTGTGATTTCTCAAAGCCATTTTTCGCAATTTCGCCATCAATGAGCTTTTTATAAAAACTGCGCTGTGTTTCGTACAATCGAGCCTGTTCTTCCGTCATATCAACATATAAAACCTGCTCAGTTCGCTCTGGTAGCTCTTTAGCCACATCTTGCTTTAATCTGCGAAGAATGAATGGACGAATTTTTGCAGATAATTCTTTCGCCGCGTCCTCGTCATTTTCTTTTTGCACAGGGAGTGCATAACGACGATTAAACTCTGCCTGACTACCAAACATTGTCGGGTTCAAAAAACGGAAAATCGAATAAAGTTCGCCAAGATTATTTTCCATTGGAGTACCACTGATTGCAATACGATGAGTCGCATTCAAAAGCATAACAGACTTCGCCGATTGGCTTGAAGCATTTTTTATCAAATGAACTTCGTCTAAAACTGCATATTCAAATGTTTCTTTGCTCAATGCTTCTATATCGTTTCTAACAATCGCATACGTTGTAACGAGTATCGTATGGTTCATTGCTTCGCTTATATTTCTTTCTGTTCCATAATAGGCATATACATCGAGGTCGTGAGCAAACTTTTCTAGCTCATTTAGCCAATTATCAATTAAACTTTTCGGAACAACTATTATCGAAGTACTGTTGTGCTTATCCGCATAACAGATCGCTAAAAGCGCCACTATCTGAATAGTCTTTCCAAGCCCCATATCGTCTGCCAAGCAACAGCCCAAATTGTGCCGCATTAAATACAAAAGCCACTGAACACCATAAAGCTGATAATCGCGTAACTTTTTTACAACGGGAATATTTGGAAGATGAGTCTTTTGAATATCATTAAATCCCAAAAAAAAGTCATTCCATCTATTTCCCTTTTCGCTCTCAACTTTTGCATTTATAAGCGAATCAACAAGAGGTAAATCAAAAAAAGAGAGCTTATAAGTTCCCTCTTTACTTTTACGCCCCAATAAACGCTTTAAGCGCAAAAAGAAATTCTTTTCAACAATGGCTCTTGTGCCATCGCTTAATGGAATAAAATTATTTTTTTCATATAACGAAACAAATTGTGATGGCGTGAAAACATCGTCATCAATCGTTATTTCACAATCTGTATCAAAAAAGTCTATTCCAGAATGAAGTGTTAGCTTTGTTTTTGGTACAACTTTATGAAGATTGTATTTTTTTAGGGCTTCTGTACCAAAAAGCGCATAATATTGCACTAGTTCACCTAAGTTTTCACTCAAAAAAGGCAACGCAATCGTAGACGTTAGAAAAAGCGTATCTCCATCAAGCGCAAACGTTTCGCCATCAGCATCGCGCGCTTCTGGGTGTTTATCCATAGTAGCTCTTATCATCGACAAGATTTTTTTCCACCCCTGTGCGTTGTCATAAATCAAATCAGTTTTTTCTATTAACTTCTTCTCTTCGTCCACATTGACTATCGTCGTCGGCTTATTTTCCGAAATAAATTCCATAGGATACTCATCTTTCGTCCACAGCATTTTTATCGAAAGATTGCCTTCGCTGTCCAAATCATTAAACGCTAAAGCCGCCTTTGCTCTTACAGGCGTATGCTGTAATTTCTTATACGTCGAATACAAAAAATCGACAGTACGAAACATCGAAGAAAACAATGACAAAAAAAGATTTATCTCGCTCTTTTTAACATTTCCTACAAACGAAGACAAATAATGATAATGAACACCCATA
Source organism: uncultured Treponema sp. (assembly GCA_937901865.1). Taxonomy (GTDB): domain Bacteria; phylum Spirochaetota; class Spirochaetia; order Treponematales; family Treponemataceae; genus Treponema_D. Next base: position 1,961 of record CALDID010000154.1, read on the forward strand.
TCTCTTGTTCTATACACTTTTCCTCCTGCTAAAGCGTACACAGAAGAAAGCAATACAGGATTTTCTATCTCGTCAGAATCCGTCTTCAAAATTAGTGAAAGATTATAATAATTCTCCTCATTTTTTACAGCAAGTTTTAGCCGTGCATTTTCACTATCTTTTGCAACCGAAACAGCTTCGCCTCGAAACAGAAATAAAGAGCTTTCCTTAAACACCGCTTCTGCAAACTCTGGAAATGTATCAAAGTAAATAGTCTCTTCTCCCTCGCTTTCCCAAGAAAAAGTAGAAGAAATCTGCTGTCTAACACGAGCCAGCGCAGTTTCAAGAGGAGTTGACGAAAAAGATATTGCATCTAAAGCAACTTTTAAGCCCTTTTTATTTGTAAAGAAAAAATACGCTCTTTCCTCGTCATTTAATTCGATATTATAGATACAATCAAAAACAGAAATGCCATTATTCACAGTCTTTTGCGCTAATGACGTATACGACATAATATCACTGATTTTTTTTAGAGAAAGTTCAGTCATTTTTATCCGCAGTTATAGTCTCAGTGCTTTTTAGGCAAGTGCTTCGCTAATTGCAGCGATTCTTTACCTCGTCACCATTTTATACATGTATCCTAACTTTAAAATTATGTTCCGTCAAGTTTTTTATGACAATTCATTTTTCCAACGTTATTTATATTCCGATATTTTTACATAAAAAATCCCCTCAAAATTTCTCTTGAGGGGAAATATACCGTTCGCTAAAGAGCTACTTAATATTCAAAAGTTTCGCAAACTAGAGAGCTGCGTGGCAAGTACGAGCGATAACGTCGTCCTGCTGCTCTTTTGTAAGGTTGATGAAGCGAACTGCATAACCTGAAACACGAACCGTGAAGTTTGCATATTCTGGTTTCTCTGGGTGTGCCTGACAATCCTTGAGCTTTTCAACGCCAAAGACGTTTACGTTCAAGTGATGTGCACCCGCATGTCCAGACTCTGGTCCTACATCGAAGTAACCGTCAAGAACGTTTACCAAGTTCTCAACACGCTCCGCCTTGTCATGTCCGAGTGCGCTTGGATTGATTGTCTGAGTATTTGAAATACCGTCCAAAGCCTGCTCGTAAGGAAGCTTTGCAACAGAGTTCAAAGACTTTACCAAGCCCTTTGTCTCTGCACCATAAGATGGGTTTGCTCCTGGTGAGAATGGCTCGTGCGCCTTTCTTCCGTCTGGCAATGCACCTGTTGCTTTTCCATAAACAACGTTTGAAGTAATTGTAAGGATAGATGTTGAAGGCTCTGCGTTGCGATATGTTGGGTGCTTGCGAATCATTCCCATGAATGTGCGGAGCAACCATACAGCAATTTCGTCAGCGCGGTCATCGTCCTGTCCGTAGCGTGGGAAGTCGCCTTCAACTACATAATCGATAGCCTGGTTCTTTGCCACTTCAACGACCTTAACCTCACCAGTCTTCTTATCCTTCTGTTTGACTTCAACGTCGCCACGGATAACCTTGACTTTTGCATACTTGATAGCAGAAAGAGAATCAACAACGTGTGAGAAACCTGCAATACCTGTTGCGAATGTTCTTTTAACGTTTGTATCCTCAAGAGCAAGCTCTTCTGCTTCATAATAGTACTTGTCGTGCATATAGTGGATAGCATTGAGCGAGTTGACATAGATGTCAGCAAGCCATTCAAGCATCTTCACATACTTTGCCTTAACCTCTTCATAATTTGAAGCGTCAAGAACATCAGCTGTAATTGGCTGATATGCAGGACCTACCTGCTTACCTTCAGCCAAGCCGCCTTTCTCGTCGCGTCCGCCGTTGATAGCATAAAGCAATGCTTTTGCAAGGTTAGCGCGAGCACCAAAGAACTGCATCTCTTTTCCTGTCTGTGTTGCAGAAACGCAGCAGCAGATAGAATAGTCATCACCCCAAACAGGGCGCATAACATCGTCGTTCTCGTACTGAACTGAAGAAGTTTCAATAGAGATGTGTGCGCAGTACTTGCGGAAGCTCTCTGGCAATCTCTTTGAATAGAGGATTGTCATATTAGGCTCTGGAGAAGGTCCCATGTTCTCAAGCGTGTGGAGGAAACGATAATCGTTCTTTGTAACCATAGAACGTCCGTCCTGTCCGAGTCCACCAACTTCGAGAGTTGCCCAAATTGGGTCGCCAGAGAAGAGGTTGTTGTAAGATTCGATACGAGCAAAGCGAACCATACGAGCTTTCATAACGAAATGGTCGATAAGTTCCTGTGCCTGCTGTTCTGTAATCTTTCCAGCCTTCAAATCACGCTCGATGTAAATGTCAAGGAATGTTGAAACACGTCCGATTGACATAGCAGCACCGTTCTGTGTCTTTACAGCACCAAGGTAGCCGAAATAAAGCCACTGCACAGCTTCTTTTGCTGTTGTAGCAGGCTTTGAAATGTCAAATCCGTAGATTTTTGCCATTTCTTTCAAGCCTTTAAGAGCTTTTACCTGCTCTGCAACTTCTTCCTTGAGGCGAATAACCTCTTCAGTCATTGTGCCGTCGCCGATATTTGCCTTATCCTCTTCCTTTGCTTTGATAAGAGCATCGATACCGTAAAGAGCAACACGGCGATAATCGCCAACAATGCGTCCGCGTCCATAAGTATCAGGCAAACCTGTCAAGATATGAGAATTGCGAACAGCGCGAATCTCTGGTGTATAGACATCAAATACAGCGTCTGAGTGAGTCTTGTGATAGACTGTGAAAATCTTGTGAAGTTCTGGGTTTGGAGTGTAACCGTACTGTTCACAGCTCTGCTCTGCCATACGGATTCCACCGAAAGGCATAAATGCTCTCTTCAACGGCTTGTCTGTCTGCAAACCAACAACCTGCTCCAAATCCTTCAAAGCAGGGTCGATGTATCCAGCTGGGTGAGCTGTAAGACCTGTTACAACATCTGTATCCATATCAAGAACGCCAATGCGCTCTTTTCCGTCTTTACCGATAGATTTTTTGTTATGCTCTGCCTTCTGCAACTCCTGCAACTTGTCAAAGAGCTTGTTAGTTGCATCTGTTGGACCTGCTAAGAACTTCTCGTCCCCATCATAAGGCGTGTAGTTGTTCTGGATAAAATCACGAACATTGATTTCTTCTTTCCAAAGGCGACCTTTGAATCCGTTCCAAGCTTCCTGCTCAGCCATAAGAATTTCTCCTTCCTGCAAAAAATCCTTACCCGACAAAAATTGCATGGCGACACAAAATCTTCCCTGTGCATCAAAAGCAAAGGGTAAAAAGAAATCGATAAAGTGAAACCATAAAACAGTTTATTGAAGGGCTCGTATTTATGCAAGCAAATTATAAAACTCGCCAGCTCTTAAAAAAGCAAGAACTGGTGACTGTTTCTTTCGTACAATTACATAATAACCGATTATTTAATTTTGTACAATGGAAAAAAGCAATATTTTTCTAAATTTTTATTAAGGACGCAAAAAGCTTTAATATGCAAATGCACTTGCAAAGTATCCAGAGGAACTAGGAGGTTCTTTTTTTGTATACAAATGAGCCGTATCGCCCATTTGCTGCACTCTCCAATAAGCGATTCCAGGAGTCCGTTCTTCGCTATTTACTATTGTAACTGAAGAAGGAGCTACAAAAAAGCCTTGCCACAAACACGGGGCTGAAATATTTAATAAATGAGAAAGCATCGCCCCCATCACACCTAAATGGCAAAAGATTACAATAGTTCTGTCATCTATGTACGTTTTTACGACTTCTGTTGATTTTTCCATAAAGTCGCTCTGCCCATCTTTTCTAACCGTACTGTAATAAAGCCCATTCCTCTTATAATCAAATTCTACAAGAATCGAATCGAGTCCATCACAAACATTTTTATAATATGAAGCAATCTCTCCTGTTTTTAGAAAAGAATTGTTCTGCCAAGATGCAAATTCAAATAAATCACGATTTTCGTCAGCAGTAAAAAATTCTGGTAATAAATCCCAAGAAGCTCTCTTATTATTAGTAAGCGGGTCTATCACAGGGTAATTAAATTCCCTTAGCCAAGGACAAACTATAATTTCGTTCTGTTTCACATATACATTTTTTGAAAGCCCTATCTTTGCCGTTGTAAAAGCTCTTCCCATAGGAGAGGAATATGCCTTTACTACATTCCATTTTTTTATGCGCTGTGATAACAACTTTGCTTCTTTAAAACCTTTCTTTGTTAATGAATCCGTAGGATAATACGGGTCGCAATGACGCACAAAAATTATTCTCATTTTTCTCCCTCAACGTATCTATTCAAAAATTACTTCGCTTTTTCCCTGTGTTATATCAAACACTCTATCTGCAAATAGCTTTTTTTTAGCTTCGTAAATAGTTCCATTTATCGTTATGTCGGTTTGAAAATCTTCTATGCAATTACTTATATGGAATTCTTGAGAAACTCGCTTTATTATGTCGTATTTATCGTATGTAATCACACAAACAAAATTCACCTTTTTAACAAGCTCTTCTGTCTTTGCCACTGCAAGCACATCTTTTGCTCCTCCTGAATATGCGTGCACAAGGCCTCCTGTACCAAGCAGCGTACCTCCAAAATATCTCGTAACAGTCAATAATATATTTGTAATTCCGCTTCCTTTTAAAACATCTAGCACAGGTCGTCCCGCAGTTCCGCTCGGTTCTCCGTCGTCACTCATTCCCATAATGCCTGCCGTATCACCTACAGTAAAAGCATGAACAACGTGAGTTGCATCAGTATACTTCGTTTTTTGCGCCTTTAGCATTTCTCTAGCTTCATTCTGTGTTGTTACAGGAAATATTTCAGAAATAAACCGAGAACCCTTTATCACACATTCACTAACAGCATATTCGGTCAAAACTTTCACTGTTCTACTCCAGTAGTATCAGGAAGTGCATATTTTATCTCCACTACATCAACTTGCTTAGCAACACTATCAGCTAAAAACAAATCATAGATAATCGGCAACAGTAAAAAAGCAAATGCCTGAGTTGCATAAAGCAAATACATATATAAAAAACTAAAAAACGATGAAAACAAAGAAAGCATTGCAGATTTGCTTTTTAGTGAAATTTGCGTAAAAAAGAACATAACAGCCCATACAATAAGTATTGTAACAATTCTTTTTCCCATCACTTTAAATACAATCTTAAAAAAGAGTTTTTTTCTACCTTTTAGCAGCGCAAAATTTCTTTTAAATACTCCTTTTTGCTTTTCAGGTTCGTTTGCCAAAAGATACCAAACAAACGTCCACGGAAATAGGCTCAACACAAGCAAGCACAAAAAAAACAATACAATGAATGCCGTACCAGTCATTACGCCAACCTTATTAAACAACACTACTGAAAGAGGCGTAAAGAAAAACCATATCGCCAAAAAGAGCGCACAAACAACCGTAAGTAATACCGCAAAGAACAATGCATATTTTGCAACATCACGCCATTTTCTAAATCCAATAAATAAATAGCCAATGGTAACATATTCTTTTCTAGCCATTCGCAACGTCATTACGGAAAGCCCATAGTACAACAACATTACAGCAGTCAGCATACCAATACTTATCAGCAAACTCATTGCAAGCGTTAGAATAAGCGGCGTTGAAAGGGAGAGAACAACGACTAATTTCGAGCAAAATAAAGTGATAATAGTTTCAATTATATTAAACACAAACAATGTTATCATAATCTTGTTTATGTTTTTTCTAGCACAAAAGAACAGCTGTTTTAAAGCACTGTTGATTATCTTTTCATCTCTTTCATTCATACGTTCTCACATCATAAATGTAAAATCAATAAAATACAAGCAGTCTTTTCTTGAACATACAAATGATTTTCAAAGATGTTATAAGATTGTATGATTTCTCTAAAAACTATCATACTCACCAGCTCTTCACAGTCACTTTACCATAAGTTATATGCATTAAAGATGTGAGCAAATATGCAATAAGAGGGGCAGTAAGCCCCTATTTCACATTTCGCAAAACAGGGACTTTCACATTTTATGCTATTTTAATAGCTCTGCAATTTCTGCTCTCTTCCAACGGAGTGCC
>CALDID010000155.1 GCA_937901865.1 uncultured Treponema sp.
TTGCGCTCGGTACGGTGATTTCTCAATTTTTGTCGGCGATTGTGTGTTGTGCGGCGATTGTAAAAAATAAAAAAGCGTTGCATCTCGACGGTTTTGAGCTGAAATTAGACCGCCGCGCGCTGTTTGTCATTGCGAAAAACGGTATTCCGAGCGCGATTCAGTCTTCTCTCATCTGCGTCGGCGGCTTGAGCGTGCAAGGCATTGTCAACAGCTTTGGAACGGCGACGATTGCGGCGTATACGGCTGTGCAGCGCATTGACGGCATTGCAATTCAAGTTGTCGTCGCGATTTCCTCCGCGCTTAGTGTCTTTACGGGTCAAAACGTCGGCGCGGGAAAATGGGAAAGAATCCCAAAGGCGTTGCGCTCTACGTTGCTTTTGATGATGGCGTGCTGTGCGGCGATTGCGATGAGTGTGCTGTTTTTTGGGAAATATATGCTGATGATTTTCTTGAATCCCGAAACGTCGAGCGGCGCGATTTTGTTGGGCAGACAATATCTGTGCGTTATCGGCATTGCGTATATGATTGCTGGCGTTATGAATAGCTATCTAAATGTTATTCGCGGCGCAGGGGACGTAAACGCTTCGCTTTTTGCAGGAATTGCCGAAGTGCTCTCGCGCATTTTCTTCGCTTTGCTCTTGTCGCATTTTTTCTCGACGTGGGGGATTTGGTTTGCAACACCGCTTTCGTGGCTGTGCGGTTGCATAATCCCCGTCGTGCGCTATTATAAAGGGACGTGGAAACGGATTTAATTTACATCTTTTGTGTGGACTAAGATAGAATTTATTTGTATAATGATAAAAATTTCGTGGAGTTACAGAAAGTCTGCTTTGCTTTTTGGTATTGCCGTGCTTGGCAGTTCTGTCATTCTCGTGCTTGACACGGGAATCTAGCTTCCGCAGGCATTTTTGAAAAAGATTATCGGGTCAAGCCCGATAATGACAGTTTTCATTGCTGAATTATAGGGTTAAGCCCGATAATGACGGCATAAGTTTTGTAACACGTCTAAATTCTGGGAGTTTGTGTCGATGACAAAGTATATTTTTATTACTGGCGGTGTGGTGTCGGGTTTAGGAAAGGGAATCGCGGCGGCTTCTTTGGGGCTTATCTTAAAAAGCCGCGGTTTGACGGTGGTGAATCAAAAGTTTGACCCCTATTTGAATATTGACCCCGGGACGATGAATCCAAAGCAGCACGGCGAGGTATTTGTTACCGACGACGGAGCCGAAACAGACCTCGATTTAGGACACTATGAGCGTTTTACGGACGCGACATTGAGCCAGAGTTCTAACACGACGGCGGGCAGAGTGTACTTGTCAGTCTTAAATCAGGAGCGCGAGGGAAAATTTCACGGCGGCACGGTGCAGGTTATTCCGCATATCACTGAGGAAATCAAGCGCAGAATGTTGATTTCGACTGCTGAAACGAATGCGGACGTTATCATCACGGAAATCGGCGGCAGCGTGGGCGACATCGAAAGTTTGCCGTTTATCGAGGCGATTCGCGAGATTAAATACGAAGTCGGCGAGGAAAACTGCTGTTATATTCATTTGACGCTCGTTCCGTATATGAAAAAGGCGCACGAACTCAAGACGAAGCCGACGCAGCACAGCGTGAAGGGCATTCAGGAGCTGGGAATTCAGCCTGATATTTTAATGCTGAGAAGCGATGTGTTTATTGACGAGGCGGTGAGGGAAAAGCTCGCGCTGTTTTGCAATGTGGAAACGGATTGCGTGATTCAGAACCTGCAGGCGAAAAGCATTTATGAAGTGCCGCTGAATCTTGAAAAAGAGGGCTTGGGAAATGCGGTGTGCAAAGTGTTGGGCATCGAGGAAAAGCCGAGCGAGCTTACCGAGTGGAAAGAGATGGTCAAGCGGTACGAAAACCCGATTCAGACCGTGAAAATCGCGCTCGTGGGAAAATATGTGGAATTGCACGACGCGTATTTGTCGGTGGTGGAGAGTTTGATTCACGGCGGCATTTACAATCAAGCGGAAGTCGATATTGATTGGATTGACAGCGAGGAATTGACCGACAAGGAGATTACGGCGCAGAGATTGCGGGGGGCTGACGGCATTATCGTTCCCGGGGGATTCGGCGACCGCGGAATTGAGGGAATGATTTTGGCGGCGCAGTTTGCGAGAGAAAATAACGTGCCGTATTTTGGCATTTGCCTCGGTATGCAGATTTTGGTTATCGAATACGCGCGAAATGTCTTAGGTTTTGCCGACGCGAACTCGACCGAGATGAATAAGGACACGTCGCACCCTGTAATTGACTTAATGCCTGACCAGCAGGGGAAAATCCTCGGCGGAACGCTTCGGCTGGGGAAATATGAATGCGCCGTAACGCCGAACACGCTGACTGAAAAGGCGTATGGCTCGGCGACGGTGTGGGAGCGGCATCGCCACAGATATGAGTTCAATAATGCGTATCGAGAGGATTTTAAGAGGGCAGGGCTGATTATTGCGGGCGTGAATCCAGAGCGCGATTTGGTGGAGATTTGTGAAGTGCCGAATCATCAATGGATGCTCGGTGCGCAGTTTCACCCAGAGTTCAAAAGCCGTCCGAACAAGCCGCAGCCGCTGTTCCGCGATTTTATTACGGCGAGTTGCAACAATGCAAAGACAAAAAACGGGAGGGCGTAGGCGATGAGCAGCGTGGATTTGAAAGAAAAAGAAAAAATCGTTGTGTTGGATTTCGGCTCTCAGTATGCGCATTTGATTGCCAAAAGATTTCGTGCGCTCGGATATTACAGTGAAATTGCACTGCCTTCTGCTGATGTATCTGTTTTTAAAAATGCCTGTGGCATTGTTTTAAGCGGCGGTCCGTCGAGTGTGTATGAAGAAAACGTGCCTGAGTTCAACGAAGAAATATTAGAGCTCGATGTGCCGATTTTGGGGCTGTGCTATGGGCATCAACTCCTTGCGAAAAGCTACGGCGGAAGCGTGGAGAAGGCTTCTGTCGGCGAGTTCGGCATTGCGCATTTGAGTTTGAACGAAAAAGGAAAAGTTTCGCCGCTGTTTGAAAACGTGTCGTTGACCACGCAGGTGTGGATGAGCCATCAAGACGCGGTTTGCGCTCTCGGCGAGGGATTTGAGGTCATCGGAAGCACGAAAGATTGTGCGTTTGCCGCGGTGCAGAATCTGGAGAAAAAAAGGTTTAGTTTGCAGTGTCATTGCGAAGTGAAAGACACGCCAGAGGGAAATAAGATTTTTGAAAACTTTGCGCGCATTTGCGGTATGGCGAAAAACTGGGACGAAGACACTGTTTTGAACCACATTCTTTCTTCTATACAACGCGACGCAGAGGGAAAAAATGTGTTGCTCTTTTTGTCGGGCGGAGTCGATTCAACGGTAGCGTTTGCGCTGTTGAACAAGGCGTTAGGGCAAGAAAGAGTGCTCGGTCTTCATATCGACAACGGCTTTATGCGCAAAAACGAGAGCAAGCAGGTGAGCGAGGCGTACAAAGCGCACGGATTTACGAATTTCATCACGGAAGATGCGTCGGAGAGCTTTTTGGCGGCGATTGCAGGCTTGACCGACCCGCAAAAGAAACGAATGGCGGTGGGGGAGAACTTTATCGCGGTGAGAGATAGCGTTGTGGAGCGATTGAAGCTCGGACAGGACGGAAAAGTCTGGATGCTCGCGCAAGGCACGCTTTACCCCGATATTATCGAGAGCGGCGGAACGAAAAATTCGCACACGATAAAGACACACCACAACCGAGTGGACGGGATTCAAAAACTCATTGCGCAAGGCTTGGTGATTGAGCCTCTGAAGGATTTGTATAAAGACGAAGTGCGCGCGATTGGAAAGAAAATCGGTTTGAGCGATGAACTCGTTATGCGACACCCGTTCCCCGGTCCTGGACTTTCGATAAACGTGCTTTGTTCTTCTGGCTCTTTGAGCGCGGAGGATAAAGCGGAGATGGCAAAGGCGCAGGCGGAACTTGACGGCGTGGAGATTACGCAATTTTGCGCGCATTGCACTGCGTCGATGAAAAAAAGCGTGTTGCCTGTGAAGAGCGTCGGCGTGCAAGGGGATTTTAGAACGTATCGATTTCCTGCGGTGTTGACGTTCGCGGACGAGGGAAATGGCTTTTATCATATTCCGAAAGTGCGGGAAAAGGTGGAAGGTGCGTCGTCGAGCATCACAAACAAGGCGCGCTATCTTAATCGCACTGTGATAAAGCTGTATCAGAACCCGAAATGCGATGAAAGCGAAATGAAGCTGCTTGAGGGATATTGCACGAAGGAGCGGCTTGACCAGTTGCGCGAAGTGGACAATATTGTTTTGACGACGCTGCACGAAAAGGGGCTGTATAATTCGATTTTCCAGCATTTGACGATTGCGCTTCCGTTTGCGAGCGAAAAAGGCAAGCAATGCTTTGTGCTGCGCCCTGTGGTGAGCGAGGACGTAATGACGGCGAGATTTGCGTGGCTGCCGATGGACGTGTTAAAGGAAATCGTGGCAAAGATTGCGGATTTGCCGTTTGTGGACGCGCTGTATTTCGACGCGACGAACAAACCGCCTGCAACTTTCGGCTGGGAATAACGGCTGGGGGCTGTTTTTAAGAAAAGATGATAAGATAATGCCATTAGTGTGTAAAAACATTGGTGGCATATTAAATAATCAGAATTACTATGGATACTAGTACATTTTTTAAGGCGAAAGAACAAGTTAATACATTGCAGTTGAAATCTGATTCTCTTGAAAAAAATCTTTTTGGGCAATACACACCCTGTTTGTTTGAATTTAATGAGTTGCCTATTTGTGAAACTCACGATTCTGTTATTCAACTTGAGAGTAGACGTTATATTGGTTGCAAGCACAAACTTATAGATTGGATTTTTGATATTATTCAAGCTGAAACCGTAAATATTCATACTGCAACAGATATTTTTGCAGGAACAGGCGTTGTTGCAAAAAAAATGCTTGGACTTTATGACAATGTAATTATAAATGATTTTCTTTTTTCAAATAATCAGATTTATACGGCTTTTCTAAAGGCTGGAAAATGGAATAAAGAAAAAATTGTAAAAAAAATAGACTTTTACAATAACTTGGACGAATCGAAACTTTGTGATAATTATTTTTCTGAAAACTATGGCGGAAAATATTTTGATTATGATATGTCAAAAAAAATTGGCTGGATTAGAGAAGATATTGAAAAAGTAAAATCTGAGTTGACAGAAAAAGAGTATGCCATTTTGTTAGCAACGCTGATTTATAACATTGATAAGCACGCAAATACGCTCGGACATTTTGAAGCATATATAAAAAAGCCGATTAAGCAAACTAAATTACAACTTCGCTTGATTGATGTACAAGAGTTTAGCAATCTCACAATTTATCGCAAAGACGCTAACGAACTTGCAAAAGAAATCAAGTCGGATTTAGTTTATATTGACCCTCCTTATAATTCGAGACAATATTCTCGCTTTTATCATGTATATGAAAATCTTGTAAAATGGGATAAGCCCGTTTTGAGTGGAGTTGCAATGAAGCCTCCTGTAAAAAATATGAGTAAATATTGTACTTCAAAAGCACCTGAAACTTTTGCAAATTTAATTCAGAATTTGGATACAAAGTATTTAGTTGTTTCATATAATAATACATATAATTCTAAAAGCGGAAGTTCAAAAAACAAAATTAAGCTTGAAGAAATCGAAGCTGTTTTGAATGAAAAGGGTGAAACAAAGCGATTTGAAAAGGATTATCGATTTTTTAATGCAGGAAAAACTGATTTAAAAAATCACCAAGAATTGCTTTATATTACGAAGGTAAAATGACAAAAGATTCTGTTATTCGCTCGCCGTTTTTTTATACTGGCGATAAATATAAACTTATTCCTGAACTCAAAAAATATTTTCCAAAAGAGATAAATAAATTTATCGAGCCTTTTGTTGGAGGAGGTTCTGTATTTTTAAATGTCGATGCAAAAGAGTTTTATGAAAACGATATTGATAAAAATATAATGTCGATTCATTATTATTTATCATCATTCTCACAAATAGAAAATTTATTAAAAATCCTTTTTGATAAGATAGAAAAATATAATTTTACTTGTTCCTATAAAGGAAAAACTGTTCCTCAAGAATTAAAAGATAAATATGTAAAAACTTATTTTGCAAAGTATAATGCAAATTTCTATAAGAGTTTGAAAGAAAAGTACAATAATTCAGACAGAACTGATATTGCTGATTTGTATTTGCTTTTAATTTATGGTTTCAATAGAATGCTACGGTTTAATAAAAAAGGGCAGTTTAATTTACCTGTTGGCAATGTAGATTTTAACAAAAATACAGTAGATGCGCTTACCAATTATGTTAATCTTACTAACAAAAAAAATATTCATTGGTCAAACGTGGATTACAAAACTTTTTTATCAAAAATATCTTTTTCAGAAAATGATTTTGTTTATCTTGACCCGCCTTATTTAATAACTTCAAGTGAATATAATAAACTTTGGAGTCAAAAAGATGATGATGAATTGTGTGCTTTGTTAGATGAACTTAACAGCAAAAAAATTCGTTTTGCAATTTCTGATGTAGTAAACTATAAAGGTAAAGAAAATTTAAAACTTTTGAATTGGGCAAAAAAATACAATGTTTACCCCATAAAAAGCAACTACATAAACTATCACGATAACAGCGTAAAATCTTTTTCGGAGGTTTTGATAACGAATTATGTCAGCTAAAGAACGAAATGCAGAATATAAGCCGTTGCTGTTTACAACGACTGTAAGAAATCCCGAAAGAATAAAGTATAATCTATTTATTCTGAAGAAATTTGAAAATCAAATTTTGACTGATGGTGTTGCAACTAATGTTGTTGGTGAACTCATAAAATATGGGCTTTATCGTCCAATGAAAATTTCTGTTGCTGTAAAATCAATTTGGAAGCAAACTCCAAAAGGAGAATTTGCTATAAGTCTCTTAGACGATAGAACTATTTCAACGATAATTGCTGATAATCCTCAGGAACATAAAGAAGCAGGGTTCGCGAGAGGATATCCATCTCGATTTGCTACAATTTTTGACGTAGCTAAAGAGTTTGGCTTTGTGTATTTTAAAACTGGTGAAAAAATTGAATTTTCAGAGCTTGGAAATATTCTTGCTGATATTGTTGATGTTCAAATTGGCGGAAATAACGAAATTTCTTTAAACTTGAAAAATCCAGAACGAGAACAATCTGTTTTCTTGCAGTCTCTTGCACGTTCGCAAAGAGCAAATCCGTTTGTAAAAGTTTTAAATGACAATATTCCTCTTCTTTTGCTTTTGCAAACAATTCGTTTAATCAATGCAGATTCTTCTTGCGGAAATAATTGCGGCATTTCCAGAAAAGAAATTCCTTTGCTTTTGTTTTGGAAAGATAATAATGCTTCTGAGCTTTACAAAAGAATTAAACAGCTCAGAAAAGATTACGGCTATACGCCTAGCGATGAAGTTATTATTGACATTTGCATAAATGAAATTATGCAGGGCAATTACAAGAAGTTTGACCCGCGTTCAATAATGAATGATTATGTTGATGAGTTTATCCGCAAAATGAGAATGAGCGGGCTTATTTCTTTGCGAGGAGCTGGTCGCTTTATCGATATTAACCACAATGAAGACAACAAAGTCGATTATATTCTTAATAACTATTCAGATTATGAGCGTTTTGATGACGAACACAAATATTTTGAGTATATGTCAAAAATTGACAAGAATTTAATCGCACAAAAAGCAGAAGTTGTCAGCGAAGAAAAGACTAACGACTTGCTTTCTGAGTGGTTAAAAACTTACAAATGGAACAAAATCAAAGAAGAACTTCATATTTTGGCTACTCGAAAAACATCAAAAGATAATGTTCTAAAATTTCTTGCTGCTCCTGTTCGCTTAGAATTTTTAACTGCGCTTGCAATAAAGTCAAAATTGCCATCTGTTATGGTAAAGCCGAATTATTCTTGTGATGATACAGGCTTACCGACTTCGACGGCGGGCGGAAACAAAGGCGATATTGAATGTTTTGAAAACGGTAACGGAATTTTGGTTGAAGTTACAATGGCTGAAGGCAGAACTCAAACAATGATGGAAATCTGGCCGATTCAGCGACATTTGTCAGAATTTATTGCGGAATATAAAATTTCTTCTCAATGTGTTTTTGTTGCTCCGTCAATTTTTTCAGATTCAAAAGACCAAATCGAATGGGTAAAAGATAGAAAAAATCTCATAATTCGAGATTATCCGATAGATGAGTTTTCTGAATATTTGGAGCGTGAATCTCAATTATACAAGTACTAATAAAAGTAACTATTTTTTACTTTACGTTTTCGTATATTAGTCAAGTATTTTTTCACCGATATATTGAAACAACTTTGAGAATAATAGGAGCGAAAATGGCTGGCGGTGTGAAGACGATTGAAATTGTGAGCTTGTCGGCGGGGACGATTGGCGAGGATTTTGTGAAGCACGAGGTGGATTTGGGCGTGAAACGGCTCAAAGAAATGGGGCTTAGAGTGTTGTTCGGCGAAAATGCGCTCAAGGGCATTGAGTTTGTCAAAGCGCACCCCGAAGAGCGAGCAAAAGATTTGATTGCGGCTTTGACGAACCCTGAAGTCGATATGATTTTGTGCGCAATCGGCGGCGAGGACACATATCGCTTGCTTCCGTATTTGTTCGGCAATGGCGAGCTTGAAAAGGCTGTGAAAACGGCACAAGCGCAGAAAAAGATATTTTTGGGCTATTCCGACAGCACGATGAACCATTTTATGCTGCATAAAGTCGGGCTAAAGACGTTTTACGGTCAGTCATTTTTGTCTGATGTGTGCGAACTTGCGAGCGATATGCTTGTGTACACGAAAACGTATTTTTCGGAGCTGATTTCGACAGGAAAAATCGCGGAAATCACGCCGAGCGATGTTTGGTATGAAAGCCGCTCGGATTTTTCGGTCAATGCGCTCGGAACAATGCCGATTGCACACCAAAATACAGGTTTTGAGTTGCTACAGGGCGAAGACGGCTTTGCAGGAGAGATTCTCGGCGGCTGTTTAGACACGATTTTTGATATTTTTGACAATACTCGATTTTCGGATACGGTGGATTTGTGCAGAAAATATGATTTGTTTCCGTCGGTTGACGATTGGCGCGGAAAAATCTTGCTGCTTGAAACGAGCGAAGAGAAAATGTCGTGCGAGAAATACGAAAAGGCTCTGAATTATTTGAAAAATGCGGGCGTGTTCGGCGTGATTTCTGGGATTATCGTGGGAAAAAGCGTGGACGAGCATCTTTGGAGCGAATATAAGGATTTGCTCAAGCGAATTGTGCCGAAAAATGTGCCAATCGTCTGCAATCTCAGCATTGGACACGCATTGCCGCGCTGTATCATTCCGTTCGGCGTGAAAGCGAGGGTGAGCGTGAATGCGCAGAAAATCGCTTTTGATTGGTAGGAGAGGAAAATGATTGGGGCGATTTTGGGCGATATTATCGGCGAGCCGTATGAATTTGACCAAGGAAATAAGACGAAAGATTTTCCGCTGTTTTGCGAAAAGCCTTTTTTTACCGATGATTCTGTTATGACGATTGCGGTCTGTGATGCAATTTTGATTGCGGGGCTTGACGCGGGAGAAGCGGATTTGAAAGAAGAATTCGTCGAGTCAATGCAATTTTGGGGAATGAAATACCCATGTGCTGGCTATGGCGCACGGTTTTCTGATTGGCTGTATATGGAAGAGCCGAAGCCGTACGGAAGCTATGGAAATGGCTCTGCAATGCGTGTTTCGTCGGTCGGCTGGCTGTTTGACACGATAGAACGAACGCGAGAAGTTGCACGGTGGAGCGCGGAGGTTACGCATAATCACGAAGAGGGCGTAAAAGGGGCGGAAGCGACTGCGGCGGCGATTTTTTTTGCGCGGAACGGCAAAAGCAAGGCGGAAATCAAGGCATATATCGAAAAAGAGTTCGGCTATGATTTGAGCCGCACTTGCGACGAGATTCGCCCGACGTATTTTCATCAAGAAAGCTGTCAGAAAACTGTGCCAGAGGCGATAACGGCGTTTTTGGAGGGAAGCGATTTTGAGGACGTAATTCGTACGGCGGTTTCTCTCGGCGGCGACACAGATACGCTTTCGGCGATTGCGGGAAGTATTGCGGAGGCGTTTTACGGCGTGCCGAGCGAGCTAAAGGCAAAAGCCTACGCGATTATCAAAGACGATATGC
>CALDID010000156.1 GCA_937901865.1 uncultured Treponema sp.
GACAGAAAATGTCCCTTTAAATGTCCCTTTAACCGAGCGCCAGAAAACTAGGGAGGAAAGTGACCAGAAAACAATAAAGTGGCCAGAAAAGTGGCCAGAAAAGTGGCCAGAAAAATGTCAGCAGATATATAATGCAATAAACATGGATAGAAATATAACAATCGCAAAACTGGAGACTCTCTTATCTCTTGGACACACTACAATCAAAAAAATGCTTAGTGAAATGCAGAATGAAGGTTATATTCGCCGGGTAGGTGCAGACAAAGGCGGCTATTGGGAAATTGTTTCAGGAGCAGATAAATGAGCGAGTGAAAAACGGTATGTCCTGTGGATATATGTGAAACGGAGAATTAAAAGATGAAAAGTGAAAATGAACTTAAATTAATCGACAAAGAATATAACACTTGGATTTCTCATGTAAAAAGACAGGTACGAGGAGCTCAGATTAAGGCCAGCATAGCTGTAAATGAAGAAATGCTGGAACTTTATTGGAATATCGGTAAAGATATTTCAGAAAGGAATTTTGAGAAATCTTACGGAAGCAAGTTTTTTGAAAAAACAAGTTTTGAACTAAAGACAGAATTCCCAGACGCACAAGGCTTTTCTGTAACAAACTTAAAATACATGAAACGCTTTTATAAGTTTTATGAACCAATTCGTCACCAGCTTGGTGACGAATTCAATGCAAACATATTTACTATTCCATGGCGACATCATATAGAAATATTTACACGAGCAAAATCGATTGATGAAGCTTTGTTTTTTATTTCTAAAACTAAAGAAAACGGATGGAGCCGTGCAATGCTCATCAATATGATGGACACAAAGCTTTTTGAAACTCGTGGAAACACAATTAATAACTTTGCCCTTACACTTCCTGAAAATGAGAGCGAATGTGCAAAAGAAATCCTTAAGGATGAATACAAATTTGATTTTCTTTCTATGTCTGAAAAGTATGAAGAAAAAGATTTGCATAAAGGATTGGAACAGAATTTAATACAGTTTCTTCTGGAACTTGGAAATGGTTTTGCATTTGTAGGAAGTCATGTTCCTTTTGTTGTTAATGGGGATGATTACGAACTTGACTTGCTATTTTATCATTTGAAATTACGCTGCTATATTGTTGTTGAATTAAAGGTCGTTAAATTCCAGCCGGAGTTTGTAAGCAAGCTGAACTTCTATTGCAATGCAGTAAATCATATGATGAAAGATAAGACTGATAAAAACACAATTGGTCTTTTAATTTGCAAGGAAAAGAATGATGTAGTTGCACAATGGACTGTAGAAAACTTAAGCGAGCCTATTGGAATATCAACCTATTCCCTCAAGAAAGTTTTACCATCAGAAGAAGAAATTCAGAAAACACTTACTAAAGATGAAAACAATGGAGCTGAAAAATGAATGATTGGAAGACGGTAAGACTTGGGGATGTGTGTGGGGGAAGCCTCCCCCTCGCGCCCACTTCGTTGGTCACTACCCCCTCTGCAAGGCAAACTTTGTTTGCCCGCTCAACCGCCGCCCGCAACGCCTGCTGCGACTTTTGCGAAGCAAAATGTCGTTAAGCAATCGAAGATTGCGACTCACACGGATTCGATTTTGCTAACGCAAAATCAGGGGAGATAAAAAAATGAAAATAGTTAATTTTTCTGATTTGATAGTTGACAGAACAAAAGATAGTGTAAAACTTCCGACAAACGAGTATAAAGCAACTGGCAAAACTGCAATTATTGACCAAGGACAGAATTTTATTGCTGGTTATACAAATAATATAGACGGAATTTTTACTGATATTCCTGCAATTATTTTTGGAGATCACACCCGAGTTTTTAAATATGTAGATTTCCCGTTTTTTCTTGGAGCAGATGGAGTAAAAATTCTAAAAGCAAATCAAGAAGTTTCGTATAAGTATCTTTTTCACTATTTTCTGCAAGCTAAGTTTCCTAACACTGGGTATGCACGTCATTTTAAATGGTTAAAAGACTTAAAAATCCCCCTCCCTCCCCTCGCCACGCAAAAACACATCGCCGCCGTGCTGGACAAATGCACCGCGCTCATCGCCAAGCACAAGCAAATGCTCGAAAAATACGACACGCTCATCAAATCGCAGTTTGTCGAGATGTTTGGCGACCCTGTTATTAACGAAAAGGGCTGGGAAATGTCAGAACTTGGAAAGCAATGTACAGAAGTTCGTTATGGCACAAGTAAGCCTGCCGTTGAAAATGGAAAATATCCATATCTTAGAATGAACAACATAACTTATGGCGGTTATCTTGATTTATCAAATATCAAATACATTGATATAGCAGATGATGAATTGCCTAAATGTTCTGTTAAGAAAGGTGATATTCTTTTTAATCGAACAAACAGTCCTGAATTATGTGGTAAAACTTGCTTATATAATCTTGATGAAACTATGGTTATTGCAGGTTACATAATTCGAGTTCGAGTGAATGAGCGATTAAACCCTCAATATGTGGCTATATTTTTTAATACGCAAACAATAAAGAAAATGCTTAGGGAAATGGCAAAAGGTGCTATTAACCAAGCAAACATAAATGCACAAGAAATGCAATCAATAAAAATCCCCGTTCCCCCTCTCGCCCTGCAGGAAAAATTCGCTGAGTTTGTGCGTGCGGTGGACGCGCAAAAAGCAAAGGCGCAACAGTCGCTCGACAAGGCGGAAACGCTCTACAAGGCACTAATGCAGGAATATTTAGGCTGAATGAGAAAAGATTCAATTTAAAAATACGAAAAAAACATTTACTTTGCATGTATAATGCAGTATATTTTGAAACTAGGAGGTAGTAATATGACAAGTTTAAGCATTCGTATGGAAGATGAAACAAAAGTCGCGTTTGATAAATTTTGTGACGAAATAGGGCTTTCTGTTTCTTCCGTGTTCAATATGTTCGCTAAAAAAGTTGTTCGGGAGCAGAGAATTCCTTTTGAAATCAACGCAAACCCGTTTTATTCAGAAGAGAATATGAAATTTTTGCGTGAATCAATCGCGCAAGACAAGGCGGGCATCACAAAAAGCATTTCGCTGAATGAGCTGGAAGCAATGGCAGAAACAAAATGAATATAGTTTGGACTCCCAAAGCAATGGCAGACTTGACGCAATTGGTCGAAAACAACCAACGAAAGATTCTGCTAAAAATCATCAAGCTGATAAACGACATACAACGCAACGGTGCCGAAAAGGGACTTGGCAAACCCGAAGCGTTAAAGCACGACTTATCTGGCTATTGGAGCAGGGAAATCACAGATGAAGACCGCCTTGTTTATCGCCTTGACGAAAATGGCGATTTGCACATAGTTTCCTGTAAAACTCACTATCACAAATAGTTTTTTCATTTCGTTCAACATATCAGAGTGTGTACCGTATTTTTGAGAAAGTGAGCTTTGCGCAAAATAATCAAGAAACGGGGAGGACAGATATTGATAAAAGAGAGCGATGAAAATACAATGATGTGCGAAAAATATCTTTTGGAGGAAAATCAATGAAAGAGTTTGATTTAGACAAAATCTATAAAGCACGCCGCGAAAGAGTTGCGGAATTCTTGCGAAAAGAAAAAATCTTCGCCGTCGTGTTTGAAGACACCGAGGGCGCGCGCGATGTGGCGATTCGATACCTCACGGGACACCCGAGCGACGCGATTTTGATTATCACGGAAAAGGGCGAGAGCGTTTTGACGGCGTGGGACGAAAACTTGATGAAGGAAAAGGCAAAAGCCGACCGTCTTATCCCTTACACAGCCTTTGAGCGAAAGAAAGAGCGGGCTATCCGTGAGATTCTCGCGTCTTTTTCGTACGCGCCGAAAAATGCGGTGGTGGAATTGCCGAGCGTAACGAGCTATTTGCAGTTCAAGAAATACGAAAAGGAGCTTGAGGGCTGGTGCATTGAGTGCCGCGAAAAAGGTGCGCACGACGCGGTGGTGAAGATGCGCGCGGTGAAAGACGAGTACGAAATTGAGTGCACTCGCGAGGCGTGTCGCATTACGAACGGCATTACCGACCTCATCGAAACGATGGCGCGAAACGGCGAAATCAAAACAGAAACCGATGTGGCGTTGCTCATCGAGCGAAAATTGCGCGAGGCGGGCTGTGAGCGAACGAGTTTCGACACATTGGCGGCAGGTCCTGCGCGGAGCTTTGCAATTCACGCATTTCCTCCATACACAAACGGCGCGTGGCCTGCACAGGGGCTTTCGATTCTTGATTACGGCGTTTGCTTTGAGGGCTACGCTTCAGACGCGACAATCACGATTGCAAAGGGCAAGCTGACCGATGAGCAAGAAAAACAGCTCGCTTTGACACAACAGGCGTTCGACGAGTGCTTAAAGCTCTATAAAGCAGGCAACAAGACGAAAGACGCGGCGGCAAAAGCCGATGAGATTTTTGCGAGCGCAAACCGCACTATGCCGCACGGGCTTGGACACGGCACGGGCTTGGAGATTCACGAAGCGCCGAGCGTGAGTATGAGGGCTGACGACGATGTGATATTCCAAGTGGGCAACATCGTAACGCTTGAGCCGGGATTATATGATGCGCACATCGGTGGCTGCCGTTTGGAAAACGATGTTTTGATTACGGCGGACGGAAACGAGGTGCTCACGAACAGCCGCATTATTCGCATTGACTAATTGATTCTTTTTCTAAAAGCTGTTGCATATTGCAATGGCTTTTGTTATTATATCGCAATGAGTGCGTGCCTTTTGAGGCAAAGGAGAAGAAGGGTGCAATTCCCTCGCTGTCCCGCAACTGTATAGCCAGACCGCCTGCGTATCTCGTATCTTTTATTCACGATGTATGGATAGAGGCTTTTATGTCATTCCTTAAACTATCTCTTTGTGTTTTTTTCATTTCGATTCTGTTTCTTTCGTGCGGCAAAAAGGCGCGTGATGTTTCTGTTCAAAGCACTTCTTCACACAATCAAGCCGACGCAACAGCCATCGAGTTCACCGACGCTCTTAACCGCAAAGTTACGGTAACACAAGCGAATAAAGTCGCCGTATTGCAAGGAAGCCTCGCGCACATTTGGATTTGTGCTGGCGGAAAGCTCGCGGCGACCACAGCCGACACATTCACGGAAGCGGACGAGCTCTCATTTAACAAAGAAGCTCTTTCTGATGCCGAAAACCTCGGTGCATTGATGAGTCCGAATGTAGAGCTGCTCATCGGCGGCGGATACGATTTTATCATCTTGTCTTCGGCGATGAGTGCACACACGAAATTGCAAAGCACGCTTGAAGAGGCAGGTTTTACTATCGCATATTTCAAAGTGGAAACATTTTCGGATTATCTTTCGATGATGCAAATCTGCACGCACATCACGGGCGACGAGGAAGCATACAAAACAAACGCGCTCGCGGTTTCGCAAAAAATCGACGAACTCAAAGCGACCTTTAACGAAAAGCCCTCTGTTCTTGTCTTGCGCACATCAAGCGGCAAAATCACATCGAGAAGCGCGAGAAACGATATGAGCGCGGCAATGCTTAGCGATTTGGGCTGTGTGAACATCGCCGACGAAAAGCAAAGCCTTTTAGAAGACGTGAGCCTTGAAAAAATCATCGAAGCCGACCCCGATTTCATCTTTGTTACGATGATGGGCGCGGACAGTGCAAAGGCTCTTTCACATCTGGAAAGCACGTTTGCCGCAAATCCTGCGTGGGCTTCCCTTTCTGCCGTCAAAAGCGGACACTACATCATTTTGCCGCGCGCGCTCTTTCACTTCAAGCCCTGCGAAAAATGGGCAGACAGCTACGCGTTTTTAATCAGCACACTTTTATCTTAGGAGATAGAAATGAATACATTATTGTCATTGACCGCGATTATCCTCGTGAGTTTCGGCACTTCATTCAAAGAAAGCCGCGAAGCCACGATTAACGCGGTAACACAGGACGTGCAGGCAGTTTACGCTGAAGCACAGGTTTACGAAGCCTACACAAGCAAGATGATTCGAAACAAAATCGAGCGAACAGAAGGAAAGCACATTATGGACGTGGGCGAGGCTATGCAAAAGGCAATCGACGCGGGTTGCAAGTATGTTGTTTTGCAGCCGACCCACATGATGTATGGTTTGGAATACAACGAGATGAAAGAACTCGCTTCTCCCTACGTTTCGAGCTTTGACAAAGTTGTCTACGGCGAGCCGCTGTTGGCCGAGAATGACGACATCAGCACCGTGCTAAAAGCGGTCGTTCCTTCTCTCAATGCTGGAAAAAAAGAAGCAATCGTCTTTATGGGACACGGCACAGAATATTTTTCTAACTTCTTGTATGCCGCAATGGATTATCAGGCGAAAGCAGAGGGCTACAATAACGTATTTGTCGGCACAGTCGAAGCGTATCCCGACGTAGAAACCGTGATTAAGAGCGTGAAAAAGAGCGGATACAAGAACGTCATCTTAACGCCTTTGATGCTCGTTGCAGGCGACCACGCAAACAACGATATGGCAGGCGACGACGAGGACAGCTGGAAAAATGAGTTCAAGCGCGCAGGCTTCAAGAATGTGAACTGCGTTGTAAAGGGCTTGGGCGAATATGCGGGCGTGCGAAAGCTCTACATCGAGCATATCAAAGACGCTCTCGACGACCTTAACGAAACAGAAGACAATGACTAATCTTTTAGCCACGGCGCAATACGTTTTAAGCGGAAACAAGAAATTGCGCTGTGGCTTTACGACAGGAAGCGCGGCGGCAATGGCATGCAAAGCGGCCTGTCGTCTTTTATTGCTCAAAGAAAAGCTCACCGATGTTTCTATCATCACCCCGAAAGGCTTTATCGCCTCCGCCCCCGTCATCTACAGCAAAAACCCTGCAAACAGCGCGAAAAGCGTGCGCTGCGGCGTGAAAAAGGACGCAGGAGACGACGCAGACGCGACGAACGGCATAGAAATCTTTGCGACCGTGTCTGTAATCGAGCACAATGGCGAAAACAGCTCTGGAGTAAAAGTAATCATCGACGGCGGGCAGGGAGTAGGCAGAGTTACGAAAGACGGGCTTGACCAAGCTGTCGGAGAGGCCGCGATAAACTCGACCCCGCGCGCAATGATAGAAAAAGAGGCTTTATCCGCCTGCTTTGAAGCGCATTTTTCGGGAACTCTCAAAGTCGTCATCGACATTCCGCGCGGAGAGGAAATCGCAAAGAAAACGTTTAATGCACATCTCGGCATTACAGGCGGAATCAGCGTTATCGGAACAACGGGCGTTGTAGAGCCGATGAGCGTTGAAGCCTTAATCGGAGCTATCGAAGCCGAGCTAAACGTCGCTTTTGCCGCCGTGCGCGAAAAAACAGTGCGCCCCCTCATCATCACGCCAGGCGAATACGGCGATTTCTTTTTGAAAAACAACTTTTCTCACATTCTGCAAAGCGTTTCTGTCGTCAAATGCTCCAATTACATCGGCGACACGCTCGACAGGGCGGTAAACAAGGGCTTTTCTCACCTTTTCATCATCGGACACGCAGGCAAAATCGCCAAAATCGCAGGCGGCATTTTCAACACGCACTCCTCCGTTGCCGATTGCCGCGCCGAAATTTTTGCAAGCCACGCCGCACTCTCAGGCGCGTCTACTTCCGTCGTGCAAAAGATAATGAATGCCGCCACCGTTGACGCAATGCTAGACATTTTGCAAAACGAGAGCCAAGAGCTTTACGACTCCACTCTGCAAAGCATTTCCGAGAAAATCGCCCAGCATCTCGCGCGCCGAATCGGAGAAAACACCGCTTTCGCCTATCTTTCGTTCACCCACCAGCACGGCACGCTTTTTTCAAGCGACAATCTCGCCTCATTTCTCGAAACACTAAAAAATTTTGAGCTGTTACAAAAGACATACTGAAAAATCGCGTCATTGTCGGGCTCGACCCGTTTTTACACAGAATTAAGCTGTCATTATCTCACCTCGACCCGATAATCTTTTTCAAAGCACTATGAAAAAGCCTTGAAGATTCCCGTGTCAAGCACGAGAATGACATAAACACATAAATCAGCATACATTCCGCAACACCACAAAAAAAATTTGCTCTCGCCGCAAAGAAAAAAACTTATTCTCCGATATATCTGTTCTTCAATTCCGCCAACGCCTCGCTGAACGTGCCTTCGGGGTTCGTTACGGCGAAAGAATATTGCTCATCGCTTTTTTCCTCGTTCGTCAGCAAAAACACAAGCTGCCCGCCCGACGCAAACAAATCCGCCACCAGCGCAGAATTATCCTTATTCAAAATCAGCTTTCCGTCCCGCATCGCCTCGCTTAGCACGAACTCAATGCCGAAACTATCCTGCACCGAAACCGAAAACGACGTTGACCACGTATTCACCGCCTTTTCTTTCTCTCCCTCAAACCAAATCGCCAAGCGGTTTTCGCTCTGCACTTCTATTTTTGCCCTCTCGCCGCTTTTTCCGTCCACCAAAAGCTCTTCTGCATTCTCTATGCGCTCTGCCCCGTTTTCACCGACCACGCGCCACCAGCCATTGCTCCACTCCTGCCTTTCCTCAACCTTTTCCGCCTCTTCTTCCTCTTTTTTCTCTACAGCTTCGCTCTTTTCCTCGACTTCAGCCTTCTGCTCAATCTCGGTTTGCTCAATCTTCTTTTCCTCTTTCTCTGTCTGCTCGATTTTCGTCGAAGACACGCAAGATGTAAAAGCCAAAGCCAACACCAACGCAGAAAACGCGATATTTGTTTTATTCATAAAAACTCAGCTCCTATAACACTTATTTTATCGCATTTACCAAAAAAATTCAAAGAAAAAAGCCTCATTTTCATCAATGCTTTAAAGCAAAATGCAAAACAAGCCTCTTTTTGCTTTCTGCTTTAAAGCATTGAGCAAAACAAGGCTTGTTTTAGTCAATGTCCTTAAAAAATTTCAATAAATGACCTTGTTTTCATCTCTGCTTTAAATGCAAAGACGAATTCGTACTACTTTTAGCATTTTGTCGCGGAACTTTGACGAATTCAAGCCTTGTTTTGCATTTTGTCTTTTGACAATAAGCAAAAAAGAGCTAGTTTTGATAAAATCGACAGGACTAAAAGGTATGTTGCCCTCTTTACACTCAGCACAAAAGCGTCATCGGTGATAACGAGGCTTCCCAGCGCAAAAATCACCTTGCCGCTCGGCGAAAAGACGCACTGAAGCGACACGAAGACAAACAGCGATATATATGGAAGAATCTTGACTTTCCGCTTTGCCGCAGTCGTCGATTTTGGCGCAGAAGAGGAGAAATCGGCGCGGTAGGCGAGAAATGCGGTGATGAAGGCGGAGAAGACGGAGAAAAAAAGCGTGATGGGCAGAAAATAGAGGACGCTTTGTGAAATAATTTTTGAAAGTATCACGGTTTGCACGGCGGAAAAGACGGCAGAACCCAGCACCGACACGCCATAGAGCGAGATTTTCGGGAAGAGGGCGAAAAAGGCGGCATACATCACGAGCGCGCTTAGCAGAGTGGAAGCAAGCGATGAAATGAAAAACGGAGTGAACAGCAAGCCAGAATACACGTTCGACACGACGCATTTTGCAAAAGCAAGCGAGAGAAAGTCCGTTATGTTTTCTTTCGCATTTTTTTCACGGCTTCGTAAATCGATTAAAAGGATTGAATTGGAAAGTCCGATTTTTAAGAAAGGCAGGGGAAAGGGGATGCTCGCTTCAAGAAGCGAAAAGTCTGCAATACGCGCGATTTTGTCGCGATACTGTGATAAAAATTTATTGAGTAATCGCATCGATTTTTCTGCTCGAAGCTGCTTTCACGGCGTGCGGGCAAAAGATTTCCACTCGATTAGGCAAACACACTATCGCCGTGCAAAATCCTTGCTTCACGCAGATTTTATTCGGGCAGCTGCTTTCTATCACGCGCACTTTTTTGTCTTTCACCTCGATGACGGTCTCTCCTTTTTCGCCTCTAACGCGATAGACTTCGTTTATATCGACGGGAAAGCGATATTCGCTATTCGGGGTTTTTACGACAATGCTTTTTGAAGCAAAATCGCGAGGCGCGAGGGCGAAAAGGCTTGCGGAAATGGCGAGAACGATAAAAGCTATTATAAAATCGCTGATTTTTGCACTAATCATAGAATTATGATTGTTTTATCGGTCAAACAGTGCTACTATAATTAGTATAATTATTTGGAGTTGTTACAAAAGGTATGTTAGAAAAATCGTGTCATTATCTCACCTTGACCCGATAATCTTCTATGTATTGTAAAAGGATTCCCG
>CALDID010000157.1 GCA_937901865.1 uncultured Treponema sp.
ACCCTCTGACTAAGTTCTAGGTCTGAAACCTGACTAAGCCGTCTACTTTCCCCAACTTATAGCCCCCTATTTGCTCACTGAGCGAATAAAACGAAAACCTTGAGTGTTGTACTGGTTGTCCGCGAGGTAGCTCCAGCTATCGACCTCGCAGAAGAAGTCGTAATCGCCCCAACCGCCGCCACAGCTATAACTGCTGTTACTACCGTAGGAATCCCAATTCCACACCCACTCTCCCACGTTGCCGCTCATATCATACAGCCCGTAGCCGTTCGGCTTCTTCTGCGCCACAGGGTGCGTAGTATCTCCGCTGTTTTTTTTATACCACCCCACTTCACCGAGGTTGTCGCTTCCTGCATACTCGTAATTCTGTCCGCCTTTTGCCGCATATCGCCATTCCTCCAACGTCGGCAGTCTAAATCCATTTGCTGATTCGTTCTGCGTGATTTTTCCTCCAAGCCTATTCTCCTTATGTGGTGTATACCGCCATTTTGTTACATCAGTTTTTCCGTTCACTGCATACACAGGTGTTAATCCGCATTTTTCACTTAACTTGTTGCAAAAATATATCGCGTCGTACCAACTCACATACTCCACAGGCAAATTATCGCCTTTGAACTCGCTCGGATTTTCGCCCATAACGGCTTCATACAGTTTCTGTGTTACTTCTGTCTTCAGCATTGCAAAATTTGTATTCGGTATCAAGACCATTTTTGAACCGCCAGAAAGCTCTGCCAACTTTTTAGCGGGAACGTTTTTTTCTGCCATAGTTAAATTGTTTCCCTGAGCAATGTAGCTTTCTACCGCCGCAAGATTTTCTTTCTCGCTCGCCACAATGCCGACAATCTCGCGCAAATCCTGCGCTGGTGTCATCGTTCTCGGCTGCGTTTTATTCAGCGCGGTTGTCTGCACGGTCTTGCCGCTCACGGTGTTAATCACGCGGATATTCGTGAAGTTGAATCGGTACGCGCTCGGCTTGTCGTCCGCCTCTGCGCTCGCCGTGTAGTCCAGCTCAAAATAAATAATCGGGTCGCCGCGCGTGAGGAGCGAAGAATACATATCCACGTTGTTTGTGTACTCCTCAATCACTGCGTCGTCAAGCTCGGTCTGCATATTCGGTGCTTTCTTGCCGCTCAACGCCGCATAATCCACAATAAAACTGTCGGTGTAGAGCAAAACGCCGTCAGAATACAGCGACAGATACGCCCGCCAGCCGTTCACGCTGCCTTCGTAACCGCCGAAACTCACTTTCAGCTCATCGCCCATACTGCTCACTGTGCGCGAAGCCGTCAGTGCCTTTTGGTCTGCGCGGATTTCCGCCAAAAGTGCGCTGTCCTGCGTCGCTGTGCTTTTCTTCACCGCTTCTGCGTCCGCAAAAAACTTGTTCGTTAAATCTTCATAGCTCTTGATGACCTGCTTTTCTCTTCGCTCTAACGCCGCCGCCGTCGGTTTGCCGTTTTCCAGCTCTACCGTGCTGTATGTTTTATTGCGGATTCTCTGCTCTTCGCTCGCTCGGTCTTTCACGAGTTGCGCATACAGTTCCTGCGACCGCGCCTCCACGCTGTTTCTGATGTCCACAAGTGCCTTTTTCTTGCTCTCGATTATGCTGATTTGCCCAAGCACGCCCTGCTTTGCAATCTTGAGCTTTCGCACTTCTGCCGCCTTTGCCGCCGCGTCCTGCGCCAATTTGTCGCGCTGTGTCTTTAAGGCAATCGAACGCTCGGCTTCCAGTTTTGCGTCCTCTGCGGCTCGCTTTTTCTGTGCGGTCAGCTCTTCCTGCCGCTTCTGCTCGGCGCGCTGTTTTTCTGCAAGCAACGCCTTTTCTGCTTCAATCTTCTTGATGTTCTCTACCGCGTTCACGTCGCTTGACCGAGAAAGGCTCGCAATCTCCGCATCGTACTGCGCCACCTGTTTTTTATACTGCGCCTCGTTTTCTTTCGCCAACGCCAACTGCTCATCAATGCTGAATCCGCTCGCGCCGTTCGCCAGCACGTTTTTATTCAATGTCGAAATCGTGATGTTAAGTTTATCCGCCAGCGTCAGCGTAATCTCATCGACCGCACCCGTCGCGCCGTACAGATATTCAACCTCGCTGTATTCTTTACTCGTTGCACTCGCCAACTGCTCGCCCGTCGTCAAGTCCGTGAAATCTGCCGTAACAATATAGCCTTTGTTCGTTTTTCGGATTTTCGCAAACAGCGCAAACTTTGCCGTTGTGATTTTGCCGAGTTCAATCGCCGTGCTCTCGTCGCGCGTGCTGCTCTCGCTCTCCTTTTGCACTTTGACCAATGCCGCCTCGCTCCTCGCGTCCACGAGCGTTTTCATTCCGAGATAATCCTGCAAGTTCGATTTGAGCTTGTCCTGCACCTGTCCGCCGATGTAGCTCTTTTCGCTCCCCGTAACGTTCTCCAGTTCTGGCATAACGACTTGCACAGGCGTTTTTTGATATGGGCTTTTCGGCGCAGTGTTTTGTGCAGTCTGCTTCTTTTTGTCCACAATTTCGCTCATCGCCGTTATTGCATACACTTTGTTTTTTCCGTCTTTTGTCGTAAACGTAACTTTGTAGCGTTTATCATCTTCGATACTTGTCATATCGATTTCCGCCGTGAGCTTCACCGCGCTCCCTGAAAACAGCGAAAGCGTTATCTCGCCGTTTGCGCTGACCTTTAGCCCGTTAAGTGAAATCTCGCTCGTGAACTCTGCGCCGTCCTTTTTGTTCTTTTCCAGCGTCTGCACGAGTTTTTTCTCCGCAACTGCTTTCCCTGCCGCAAATAGAGCGGAGCTCATTACAATCATCGTAAGCAAAACAAGTATCTTTTTTGCTGTTTTCATACCGTCTTCCCTCTAAAATCTCGATATACTTTGTATTATAATACTGTAAAAAAAAAAACAACTGTCAAGTATCGCGCCCCCTTTTTTTGCTCTCTCTGCGCTTTCTCCGTGTTGTCTTTTCCTGTCGAAAGGTCTATAATTTTGTGTATGGGAGAGCAAGACATAGCCGAAAAAACATTGCTTTCATACAATGACGTTTTTGCAGACATTCTCAATGTGTTGCTGTTCAAAGGCTCTCAAGTCGTGCAGACTGATGAGCTTATCGACGCAAATACGTTTTCGCAGTACAAAGCTGTTGACGGCGATATAAAAGAACAAGAGCGCGATGTGTCGAAGTATTGGAATAATGGCGAGATTTGTTTGAGCTTGTTCGGGCTGGAAAACCAAACAAGAAAAGATATGATGATGCCGCTTCGCGTTATGGGGTATGACGGGGCTTCCTACCGCGCGCAGACAAAAAAGAAAGCCGAAGAGCTGTATCCTGTGATAACACTGGTGCTTTATTTTGGCACAGAACACAAATGGGAAAAGCCGAAATCGCTCAAAGATTCTTTGCATATCGATACGCGCATAGAGCCGTTTGTCAGCGATTACAAGTTGAATGTGTTTAATCTTGCGTGGCTGACTGATGAAGAAATTAACGCCTTTAAAAGCGATTTCAAGATTGTTGCTGAATATTTAAGGGCTGTTCGCGTTGGTGAGGT
Organism: uncultured Treponema sp.; assembly: GCA_937901865.1. GTDB lineage: Bacteria > Spirochaetota > Spirochaetia > Treponematales > Treponemataceae > Treponema_D. The sequence continues at coordinate 3,534 of CALDID010000157.1, forward strand.
GCAAGAATGGGAAGCTCAAAAAATCAAATATGTCGAAGAAATCTGCGATTTATTAAAAGCGGTTTCTCATGATGATATTTTCGATAGTATGAAAGATTTTATTATCGAAACGCAACGGGAAAAAGGAGGCTTTCAAATGAGTGAGTTTGTTCAAAAGATGATAACCCGCGGTCGCAACGAAGGAATTGCACTTGGTCGTAACGAGGGAATTGTTCTTGGTCGCAACGAAGGAATTACGCTGGGGGAACAGCGCGGCATTGCGTTTGCTACGAACCGCATGACTTCTATAATGACTTCCCTCTATGCGCAAGGCAGAGACGCAGATGTAAAGCGGGCTATGACCGACAGCGCATATTTGCAGCAGCTGATTGCTGAATACGCGCAATAGTTTTTAGAAAAAACACAAAACGCCACAGGAGAACTTCTTTTGTAAAGTCCCCTGTGGCGTTTTTTGGGTAGCTGTTTTCTAAAATAGCTAGATTATCCTTTGACACCGCCGAGCATTGTGCCTTTGGTGAAGTATTTTTGAATGAACGGATACGCGATAACCATCGGAATTGCAGACATAAATACAGATGCAGCTTTGATTGATTCAATCGGAGCAGAACCGAATGCGTTTACTTCAACAACTTCGTTCATTCCGCTACCGATAAGGATATTGCGGAGAAGAATAGGAAGCGGCTGCAAATCAGTCTTGTTGATATAAAGCATTGGGTGGAAATAGTCGTTCCAGAAGCCAACGCCGTAATACAGTCCGATAGTAAGAATAATCGGCTTTGAAAGCGGCATAATAATAGAAACAAGTACTTTCCATTCTGCCGCGCCGTCGATTCGTGCGCTTTCTTTCAATGATTCTGGAATACCGTCAAAGAAGTTTCGCATAATCAAACAGTTGTATGTGCTCAATGCGCCTGGCATAAAGACTGACCACAATGTATCTGTTAAATGAAGTGTCTTTGTAATAACAAGGTAAGTCGGAATCATACCAATGTTAAACAAATACGGAATCAAAACAAAGTAGTTCAAAACCTTTCTTCCTGGCAATGTTTTTACAGACATACAATAAGCCATCGGAACGGTAAGAAAAAGTGCCCACGCCACACCCATTAAAAGAATGAGAATTGAGTTTCTGAATGCGAGCAAAAAGCCGTTGTTGCCTAAAAGTGCTTTATATGCTTCAAGGCTCCATTTCCAAACAGGATTGAACATAAGCTCAAAGTTTGTGCCTAAGAACGCCTGTGGCTTAAAGCTTAATGTGATGGTGCTCCACATCGGGATTGCAATCACGATAAACAACAATACAAGGTAGGTGTCCAATGCACCGTAAAAAATCTTATCTGCTAACGTAAGGCGGACTGTCTTTGGTTTAGTCATTTGTAATACTCCTTATCCTACATCAATGAAGAGTCAGAAATCTTCTTTACAATGTTGTTAGACACTGTAACCAAAATCAAGCCGATGACACCCTTGAAGATACCAACCGCAGTAGCCAAACCGAATCTCATATCAAGCAAACCTTGTCGGTAAACCCATGTATCGATAATATCTGCAACTGAATAAACAGGGGTAGAATAGAGCATATACATCTGGTTAAAGCCTGCATCAAGAACAGTACCGAGCTTCAACAAAACGACCGTAACAATAACAGGTTTAATAGAAGGCAATGTGATAAACCACACTCTCTGAACAGCACTTGCACCCTCTACCATAGCGGCTTCAAACAATGACGGGTCAATCGCCATCAATGCCGCAATAAACACGATTGCAGCCCAACCGCACTCTTTCCAAGCGTCTGTTAAAAGAACGACTACAGGAAATGCGTGTGTGTTTACAAGAAAGTCAACTTTCTGACCGCCACAAAAAGCGATAATATCGTTTACAAGACCGTCGCCTTTTGCAAGCAAGGTAAGGAGGATACCATACATGATAACCCAGCTCAAGAAGTGAGGAAGGTATACCATTGTCTGCACAACTTTGCGAAGCAAATCATGCGTACATTCATAAAGGAACACTGCCAACACGATAGACAAAGGCACTGAAATACAAAGTTTACCGATAGAGTAGCCTATTGTGTTTCTCAGCAATTCCCAAAAATAGTATGAATGGATAAAGTCTGAAAAGTTTTTCATACCTATCCATTTGCTTCCCCATACTCCGTCTAGTGCGGAATAATCCTTAAATGCTATCTGACCGTTGAGAATCGGCAGATACTTCAGCAAGACATAGTAAACGACTGGAATCACAAGCAAGCCGTAAACACTCAAGTGCCGCTGAATTTCTTTTCCTAAATCTTTCTTATGAGCAGATGTGTTTAATGTGTTCATATCTAACCTCAATACTATATTATAGTACACCGAGAAAAAATATCATAAGAATTATTGGATTTTTCCGTCAAAAACACATCTGCTCACTTTTTTCTTTTTTCTACCTTAAATTTCTATTTCGCCCTCATACGAAAGCGTTGCCGCGCCCGTAAGATACACTGTCTCTCCCGTGTAATTCACGATAAGCTCGCCTCCGCGCACCTTCACCGTGATATTCTCGCCAAGCGGACAAAATCCCTGCAGCACCGCCGCAATCGCCGCCGCACACGCACCTGTTCCACACGCTGGCGTTTCTCCGTTTCCTCTTTCCCACGTTCGCATTTTCAGCTCGTTCGCACCAACCACGCGCACAAACTCCGTGTTTGTTCTGTTCGGGAACATCTCGTGATTTTCAAACAGCGGACCTTCGCTCTTCACAGGCTCTTTGTCCACGAACTTTGAGAAAATAACGCAGTGCGGATTTCCAACGGCAAGACTGGTAACGCTGTATTCCTTTCCGCCCACGTTCAACGGCACGCCCACCACGGCTTCTTTCGGCAGCTTTGCGTAAAGGTCGGCGTTCTTCTTAAACGGAATCTCGTATTCATTGCCTGCCGCAAACGGATTGATTGCAACAGCCTTGAGCTTTGTCGGAATATTGCGGCTCTTGAACTTCGGCACTCCCATATCAACCTTGACAGAAGACACTTTGCCGTTGAGTTTGTAGAGCACAAGCGTCTTCACGCCCGCTTCTGTTTCCACCGTAATCGTGGCGGTCGCGGCGGTCGGCTCGTGGCGGTCGGCAATGCCTGCAACATTGTTGTCGTACAGATATTTACCCACGGCGCGAATTGCGTTTCCTGCCATGCGCCCCTCGCTTCCGTCAAGGTTGAAGAATCTCATCTTTGCGTCTGCCTTGTCGCTTTTGTAAATCACGACGAGAGAATCCGCGCCGATTCCGCCTCTGCGGTCGCACAAACGCACTGCAAGACCTGCGGGGTTTTTCACTTCCTGCTCAAACGCATTGATAACAATGAAGTCGTTGCCCGTCGCCTGCATTTTGGCAAACTTGATTTTCTCTTTGTGTTCGCGAAGCAGCTTGATGTCCACAAGCTCCACGTTCTCCGCGCTGTAGCGGCTTTTCAAGCAGTCCGCAATCGCGTTCGCCGTGTCGATAGCGGTCAAGCACGGAATATCGCGTTCAACGGCGTGGCGGCGAAGACGAACCGAGTCAGCGCGTGGATTTCGTCCCTTTGCCGAAGTTGAAATAACGTAATCGACTTTGCCAGAATCGAGCAGAGAAAGCAAGTTGTCGTTCGGATTTTCGTGGATTTTGTTCACGACCTGCACTTCCATACCAAAATCGCTGATGATTTTCGCTGTTCCCTCTGTCGCATAGAGCTTAAAGCCCATATCGTAGAACTTTCGCGCCAAATCGGGCACTTCGCCGTGGTCAGTCGTGCGAATGGTGAAAAGTACGCCGCCCGTTCGCTTCATCGTGTAGCCTGCCGCGACTAAGCCCTTGAAAATCGCTTCCTCGCGTGTTGCCGCAATGCCCAACACTTCGCCCGTCGATTTCATTTCAGGACCTAAATGCGTATCCACGTCCATCAATTTTTCAAAGCTGAACACAGGCACTTTCACCGCAAAATACGGCGGATTTCGGTACAGCCCCGTGCCAAAGCCCATATCGCGCACCTTTTCGCCGAGCATCGCACGAACCGCAAGCTCCACCATCGGAACTCCTGAAACTTTCGAGATATACGGCACGGTACGGCTTGAGCGCGGATTGACCTCGATGATGTAAAGGTCGTTGTTATAGATGAGATACTGAATGTTCACCAAGCCTCGAGTGCCGAGCGCGAGGGCGAGTTCACGGCTTTGCTTGAGGATTTTCTCCCTCATAATGTCGTTCAAGTTCCACGCAGGATACACCGCAATAGAGTCTCCTGAGTGAATACCCGTTCTCTCAATGTGCTCCATAATGCCGGGGATAAGAATGTCCTCGCCGTCGCAAATCGCGTCAACCTCAAGCTCTACGCCCATCATATACTTGTCGATAAGCACAGGGTTTTCGATTTCCTGCGACAAAATGATTTTCATATATTCTTTCACGTCCGCTTCGTTGAACGCGATAATCATATTCTGACCGCCAAGAACGTAGCTCGGACGGAGCAAAATCGGGTAGCCGATGCTTTGAGCCGCCTTGAGAGCCTCTTCTTCGGTAAAAACAGTAAGACCGCGAGGACGATTGATGTGCAACTTTTCGCACAAATCTTCAAATCGTTCGCGGTCTTCTGCAAGGTCAATAGCGTCGGCACTTGTTCCCAAGATTTTTATTCCCTTGTTGTCCAAGAACTTTGCGAGCTTTATCGCCGTCTGTCCGCCAAAAGCGACAACAACGCCAATCGGCTTTTCGGTATCAATCACGCCCATCACGTCTTCGGGAGTGAGCGGCTCAAAATAAAGGCGGTCAGATGTGTCGAAATCAGTCGAAACGGTTTCTGGGTTGTTGTTAATCGTAACTACGTCGTAGCCGAGCCGTTTCAATGCCCACACGCATTGCACGCTTGCATAGTCGAACTCGATGCCCTGCCCAATGCGGATAGGACCAGAGCCCAAAACGATAATCGTGCCTTTTTCGCTCTTTTTGCCTGCTTGAGCGCGCTCGACAAGGAAATCTTTTGCTTCATTTTCGCTGTCGTAGCTTGCGTAAAAATACGGAGTTTCTGCATTAAACTCGCCTGCACACGTGTCAACCATTTTGTAGCTTGGGTCAACGTGAAAAATCTTTTGCTGTGCCATCTTCTTATCTCCTGTTACCATAATACAAGTACGTTTGGATATTTTGGAATTATTGTGTCGCGCGTTATGAGCGTCATCTCTTCTAATTCAGATTGCGCAATTATCAAAAAAGTATGCGTGTCTAAAAGGTATTTCACATATACTCCTTGAAGCACTCTGGCGTTTCATCAAAATCATCTGCCATCCAAATTTGACCTTTCAATGCACCAGGTTCGCGCAACACTTTTTTTTCGTTTTTTGTTTCTTTTTTGCGCTTGTTCAAAATCAAGTCCAAAAAGTGCGAAACAAAGTCAAAATCCTGCTCGTCAACTTGTCTGAGCTGCTCTTCCAAAGCGGCATACGTCATATTTCACCCCCATAATGCAAAAAAAATGCGGTCGGAAAAAACGCCGCCGCATAGTTATCTATAGAGAAAATCTGTATTTGCAATACAATCCTGAACGCACTTCATATTGCTCTTTACTATACCGTTTTGCGCACTTTTCGTCCATAGCCATTTTTGTTTTTTAATGCGCGATGTCTCTAAGATTCTTCTATTTAGAAGAGCAGAAGCGGAAGCCGAGATAATTGTAGTTTTCGTTTGGGTCGTACTTAAAGCGCGCCGCCGTAATCGCAAGCCCTGGATACGGATTCCAGCAGCCTCCTCGGCTCACTCGTGCAAAGCCGTAGTCTGGTCCTGTCGCCCTTTGTCCTTTGTCCACGTCTTCATATTCCTCATCATACCAGTCCCAGCAAAATTCCATCACATTGCCGCTCATATCAAACAGCCCCATTCCGTTCTTTCTGCCCGTTCCTGCCGCTCCCGAATCGCTTCCCGCCGTTCCTACAATATGCGTGCCTGTCGTGTTTGTGTCGTACCACGCTACATCGCTGTTGCCTACGCTTACCTGTGTTTGCGATGTCTTTGCAACAAGTCCGCTTGCAAGGTCGCCTGGCTGATAGCCGCCACTGCCGAGCTTTCTTGCCGCATATTCCCATTCAGCTTCAGAAGGGAGTCGATAGCCGTCCGCTTCCCAATCACATTCTGCAAGGTCGCACGCAGGGTCGGTCGAATCGCGCAACACCTCTCCATTATAAGTGTAGCAAGGTGTTCTGCCGCGCTGCTCGCTCAAAGCGTTGCACCACACAATAGCGTCATACCAATTTATCGCGGTTACAGGCTGATATTTTCCCTGCTTTGTCGGTCGGCGACCGCGGATACCTTCGCTTCCCTCTTGACCAGGATTGCCGAAATAGTAGCCGTCGCGCTCTGCCTGCGAAATGACGGAATACCAAAGGTTATAGGTTGTTTCAAATTTATTTATGCGGAAAGAGGAAACATATCGCTCAACAATGCGCTGATACCAGTTTTCTCCGATGTTGTATGTATCAAAGCCGTACGAAGGACCGATGCGAACGAGGTCGAAATCTGAAAAATCATCTTCTTGTGCAAAACTCGACGAAGTAAATATGAATAGTATTAAACAAACTAAAAATCTAAAACGCACTCTCATATACCTATTCATTTTACTAAAACATTTCTTGCATTTCAATATACTAGACCTGTTCGATAATTGTCATTATCGGGTTCGACCCGATAATCTTAGGCACAGCCTCTTTCTCAAAACGCCTATATTGCTATAGATTGCCGTATCGAGTA
>CALDID010000158.1 GCA_937901865.1 uncultured Treponema sp.
TGGATGATTGACCATATTGATTATGCTCTTCGATTGTGGTGTGATAAAAACATGCCTTTTGGCGGAAAGCAAATGCTTTTTATCGGAGATTGTTTCCAGCTGCCTCCTGTTGTAAAAACTGATGATGAAGAGGCAAATAAATTCATAGAACAATGGGAAAGTCCATTTTTCTTTGCCGCTAAAGCTTTTGAGAATGTAGAAGTTGAAGCTGTGCAGTTAAAAAAGATTTATCGTCAGAAAGGTGATAAATCTTTTATCCATATGCTCAACAGAATCAGAAAATGTCAACATGGATTTGAAGAAGATATCCATTTCTTGAATCAGAAGTGTTTTATCGAAACTCGTATCGGGACATCAAATGTTCCAGAAGAATGTATTCTTCTTACAACAACAAACAAAGAAGCAGAGAAATTCAACGGCTTGAAGATGTTCAATCTGAACGAACAAGGTGCAAAATCAAAAACATATGATGGCATTAGAGATGGCGATTTTGATTTAGACCAGTGTATTACACCTTTTCATTTAGAGCTTTGCATTGGTGCAAAGGTTATGATTACCAAAAACATTCCAACACTCCATTTAGTAAATGGTGATATGGGAAAAGTTGTTGGTTTTGGCGAGCGTTATGTGGAAGTCGAAGTAAAAGGCAGTGTGTATCAGCTTGAAAAGGCTGCTTGGCAAAGTTTAAAATACAAATGGGACGAAGAAAGCAAAACAATTAAGCAGTTTGTGGTAGGTTCTTTTTCACAAATTCCTCTAAAACTAGGCTGGGCTGTTACAATTCACAAATCGCAAGGCTTAACCTTGGATTCTATTGCAATCGACGCAGCTGAATCTTGGGATTCTGGACAGGTTTACGTTGCACTAAGCAGAGCCAAAAACTTAAACGGGATTCTTTTGAAGCAAAGAATTCCTGTTAGTGTAGTACGAGCTGATGAATACATAAAGAATGTGTATGAACAGCTTTTTCCAGAATCAGCAGAGGAAGACGTTTTTGATGAAAATGAGTATAAGAACATCATTCTTGACAACTCTATTTTCACCATTACTACAAAAAAAGAAATCACAAATGTCTACATTGGTAAGCTTAAGTTTGAACTCTATCCTGCTAAAGACGAGAAAATTCAAGCTCATGTTCGAAGAACAATGGACAGACTTCTTGAGAATAATCTTATTCCAGCAAAAGAAGAGAAACGTCTTCTTACAGATGAAGAATATTGCTATAACACTTTTGGCATTTGCTACAGATTCAAAAACTGGACGCTAAAGTTCACATTGCTTCGTACTATAAGACAAGGAAGACAAGATGATAACGGTGTAAACAGATATTGGGCAGAACCAAATCATGGCTACTATATCTGTTCACAATGGTATCAGAACTGTGCTTCAAAGTTTGCACTATGGCTTATAGCATTGTCAAAAGGTACTCTTTAATTTAGGGATACCGTTCATTTACGGAAAAAAATACTTTATAGCTCTCATTTTCATCAATCTCGACACTTGTATTGCGATTGATGAAAATGCAGAAGTTTTATAAAGGTTCTTAAATACTATTCTATAAGGAGATATAAATTGGATATTTCTATTATTTTTTCAATCGTTATCATTATTTTGATTCTTATTCTTCTTTCAACGCAGAAAAGTTCTGACCAAAGTGTTCTTAAAGACAGACTTGGCGATTATGAAGAGAAACTTGATGCGTATGAGAAAAATCTCAAAGATGAATTTGAGAGAAACCGAAAAGTATCTACTGAAAATGAGCGGTCTTCTCGCAAAGAAACTCATGATACTTTGATGAGCTTTCAAAATTCTATAAATGGAAAACTCGATGTACTGACGAAGAACACAGCAGATTCTCTGACTTCAAGTCTTGCGAATTTCATGGAAACACTCTCTAATAGGTTTGATTCTCTTTCTAAAACAACGCAAGAAAGCCTCAATATGCAAAAGCAAGAAGTTAATTCAAGTTTGAAAGAAATGCAAGAAAGCAACGAAAAGAAACTTGAGCAAATGCGCCTTACTGTTGACGAAAAACTACAAAGCACACTTGAAAAAAGGCTAAACTCTTCTTTTGAACTTGTAAATAAGCAACTTGAAGCTGTTCAAAAAGGACTTGGAGAAATGCAAAGCCTTGCAAATGACGTGGGAGGGCTAAAAAGAGCTTTAACAAATGTTAAAACTGCAGGCGGAATGGGCGAAATCCAGCTTGAAGCATTGTTAAACGATGTTCTTTCTCCAAATCAATTTGAAAAAAATGCACACCCTAATCCGTCAAATGAGAGGTGCGTTGTTGAGTTTGCTGTAAAACTTCCGTCAAAAGATACTCAAAGAGAATTTATCTATCTTCCTATTGATTCAAAGTATCCTGCAACAGTTTGGGATAATTTAACAAAAGCATACGAAGACGGCAGCAAAGAAGATATTGAAACACTGCGCAAAGAACTTGTAAAAGATATTCGCAAATTTGCAAAGGACATAAAAGAGAAGTATATTCAAGAACCGTATACAACGAACTTCGGCGTAATGTTTTTGCCTTTTGAAAGCTTATATTCTGAAGTCATTCGGCTTCCTGGTTTTATGCAAGAGATACAGAATGATTACAATGTTACCATTTCAGGACCTACAACACTCAACGCATTTTTGAACAGTTTGCAAATGGGCTTTAGAACACTGGCAATTCAAAAAGAAACTTCTAAAATATGGGAACTTCTTGGTTCTGTAAAAACAGAATTCGGAAAATTTGGTGATGTTCTTGAAAAAACAAAGAAAAAACTTGAATCTGCAACTTCAGAAATTGAAAAAGCAGAAACAAGAACACGCGCCATAGAAAAGAAACTTTTTAATGTTGACGTATTACCTGAAAATGATACATCTTTTATTCAATATGATGAATAAGGTTTAAGGAGATTTTTATAAAATGAGAAAACGAGTTATTTTGTCGTTTTTATTTGCGTGGGTTGTGATTGGATTTGCTGTTTTTCAGTTCAAAGAAGGCTTGGCTTCCAATCAGATTTATTTGGGCTTTTCTGTTGTATTTATGGCGGGAGCTTTTATTGATTCGCTTTTGCTGTTGGCATTTGCAGTAAATATAAGCAAT
>CALDID010000159.1 GCA_937901865.1 uncultured Treponema sp.
AAGCTTTATTAACCTAGCTATATATTGTGGATTAACATAGCTAGGTTAATTTGAAAAGCAGGCTACGCTTTAAGAGCAGGCTATGCCTGTTTTTTGCCGATGCTTTCGATTTGGTCAATAACGTTCTTTGTGTCAATAGCAAGGCTTGCTGTTGCTTGCTCTACGGCTCTTGTGCCTTCTTTGAGCTTAGAAATACTTTCTAAAAGCTGCGTATTGCCTGCGCTTTGTTCTTGCATTGCGCTTTTCACTTCATTTTCTTGTATTTTTACTTTTTCGGCAAGATTTACCACGCTGTCAAACTCATTGCTCACGTCGTTCGTTTTGTTATACGCGCCGTCTACCATAGACTTGATTTGCTTCAAGACATCGCCGATTTTCTTTGCTTCGTTTCCTGAATCTTCTGCAAGTTTTCTGATTTCGTCCGCAACAACAGCAAATCCTGCTCCTGCATCTCCTGCGTGAGAAGCCTCAATCGCCGCATTCATTGCAAGCATATTTGTTTGGCTTGCGATTTTTTGAATTGCGCTGCTCATTTCTACAAGCGATTTTGATTGTTTTTCGATAGAGGAAACAAGTGAATTGACCTCTTGAACACTTATGCGACCGTTTTGCGTTTCGTTTTCAAGTGCGCTTACGATGTCGAAGTTTTTATCTACAATCTTATTGATTGAAGAGATATTGTTGACCATCTCTTCAACTGCGCTTGATGAATCTTGCACACATTGAGCCATTTCGTCGCTTTTGAGCGCAAGAGAAGTAACATTCTTTCTTGTTCCTTCCAAAAGTGAAACGCTGTGTCCTGTAACTTCTCTCACTGTTTCATATAGCTTATTTTCGTGTTCGACGTTTGCAACATGCTGCACAAAATAGTGGCAGTTTTCGCGGCGATTGAGATGATTATAAATCGCAAACGCCATCTGTCTGCAAGAATCATAGCCGCACGCTCCACAGTCGAAAAGGTCATTTGAATCATGTTTACCCATGCTGTGAAAGATGTTCCAATACTCATCTTCGCTTGGCACTTTTAAAAGCGATGTAAGTACGCTTGAGCGGTCGGTGTATTTTCTCTCATAGATTTTAGGTTGCCAATATTCGCTCAGCGTTTTGTCAAGCCGTTTTAATGCCTTTTTTTCAGCTTTTGCGTCGAGTGTATTCCATTGCTTTTGCCGCTCTTTTGCACGATTTGCAACAAGAGATTCCATTTTATCAAGCGTCAAGTGCTGATTAGTTGTTCCTGCTCCTCCGTTGCAGCCTCTTTCACAGTTAAGACAATCGATAAGCGAACAAAGAGGCTTTTCGCCCGCTTGCATTTCCTTTTCTAGCCCTTCAAAGTACTTGATAACGCTCTTTCCCTCAATTTTGCGTGTCTTTTCAGCAATCTTTGGAGAAAATCGCTGTGCCGTTTTCAATAGTCCGCCTGGCGTTGAATACAGTACAGCTCTTTCTGCGCTTGGGTTGTCGTATTCGGTTTTAGCAAATCTCGATAAATCTATATTGTTGCTTTTGAAATATTCGTCGAGATTTTTCATCGTTACGTTGTAATCGCCTTTGCCGTTTTCGTCGAATTCTCTTTTCTTTGCAAAGCAAGGAGAAATAGCGGCTATGCGACAATTTGCATATTCTGGGCAAAATCGACGGATATATTCAATAGTGTGTGCCATAGGAGAATCGCCTTTTGCTAAATACTTGATGAGATGAGGGCGATATGTTTCGATATACGATACTATGGCAGGGCATGGCTGAGAGATGAGCAAATCGGGATTTTCATTTGACAGTTGCTCAATATAGCTCTTTGTGGTCAATTCTGCGCCGAAAGACACATCAAACACCGCTTTTACGCCGAGAGATTTAAGAAATCCGTTTAACTCTAAATCGCGTCCCTTGAAGTTCACTGCAACAGCAGGAGCTACAATCGCTATAATCGGCACACCTGCTTTTACATCTTTGAAGAACTCTTGTGTATCGTCAATTCCTTTTCTTGCTCCGTGTGTGCAAGCCTCTATACACTCTCCGCACCCTATGCATAAATCGTGATTTATGGAAACATAATCGCCTGAGCCGTCATTGCAGATTTTTACAGGACACACCGCAATACAACGATGACAGTTGCAGCATTTGTCTTTGTCTACGGCAATAACTGGGCGAAGGTGCATTGTATTTTCGCTCATAAAAATAGTTCTCCTAAAAATATTGTTATCTCTAATATTATAGCACAATAAGAAAAAATATCAACAAAGTGAATAGGTATGTTTTTCTACTTGCATTTTTTAAGAAAAAAAGATAGTAGAAAAACGAAATAGTAAATGATATAATTGAATTACTTTTTAGAAAAGAGGTTTGGGAAAATGAACTTTGCAGATATATTGAATCAATACGACGATATGCAAAAGAAAGAAGCTCAAAAGGGAAAAACTCCAAAGGGAACAATTCAAGTATCGCATAAGAAAGCAAATGCGCCAACAAAAGAAGAAAAAGAGCTTTTAAAGCAGGGCTATAGCGCAGAAGCACAGATGAAAAAAGACAATGAAAAGAGCATAAATCCGATGGAAGCGTGGCTTCGCCGCTATGGCACTGTAGACAAAGACGCAGCAGCAGATGAGTACAATGAAAGTATGAAAATGCGAAGCCGTACTTATATCAGAGAGATGAGTCCAGAAGCGCGTATTGATTTGCACGGGCTTACAAAAGAAGAGGCGTGGGAGAGATTGAATTCTTTTGTAGGAGATTGCCAAGCGAGAGGATTAAAAAAGATTTTAATTATTCACGGCAAAGGCACTCATTCTCACGGCTCAGACCCCGTTCTAGGACCTATGGTAAAATCGTTTATCGAGCAAGATAAGCGGCTTGGTACTTCAGGACACCCAGATAAGTTTATGGGCGGTACAGGGGCTACCTGGGTGATGATAAAAGATTAAAGCATACAGTGAATGCAAGCAAAAATAAATTTGAAATTTTTGCTCAAGTTTGGTATCTTTAATATAGAGTGTAACATTTTGGCTTTTCATAGATTTTCATAGATGTAAGAGGAATAAGGTTTTGGCAGAGAATTACTATGATGTTTTAGGTGTTGACAAGAATGCAAGTGCAGAAGAGATTAAAAAGGCGTATAGAGCAAAGGCATTCAAATATCACCCAGACCGCAATGCAGGCGACAAAGAAGCTGAAGATATGTTCAAGAAAATCGGCGAGGCGTATTCTGTTTTAAGCGATGAAAAGAAAAAAGCCGATTACGACCGATTTGGCTCTACAACTTCTTCTTATTCTAGCGCAAATAATAGCGCGTATGGCAATACATACAATACATACGGCGGCGGATATACAAGAAACGACGACCCATTCTCTGATTGGTTTAGAAATGAGGGGAGCAGTTACGGTTCTCGAAATGATGGCTATCACTATTATACATGGAATACTTATTCAAGCACTCCAAAGCCGTCGATTTCAGGCTCTCTTTTGTCAATCTTATTGTATTTGTTCTTGACGATTATGGGAATAAATCTGCTGTGGTTCTTCCCGATTGGCTTAATGATGGTTATTGGTGGGGTAAGCGGAATTATAAAGGGTGTGAAGTCTATAGGCTCACATCTTAGCCGTTGGTTTAGGTAAAGAAAAAAGGAACTGCAAATGAGTTCCTTTTGAAATAAACGCTTTTTGTAAAAACACCCTGTGGGTGTGAGAAAGACCCTGTGGGTCTAGCGTTCGCGAAAGATAATGCGTCCTCTGTTCAAATCATACGGAGACAAAGCAACTTTTACACTGTCACCAGGAACGATTTTGATATAATGCTTTCGCATTTTTCCAGAAAGCTGTGCAAGAATAACGTGCTTATTCTGCAACTCAACACGGAACATCGTATTAGGCAATGCCTCTTTTACGATGCCTTCGACCTCAATAGCTTCTTCTTTAGCCACGATTCCTCCAAAATCAAATAAAAAAAGACATAAGGTATAAAAAAAATAATGTCTTTTGACGATTATACTTATATTAGTATCTACAAAACTTCAAAGATTGTCAACACGGGGAGTGTTTCTATTTATGGAAAAACAATTTATCGAAGAGCAGAAAAAAAAGCTCATTGAACAACGCGACACAATTTTAGCCTCTCTTTCTATTCAAAGCGAAGATATGAAAAAGCTGACAGGAGCAGGAGAGTCTGGAGATGAAGCTGATGTAGCTTCTGATGCTATTGACCGCACTTTGCTTGATTCTATTGGTGCGCAAGATGCTTTGAGATTGACACTGATTAACAATGCACTTGAGAGCATTGACCGCGGAACGTATGGAAAGTGTTTGATGTGTGGAAAAGATATTCCGCAGGCGCGCTTAGAGGCGATTCCGTATGCTGACCTCTGCATTGATTGCAAGGCAAAAGAAGAGAGACGAAACCGCTAATTTATAGCCTAATGAGTTTTAGAGAGCCGTCTTCAAGGTATGCAATTTCCTTGTAGTCGGCTTTTTTTATGTACGCAAGTGTTTCCTCATAGCCGAAGTCGAGATTTTGCGCTTTATGTGCGTCTGATGAGTAGGTAACAGGTACTTTTAGTTCAGAGAGAAGCGAAAGAAAATAAGGAGAAGGATACGGCTCTTTTAAATATCCTCTTGCCATTCCGCCTGTGTTTATTTCTGCAATAACGCCAGCTCTTTTTATTTCTTTTGCAGTGAGTTTCAACTCTTCTTTGTATTCGCTTGCCTCCTCATCAAAAAGCTCTAGTTTTGCATTATGCTTGCGGATAAGGTCTGCGTGTGCAATGATGTCAAAATTGCCTTTAGCAATCATTTCCCGTTCGCTTTCAAAATACGCATGTACAAGCTCCCGTTTGTTGCCGCCAAATACATTTTCTAATCCCGCCTTTACGTTTTCTTCTGAATCATCGACGGCAAAACAGCCGTTTTCATTCATCACATAATGCACTGCGCCGATGAGATAATCGGGGGAGTATTGCCTAAAATCAGCTTTGTGTGGCTTACAAAGTCCATAGATATAATCTGCTTCAAATCCGAGCTGTATGCTGATTTTGTCGCTGTACTCTCTTTTTACTCGGCGAACTTCTTCGGCGTATGCGCTGTGTTCTTCCACTTTCAAATGCCAATCGTCTGAAAAGCGACACATACTATGAGAGGAAAAGCCTAAGATGTCAAATCCTTTTTCTATTGCAGAAAGAACCATCTCTTCTACAGAGTTTTTGCCGTCGCAGAAAAGAGAATGTGCGTGATAATTTGTTTTTTTCATCTTTTTCATCGCGTTCATTTTTATTTCAGTCCCCCTGCAAATTCCACTTCGTTCAATACCGTAATCCATTTATCCAGCATTGCGCCCACGGTGTCTTTTTTGAATGGCTTTACCAATATGTCGTCCATTCCGATTTTCTTGTAGCTTTCAAAGTCCGCCGTGTCGTTGTTTGCAGTGCAAGCGACAATCACGCCTTTAAATCCGAGTGCTCTGATTTCTATCGTAGCATCAACCCCGTTTTTCTCAGGCATTTGTATATCCATAAACATAATTTTTATATCAGGATTTTCTTTGATTAACTCTATTGCCTCGTTTCCGTCTGAAGCAAGATAGACCGTTGCACCGAATTTTTTCAAAAATGCGCTCATTATTTTTTGATTAACAGGGTGGTCTTCCGCTACAGCCACAACCACAGCCTGTTTTTCAGCCATCTTTTGTTTTTCAGAAAGTGCCTGTGGCATTTGAGAAAGAGGTATTGCCTCCTCTTCTTCGGCGATTGGTTCGAGGTCTATGGTCGTATCGAGAGCCGCAAAGATTTTTTTCTCTAAATCCGCTTTCTTCACAGGCTTACGAATATAGCCATTAAACCAGTTGAGAGCTTGCATTTTAGCGTCGTTTGTCAAATGCCCTTCAGGTATCATCAAATAGAGCAAAGAGCCGTTTATGCTTTTGTCTTGGTTTATATACGCCGCCAGCCTCCAACCGTCCATTACAGGCATAACCATATCAATAAGCACAATGCTAAAACTCTTTTTTTTGCTAGAGTGTTGCTTCATTAACTCAATCGCTTTTTCGCCAGAGTTTGCAATGCAGATATTGTTTTTATCAATCGGGATTATGTACGAAATCTTTTTCGCCAATGAAACAGCCGCTTCCTCTATGTCGTCTACGATTAAGATACTGGTAACGGTGTCGATTTTGTACGTTTTGTGCTCTCTTGGGGGGGCAACACGCTCAAGAAGCGGAATGGAAAAATGGAAATCAGAGCCTTTTTCTTTTGCATTGTCTTCAACTCCGATTTCGCCATACATTGCCGTAACTAAGTTTTTGCAAATCGCAAGCCCTAAGCCCGTGCCGCCGTATTGCCGAGAAATAGAAGCGTCTACTTGATAGTAATCGGTGAAAATAGATTCTCTTTTATCTTTTGCGACTCCAATTCCTGTATCGATAACGTGAAAATCAAGATATGGCGTACCTGTTTTTTCACATTCACGAAATTGAAACGATACTTTTACATAGCCAGAGTGAGTGAATTTAACCGCATTTTTAAGCAAATTAAGCAAAATCTGCTGCAATCGCACGGGGTCGCCTGTAACAAAGTCGCTTGAGCTGTAATCGATGTCTGTGATGAGTTCAAGCCCTTTTGTTGCGGCATCAATGCTGACCAAATCTGCAACTTGCTCGGTAAGTGAGCCGACATCAAAAGGTATTTTTTCTAGTTTGAACTCTTTAGAGCGTATTTTAGAAAAATCTAAAACATCGTTCGCCAATGCCAAAAGCACATTTGCACTGAATTGTATTTGATGCAAATATTCCCTTTGTTCGCTTGAGAGCTTTGTGTCTAGCAAAAGCTCGCTTGCTCCGATTATCGTTTGAATGGGGGTGCGGATTTCGTGCAATGTATTTGCAAGAAACCTGCTTCCAGATTCTAATTCATCGCTTGCCATTTTAATTCGTTTGCAGCAATTCCATCGCTTTTTTGATGATGACATCAGGCTTTTGCGGTTTTACAAGATAACTTGCAGCCCCCATTTGCAAAGCAGACACGACAGATTCTTTTTGTGTTACCTGCGAATACATAATAACAGGGATATGAGCCGTCTTTTCGTTTGCTTTGAGCCGTTTCAACACTTCAAAACCGTTTATTCCCGGCGGCATCAAAATGTCGAGCACAACCAAATCAAAATCCTTTTCTGCAACAGCCTTTAAGAATGCTTCTCCGTTTTCAAACATATTGCATTCTGCGTTAATAGCAAAGAATGTCGCATATAAGAGCTTTCTGATGTTTACATCATCATCAACTACAGCCACACGCAGCATACTTCCCGTAGAATCTTCGTCTGCGCTTTCTGAATAGAATTGCATTTGCACCGAGCCTTGATTTGCCACATCTGCAATCAGCACTTTGTCAGAGATGAGTTCTGTAACGTCTTCATTTGGCGTATCGTCTACCAAATTTGCCATAACCTTCGACAAATCTTTAACGACTTCAAACCCTTTGTATTTTTCGTGTCCTTTTATCAAGGCTTTAACAAACGGGTCAAGCGAAAGAACTTTTACGTTCTTATTGTCTATTCGATTTTCATCGGCAATGTTGTCGAATATGATTTCAAGGTTTACCGCGTCCACAAAGCTCAAATCCATATCTGAAATCATAATTACGATTTTAGGACGCTCAATATTGTTTTTTGTGATTAGCTCCGAAATCTTATACTTTAAAAGCATAAGTTTTTCGCGATTTAAGCCCTGTGCAATTTCGATAAATATGATATTCTTATTAAGGTGAATATCAACGATGGAACGAGTTTTATCAAACGTAAATCCCGTTTTCAAGATTTTCCCTATAGACTCGAAGAAAATATCAAATTTGATAGGTTTTGAAAAATACTTCACTACGCCGAATTCGGTTAAAGCGCGCACTTTGTCGCGTTTTATCGTAGGACCTGCGATAATAACGGGGGTGCGAGAAGTATTAGGCTCGACTTTCTTTTTCTTAAAGAAATCGCCAAGCTCTGCAAAGTCTTTCATAGCCTCTATGTCTATGACGACAAGGTCAGGGAGAGTCGAAACTAATTTTGGAAATGCATCTCGCTTTTCAGCGGTTTCAACCTCAATGCCTTCAGATTTCAGCTTGTCTTTGAGGAATTCGTGAAAAAGCGGTGAAGCGTTTATAATAAGGACTTGTTTCATACATTTATATTTTAGCCTAATACGGCTATAGTTTCAAGGAAAACAGTTTTATTAAGGAGTGTTTTTTTTATGAAAAGCGTTGTAGTTTTCTTATCAGAGGGCTTTGAAGAGATTGAAGCGGTTACTCCGATTGATTATCTTCGCAGAGCTGGCGTGTGCGTAACGACGGTAAGCGTGAGCGCACAGACAAAAGTAGAGATGCAAGAGGGCTGCTATACACTGAACGACCCTCACGCAGTGTTAGGCGCGCACGGCGTTATATACATTGCCGATAAGACGTTTGACGAGTGGAAGAGCGCATTAAAAGAGCTTCCCGACGCTCTTTTTACACCAGGAGGAATGCCAGGAGCGAAGAACCTTGCAGACTTTGCGCCTCTTACACCGTTTATCTGTGATATGCACAAGGCGGGAAAGCTCGTAACAGCGATTTGCGCCGCGCCTGTTGTGGTTTTGGCGAAAACGGGCGTATTGAGCGGCAAAAAATACACCTGTTATCCTGAAATGGAAAAGATGGTTTCTTCGTCTGTTAAAGCGACACACATTCGCAATGTTCCTTTTGTTACAGACGGCAATGTCATCACAGGGCGAGGTCCTGGCGCGGCGGAAGAGTTCGCGATGGAAATTGTGCGAGTGCTTTTAGGCGAAAAAGTTGCAAAGAAAGTTCACGATGCAAGCTGTCAACGATAATCTCCACCTCTTCGCACCTTAAAAATGTGTGAGAGCAAAAAATAGCCGCCTAGTCTGACCACTAAGGCGGCGGTGTCCGAAAGGGCATTAAAGTTTTAGTAATGAAGACCAACCGTAACTTTGGTTGCGCTTCTTTTTGTATTATATCGGACATCGCCGAAAAAATCCATAGATTTATGCAAAACAGTGCGAATCTTTTTCTTCCCGCGCTGTTTTTTCGCAGACTGTTCAAGAAATTGCAATCAGACGTTTCTGCCGACGAGAAAATCATTTCAGAAAAAGAGTATATGAAATTGTCGGGGCTTGCTTCGTACAAAAAGCGGTTTGCACTGTCGCTGAAGATTCGCGTAACGCAGGAAGAAAAAGACTTTATCGCCTACGAGAGAGCTCATAATGTGAACTACGCCGTGCTAATGCAGCTGTAGACTCGCAAATACAATATTTCGTTTGCTCGAAAATACACCCCGATTATCCTAGCGATGTTGTTTTTTTGTTCGTGCCTATTTTTTGATAATCATTGCAAATGAAATTCGGCTCTGATTTTCTTTGCTCCATCGTTTGATGTTGTTGGAATGAGCATATAGAAAGAATTATATCCGTTATTAAAAGCTACAGTTCCTTTCCAAGCGATTTTCTGAACGTGTTTGACTGCTTGATTCGGAATTCGCACGTTTACAGAAAGCACGTTGTTTGCAAACGAATAACCGCCGCTTTTAGAAACAGTGTTTTCATTGCCTTTTGAATCAACAGAAGTTATCGTAACTCTACATTCTGTTTGTGAAGTGAACTCGATTTTGTACGAATCAAAGCGGGAGCCGTTTTCAAACTCGCAATAATACGTTTCGTTTGCAAATGGATTTTGAGCTTTTGCTCTAGCAGCAGCATCTTCTTTTGCTTTCTTTTCCGCAAGCTCTCTGGCTTTCTTTGCTTCAAGTTCTCGCTTTGCTTCTGCAGCTTCTGCTTTTTCTTTAGCTTCTTTTCGCTCTTGTTCTTCTTGTGCAATCTTGGCTCGGTGTTCAGCTTCTTTTCGCTGCTGTTCGCTTTTTTCAGCTTCAATTCTAGCGTTTTCTTTTGCAATAGCTTTATTTTTCTCGGCTTGTTCTGCGGCTATACGCTGTTCTTCTTTGAGTGCGTTTATGCCTGCATTGGTCTGCTTTATTCTAAGCTTTCGGAGGATTTCCGAAAGACAATCATAATGAGCTTGAAGACAATAACTTTCGGCTGATTCGTAAGTTTTAGGCGAACTGAACATTCCGAGAATCTCTCCAGTTTCCACATTCAGCAGAGTGATGTTAATTGAATACGAACCACTTGGAAGCCGTGTTGTCTTGATGTTTACACATTCTTTCGCCTTGACGAGCTTTCCTATTTCAATCGTTTGCGATTCATTATACAGAGAGGATTCAAGCTGCTTTTGCACTTTTATAATGTTTTTTGCCTCGTTCAAATCAATGCAGTTGAAGCCGCCGTATTTATGAAGCACAGAAATAAGATTCGCTCTGATTTTGTCTGTTATAAACAAATCGCTTTTGTAGAAATCGCCATTTTCCAGCGTAGATTCTGCAAACATAATAATATGATTCTTACCGCCTTCCCCATTGTACAGTGCTTGCTGAGCCGTAAGAGGGAACAACATATATAAGCTGAACAAAATCAAAGAAAATCGTTTCATTAGGTACTCCAAATCCTGCAAGAATCTTATTCTTTTATCATCTTGAGAAAATAGTAGGCAGTGCATGCTGGATATTTTTCAGTACCAATTTTGATAAAATACTCAGAGTTGTTAATAGTATAGACATCCAATTTTTCCAAGCCGTTACTTGTCTTGACTGACAAAGTGCCAATTTTTCCGTCAGTGTAAAAAGAACCATCAATTTTTTCTATATTTGGTTCACAAGCTTCAAAGGTGTATATGTACTTTTTTGAATTTCTTGAACTTTTTAATTCGAGTTCACCAACTCCATCGAAATATATGAGTAGTGCTTGTGCAAATTCCGTCTTTAAGTCATTCAAATCGTATTCGTTTTCTTCTAGTCGCATGGCATGTCCAAGCGGAGAGACCATGCTTATGTCATTAGTCTGAACAGTTGCAATTGTATCCAGAGTTTTAAGAGAAATTTCGTCTTCAAAAGAACTATTCTTATTTTTTGAATGTATGGCGAAATCACGCCAATTCACAGAACCTCTGACCTTTAAATCACCTACAGCCTTTTCATTATTTTCATAAGCAACATTAAGTGTTCCAACTTTCATAGTGTTAATATCAATAATACTTGCATCAAAATTATATTGGCAAGTACCTTCCCAAAAATCTGAGGTAAAACTAAAATTATTAAGAACGAGCAATGTTGTTGCATTCAAAGCCTTTCCGATTTCAGCAGTCTTTTTTCCATTAGACCAGTCACCAAGCTGAAAGCTATGTTCCTTCTCAATTTGTTCGATTTTTGTTCTATCGACAATAGATACCCCAAAATCCGAATCAATAACATTAATGAGATCGGAAGAGCGTCGTGTAGGGAAAGAGTGTAGA
>CALDID010000160.1 GCA_937901865.1 uncultured Treponema sp.
CCCATTTAATATTATTTATTAATAAAATATTAATATAATTAAATTATAATATAAACATAAATAAAATTTATTTTTTTATAACTTCAAAATTCAATTTTGGCACACCTTTAATAATACTTCTTGATTTTATTGAATTATCAACTGTAATAGGTAAAAATTCATATTTTTCATGCTCTTTATTCATTTCAACATCGACTGATTTCGTATTAGCCGAATCTTTTCCTTTTTTATCAGCTGCTTGTTTTTCTTCCATTTCAACTTCGTTGTTCCATTTATCAATCAAGCCGTCAACATCAATTCCATTTTCTTGAATTATTTTCACAAGCATTATTAATTGCTCTTGATTTTCTTTTAACGAGCCATATTTTTTTTTCAAGTTGGTATTTTCTTGACTAACTTCGTTAAATTTTTCGTCTAATTTTTTATTCCTTTCGATTAATTTTTCAATGTTTGACTTTTGTTCTTTTATTTTATTATTCAACTCTTCTTTTTCTTTTTTGTATTTGTTATAATCTTTCTCTAAATTTTTTTTATCTATGACACTATTATTCGCGAAATTTTTTTCGGAAACGTTTAAAGTATTTATTATATAATTATTTGTATTTATTGACTTATATGGTTTATTTATCATTACTATATCATATTTTTCTTTTATTGAATTCGGTCTTAAATATTTATATGCTAAAAATTGACTCGGTGCTTTTATTAAAGATTCTCTTGATAAAGTTATCGAATTTATTTTTTGGTTGTTTGATTTATTTTTATGTAAAGATATTTTATCGCCCATTTTTATACTTTTGACTGAATTCAAAGGCTTTTTATTCATTGCGAAAAAGGTTTGATTATAAATAAAGCCGTCACTCGTTTTATGAAGAAGATTTTTTATTCAATCGCCTCGGTTTTGGCTTTGGCAAGCGTGTTCGCTCTCACTTCTTGCGGAAACAAGCAGACTGCGCAGAAAGCGGATGAGAATGTTACGCTAAAATGGGCTTTGTGGGATTGGGATTCAACGGCATACTACAAACCGCTCATCGAAGAGTACACGAAGACGCACCCGAATGTCAAAATCGAGCCGCTTGACCTCGGTTCTCAGGATTATCAGACGATGTTGTCTATTCAGCTCACGGGCGGCGATGATTCTATCGACGTGGTAACCGTGAAAGACATTCCTGGCTACAATACTCTGCAAAAAGCAAAGCAGCTCGTCAATTTGAACGACTTTATCAAAGAAAAAGGCATCGACACCAGCGTTTACGGCGGCACAACGGAGCAAATCACGGTTGACGGCAATTTGTACGCCCTCCCGTTCCGCAGCGATTTCTGGGTTGTCTTCTATAATAAGGCACTTTTCGACAAAGCTGGCGTTCCGTACCCGACAAACGATATGACTTTCAGCGAATACGACGCTTTGGCGCGCAAAATGACGAGCGGAAGCGGCGCGGAAAAGGTTTACGGCGCGCATTACCACACATGGCGTTCAGCAGTGCAGCTTTTCGGCGTTCTTGACGGCAAACACACGATAGTTGACGGAAAATATGACTTTTTGAAGCCGTATTATGAAACAATTTTGGCAGAGCAGAACGACGGCATTGTGCAAAGCTATGCGCAGCTCAAAACTACGTCAACTCATTACTCAGGTGTCTTCTATAACAACTCGGTTGCGATGATGAACATGGGAAGTTGGTTCATTGGCACGCTGATTCAGAAAGTTGCGGCGGGCGAAGCGGAGTGCAAAGATTGGGCGATGGTGAAATATCCGCATCCTGACGGGGTTAAGGCTGGAACGACGCTTGGCACAATCACTTCTCTCGGAGTCAGCTCGGCTTCTAAGCATAAAGAGGCGGCATTGGAGTTCGTGCAGTTTGTTACGGGCGCGACGGGGGCGGAAATCATCGCGAAAACAGGAACTTTCCCTGCAATCAAGAATGATAGCGTTATCCGCGTGATTTCTTCTATGGAAGGCTTCCCGAAGGACGAAAACAGCGCGCAGGCTTTGTATACTGAGAAGACATATTTGGAAATGCCTCTTCACGAGAAGGCAAGTGAAATCGAAGTTATCTTAAATCAGCAGCACGACAACATTATGACAGGCAATATTTCAATCGATGACGGCTTGGCAGAGATGGAAAAGGGCGTTGCGGCGTATATAAAATAAGGCACAGCCTTTTTCACACCCCTCTCCTCGTGAAAAGGGGAGGGGTCAATAAAGGAGTACAAAAAATGACGAAAAAACAAAGGGAGTTGCGCAATAATCTTGTTGCATACAGCTTTATTGCGCCGAATTTTATCGGATTTGCGGTCTTTACCTTAGGTCCGATTATTTTTGCGTTTGTGTTGGCGTTCTTAAAATGGAACGGTTCGGGCGAAATGAGCTTTGTCGCGCTCGATAATTTCAAAAGATTGGCTTCGGACGCTGCGTTTAAGGCGGCATTAGTCAATACAATCGTGTATTCTTTGGGAACTGTGCCGCTGACGATGGTGTGCGCGCTGTTTTTGGCGATAATTTTGAACAGAGAAATCTTCGCGCGCAACTTTTTCCGCACTGTCAGCTTCTTTCCTTATGTCGCGAGCCTTGTGGCTGTGGCTGTGGTGTGGAATATGCTCTTTAATCCCGCAAAAGGACCAGTAAATATGCTCTTATCGGCTCTCGGCGTGAGCGAAAAGCATTTGCCAGGCTGGGCAGCGGACAAACATTGGGCGATGTTGACCGTTATTCTGTTCAGCGTGTGGAAAAATATGGGATATTACATGGTTATTTACCTCGCAGGCTTGCAGGGGATAAATCCTGAGCTGTATGAGGCGGCAAATCTCGACGGCGCGTCCACTTCTCAGCAATTTTGGAACGTAACGCTGCCGCAGCTTTCGTCTACGACGTTTTTCGTAACGATTATGCTCACAATCGACTGTTTTAAGGTATATGACCAGATTTATATGATAACGCAGGGCGGTCCTGGCACTTCAACGCTCGTTCTTGTCTATCACATCTACAATTCTGCGTTTATTTCGTGGGATTTGGGCTATGCAAGCGCGGTTTCTATGGTGCTTTTTGCGCTTGTGCTGGCGGTTACGCTGTTTCAGTTCAAAATCGACAAGAAAAATCATTAAAAAAGGGGTTTTCTATGCTTGTGAAATCAAAAAATGTGAACTCGGTGATTATGGTGCTTCTTGTTTGCATCGCCGCGATAATGCTTTTGCCGTTTTTGTGGATGTTGAGCGCGTCTTTGAAGCTGGATAAAGACGTTTTCACCTTTCCGATACAGTGGATTCCGAAAAATCCGCGCTGGGCGAACTATTGCGACATCTGGACAAAGATTCCGCTGGGAAAATTCGTGCTGAACACGACGAAATTGACGATAATTATCACGTTTTTGCAGCTGTTAACGTCGAGTTTTGCCGCATACGCGTTTTCTAAGCTGCATTTCAAAGGCAAAAATGTGCTGTTTTTGGGCTATATCGCAACAATCGCAATGCCGTGGCAAGTGTATATGGTGCCGCAGTTCATTTTGATGCGCGGTTTTCACTTAAACAACACGCATTTGTCAATGATTTGTCTGCAAGCGTTCAGCGCATTCGGCGTTTTCTTGATGAAGCAGTTTTACGAGGGCATTCCCGACGAACTTTGCGAAGCCGCGCGCATTGACGGAATGAACGAATACAAAATTTGGTGGAGTTTGATGCTGCCGCTGTCGAAACCTGCGCTTTCTACGCTGACAATCTTCACATTCGTGCGCACATGGAACGATTTTTTAGGTCCGATGATTTACTTGACGCGAACAGAACTGAAAACGATACAAATCGGGCTGAGAATGTTCATCTCGCAATACTCTTCTGAGTACGGCTTGATAATGGCGGCGAGTGTCGTAACGCTTATTCCTGTTTTAATCGTGTTTTTGAGCCTGCAACGCTTCTTTGTGCAAGGAATTGCCA
Source organism: uncultured Treponema sp. (assembly GCA_937901865.1). Lineage (GTDB taxonomy): Bacteria > Spirochaetota > Spirochaetia > Treponematales > Treponemataceae > Treponema_D. The sequence continues at coordinate 3,928 of CALDID010000160.1, forward strand.
GCGCAGGAATGAAAGGCTGACACAGTCGGCTTTGTAAAAGGTAACTTATATGGAAGATTTTGATAATTTGGTCGAAAATGCGTTTGGTTTTGCGCAAAAAATGGTGAAAAAGAACATTCCTGAGTACACAACGATGTGCCAGAATCATTCTTCGGTCAACGGCTTCTATCCGCAATGCAAAAATGAACAATGGACGTGCGGTTTTTGGGTCGGCGAGCTGTGGCTTTGCTACGAGAGGACGCACGATGAGGCGTTTCGGCGGGCGGCGGAAGTGTTGGTGAAGAGCTTTGAGGAGCGAATAGAGAAAAAAATCGCGGTTGACCATCACGATATGGGATTTTTGTATTCGCCGAGCTGTGTCGCCGCATTTAAGCTGACGAAAGACGAGAGAGCGAAAAAAGCCGCGATTCTTGCCGCCGAACAGCTCTTAACTCGCTGGCAACCTGTCGGAAAGTTCTTGCAGGCGTGGGGAAAAATGGACGCGGACGACAATTATCGCTATATCATCGACTGCCTTTTGAACACGCCGCTTTTGTATTGGGCGACGAGGGAAACAGGGGACGCAAAGTTTGCCGACATCGCGCGCGCACACACGGCGACTTGCTTGGCTCACTCAATTCGCGCCGACGGTTCGACGTATCACACCTTTTTTATGGACAGAAAGACGGGCAAAGCTCTCCGTGGCGAAACGTGTCAGGGCTATTCTGCGCAGTCGTTTTGGGCGCGGGGGCAGGCGTGGGCTGTGTACGGCACGGCTTTGGCGTATCGCTACGACGGCAAGGCGGAATATTACGACGCATTCAAGCGCACGCTCGATTTTTACCTTTCAAAGCTCCCGTCAGACAAAGTTCCGTATTGGGATATGATTTTCACCGACGAAAACGCCTCGCACGACGGCATTACCGAGCCTCGTGATTCATCAAGTGCCGCCATCGTGTCGTGCGCGCTTCTTGATATGGCTTCACAGCTGGAACATCGCGGCGAGCGGGCGGAGGAGAGCGCGAAATATCGCAGCATTGCCGCCGAGATGATGAAAAGCCTCATCGAGCGATATGCCGTGAAGGATTTTTCGGTCGCGAACGGGCTTGTGTTGCACGGAACGTACAGCAAGAAATCTCCTTTCAACACATGCACGCCTGAGGGGGTCGATGAGTGCACGAGTTGGGGCGATTATTTCTATCTTGAGGCTCTCACGCGCTTAACTCGCGATGATTGGGAGCTCTATTGGTGAACCACAGGTTCTTTTTAAAAGAATAATTCCTTTATTTCTCCCTCGCCTGCTAGGAGAGTGGGCTAGGGGGTGAGGTTAATAGTAAAGGAGGAAAAAAATGAGTTTAGTCGAGGAATTTTACGAACATAATAGAAGAAACTTTTTCAAAAATCGCGAAGCCGTCGCAGAATATGTAAAAGACAACTGCAAAGAAGACGTTGCACATATTTTGCGCGTCGCCGATGAGGTCGCCGATAAGACATTTGTCTTTGATTTGCGCTGGGATATGGAGCAGACTGCCGTTCCCGTGCATTTTGCTGACAAAATCGAGTGGAACAAAATGCCGAAAGACGACCCCGAATGGATTTTTCAGTTCAACAGAATGAGATTTTGGATTTGCTTGGGGCAAGCGTATGCGATTACGAAGGATGAAAAATATGCGCGCGCATTTGCCGAGCAGCTTTTGGACTGGATAAAAAATGTGCCGCATATTACCGAAAACGAAAAGTGCTGGCGAACGATAGAAGTCGGCATTCGTATGTGCAACTGGCTCAAAGCGATGTTGTATTTCGAGGGAAGCGCGGCGATAAGCGAAGACGTGATGAAGTGCTTTGTTGCGAGCGTTACGGAACACGCCGAGTTCATTATGTCGGTCTGGAACAGCTACAATCTGATGAGCAACTGGGGCGTTATGGCGAATCACGGGCTGTTTATGGCTGGCGTGATGTTGCCTCCGTCTGCTCGCACTGCCGAATATCGAAAAACCGCGCTTTCTCGGCTTTCGAGCGAGCTGAAAATACAGATTTATTCCGACGGCGCGCAGTGGGAACAAAGCCCGATGTATCACAACGAAGTTTTGCGCGATTTTCTCGATGTTGCATTGCTCGCGCACAGAAACGGCATTGCGATTGACTTTTACCCGACGATACAAAAGATGATTGACGCGGCGATTGCGTACCAAAAACCGAGCGGCAACGAGCTTTGCTTCGGCGATAGCGACGACATCGACAGCCGCGACACGCTGACCTCTGCCGCAGTTGTCGCCGAATACTACTCTGGCGAGCTTTCTCGCTATAAAGCGACAGGATATGCGAAAATGGACTTTGAGAGCGCGTGGGACACTGGCGAAATGGTCAAATATAACGAAACGAGTGCTCGCGAGGATTTCGCCGCCGCCTCACTTTGCGCAAGCGGAAACTATTTTATCACGTCGCCGCTCAAAAATTTCGCCGATTCACAGCGCACTTATTTGCATTTTCATTGCGGCACGCTCGGCGCAGGGCACGGGCATTCCGACCAACTGCACATTTCGCTTTTTGCGAACGGCGAGGACGTGCTTCTTGACTCAGGTCGCTTCACTTACGTCTTTCAAAACGGCGAACGCGAGGAATTTAAGGACTCGACGGCGCATAACACTTGCATTGTTGACGGAAAAAACTTTTATACATGCGAAGACAGCTGGCTTTGTTCGCGCCTGTCGAAAAACGTCAATCGCGTCTATGTGCAAAACCGCTACATCGAGGGCGGACATCTCGGCTATATCGACATTTCGGGAGGCGGTGTGTTCGTCAATCGCCGTGTGCTCGCATTGGACGACGAAAAAACGCTGTTTCTTGTCTGCGACGAGTTTTACACGGGCGGCGCGCACGAGTATTCGCAGTTTTGGCATTTCAACAACACGGGAACGCTCTCTCAAACTGCGGCGCACACGTTCCGCTACACGAGCGAAAAGAATGACGCAGAAGTGCTGTTGATAAATGGCGCGGACGTGGCGGATTTGTCGCATAAAATCACAGATACGCGCTTTTCTTTGCACTACAATCGCGCAGAAAGCAACAAGACGCTTTCGACGGAGTGGAAATCTGACGCATTTACGTCGCTGTATACCGTGATTTCGCTGAACAAGGCGGGATTTTTCGAGAAAGCGAGCGCGAAAACGGTTGACGTGTATTCTAATTTCAAACACATCGCGTTTTCTCCGAAGATGATTGAAGCGATTGAAGTGGAGCGCGGCGGAAAGAAATATACGGCTGTCATCGCGCACACGGAATACGCCAGCCCGACGGACACGTTTTGCGTTGGCGGCGAAGGCTTGCACAGCGACCCGACGGATTTCCAAACGAGCAAAGGCGGCTTGACGGGATTCGGCGAAGTTGTCCTTTTCGACCCCACCAACACCCCCCACCGCATCAAAGAGTAAAGAGCAAAAGGGTGAAATTTCTGCTTTAGAATTATTTTCGCCCACAGTTCACAAGTAATATTTATAGAGTATGCAGAAAGAGCTTGTTCGCATTTCACCGCGGCAGGTTCTTTTTTTGCGCACGAATGTTTACGGTAGCGAACGGCGAATTATTAAAATCTTGTAATGTTTACCGTAACGATTGGTAAACTATTAAAAAGCTGTAATGTTTATGGTAACGATTGGAGCTTTGGCAAAAAGGAGCAATCGTTATGGTAACGAATTGTGAATTATTAAAATCCTGTAATGTTTATGGTAACGAATGGAGAGAAATTTAAAAAGGAGCAATCGTTATGGTAACGATTGGTGAATTATAAAAATCCTGTAATGTTTATGGTAACGATTCGTGAAATTTGCTCGCGCTGCAATCGTTACCGTAAATATTTAGAAAAAAGACTGGAAAAAGAATTGTTTGTGTGATATACTTATAGTAGAAATATTTTGGAGGCAAAGTGTGTATAAAATAAAAACGGCTATTCGTTTGACTGAATTGGGTGGTCTTGTTGACACGATTATCAGAGATTATACTGCTGACGAGAAAGTGCAAGTTGACCCGTTTGTAAAATCGGTGGTGAGCGACATCGATACAAAAAACTCGGTTTTCACGATTGCGATTTTGCAGGATAAGACGCTGTCGAATCTTGAGGCTGCGGACGCTGCGCGCGATGAGGCGTTGAAGACACTGGGCGCGCTGCTCAATGCGTATGCGATATTCCCGATTGAAAGCAAAAAAACGCTTGCTGTGCCGCTCAAGGCGATTTACGAAAAGTATGTGAAGGCTGGCATTTTGAGCGCGAACTATACGAGCGAATCAAAAATGATTGAAAGCATGCTCCTCGATTTCGCCGCGGATAATTTGAGCGAGAATATTAAGGGCTTGGAAGGAGTTGGCGAGGCAATAAATGCAATTCGTTCGGCGCAGAATATCTTTACGAGCCGAAACGATGCCTATATTGCGGCGTGCACAAATCGTTCTGCGCCTGCGTCTTCGTATAAAAAGCCGCTTCTTTCGCTCGTCAATGACAAACTCGTGCCGTATTTGGAGGCAATGCTCATCGCGAAAAACGAAACGTGCTCGGATTTTGCGCGACAGGTCGAAAAAGAAATCAACCGAATGAATGACACGGTTGCAAAGCGCAAAGGCAAGAAAAACGATGCGGGCGACGGCGAAGACGAAAAGCAATCGGAAACTTCAGAGGCGCAAGATGGAGAACAGGAAACTCGTTAGGCAGTATTTGACCTCGATTCCGCGCAATCTCAAGCCGTTTTTGCCGTGCGCAAAGGCAAGCGACAGAACGGCGTGGGGAGCGATTTCGGACGAGCTGAAAATTGCGACGGTGGCGAGGGCGGAAATGCTGTGCAGAAAATTGCAGTGGGATACTTTGCTGGCGAGCGATTTTCTCGACTTTTCGCGCACGGGAAATAGAATCAATTTTGAAAAAAAGTATTTTCGTCGCCGAAATATGCTCAATACGCTCGTTATCGCCGAATGTGTCGAGGCAAAAGGGCGGTTCTTGGGTGATATTATCGACGGAATGTATCTGATTTTGTCCGAGGCGGCGTGGAATTTGCCTGCGCACAACAGCTATATTCGCAACAGTGAACAGCTGCCGCTTCCAGACACGGCGAATCCTGTGCTGGATTTGTTCGCGTGCGAAACGGGTGCACAGCTTGCAATGGCGATGTATCTTTTGGAAGATGAACTGAACGCAGTTTCGCCGTTTATCGTGCAGTCGGTGCAAAAAGCGATTGCAGAGAGGGTGATGAAGCCGTATTTGTCAACTCATTTTTGGTGGATGGGCGACGGAGACGAGGAAATGTGCAACTGGACTCCGTGGTGCACGATGAATGTGCTTTTGTGCGCGTCGATTTTGCATTACAATGAGCTGGCGGTGCTGAAAAAGGCGGCTCATTCGCTTGATTGCTTCTTGAAAGATTATGGCGAGGACGGCTGTTGCAATGAGGGCGTGCAGTATTATCGCGCGGCGGGCTTGTGCCTTGTGGACAGCTTGAAGATTATGAATTGCATTGCTTCGGACGCATTTTCTCCGCTGTGGAAAAACAAAAAGATAAAAAATATCGCTTCGTTTGCGCGCTTTATGCACGTCGGCGGAAAGTATTACATCAATTTCGGCGACTGTTCGGCGGTGGCTGGCAAAAGCGGCGTGAGGGAGTTTATTGCAGGAAAATTGGTCGGTGATAGCGAGCTGATGAAGTTTGCGCAAAGCGAATGGCGGGCATCGTCGATGAGCGAAAAGCTGCGGGAAGTTGACCCGACGACGACGGACGGGATAAATCTGTATTATCGCGTGCTGTCGCTGTTTACGGCGAAAGAGATTGAAGCGTACGCGGCGGCAGGCGAAGAGAGCGCGAAAAAAAAGCATAAGAAATATTACGAGAGTACGGGCATTGCGGTGTTTCGGAACGACTTGGCGGTTTTGGCGGCGAAAATGGGCGGCAACGCGGACAGCCACAACCACAACGACACGGGAAGTTTCACGTTTTTTGCGCACGGCGAGCCGATTTTTATCGACCTCGGAGTTGAAACGTACAGCAAAAAGACGTTTTCCGCCGACCGCTATTCGATTTGGACGATGCAGTCTTCGTTTCACAATTTGCCCGACATCAATTCGAGTGCACAGCACGACGGGAAAGAGTTTTGCGCGCGAAATGTAGCGATTTCCGATTCCTCGATAAAGGGAGATATTGCGTCTGCGTATCCTCTATCGGCGGCGATAAAAAGCTATGTGCGCGAAATCTCACTGCTTGCCGATGGGTTCAGATTGGTTGACACGTTTGATGAGGGAGCAGATGTTTGGCTTAATTTAATGACGGCAAAAGAGCCGAAAGCTGACGGAAAAAAATTGCTCATCGGAGAAGCGGAAGTTGACATCACCGAGAGCAATGAAGTTCAGATTGAAGCTATCGCGATAAAAGATGAGCGTTTAGCGTCTGCGTGGGGCGAGAAAGTCTTTAGAATACGCTTGCACGCGGCTAAAGGTGGTATTGCTTTGCGTTGTCGTTTGTGATAACGCCGAAAGAGCTTTCTAAATCGAGAGAAATCACGCTGTTTTCAGAGAACAGAAGTTTTCTCTCGTCTTTTTTTGTGCGCTCGCTGTCGTTTTCGTCGTAAATCGTCTTTAGCTCGCCGTTATTTTCGACGACGAAGAGCGAATCGGAAAAATGCGGATTGATTATGCGCAAAAACAGCTTTTTTTCGCTCAAATTGTACGGGAAATAGAGTTTGCAATACGGATTTTTTGCTTTGTCATAGCTTGACGGCGCATTCAAATAGAGTGTTGCCATTTTTTTTGCGTTCGGCTTAATCAATGCAAGCTCGTATTTTCTGCCGTCTTTGAAGCAGTAAAGCCCCTCGCGCTCGCCGTCGCCGTCGATGTCTTGCGCGGTGTACAAATATTCAAAGTCGTCTGCCCAATAATCCGCCAAGTCTTGCCATTCGAGCGAAACGGCGCAAGAGGCTGCTTTTTTGCCTTGCCAATATTCGTCATATTGTTCGTGATAGTTCGAAATGCCTGCGCTCACGCCCGCCTTGATGAGCGAATCGATAAAGCTTTCGCTTGCATTCATCAGCGCGGCGTATTCTAGGAGCGTGTAGCCCATTTCGTCGGTGGAGTAGGCGATTGGCGTATCGAGTATGTCGGGAGTAAGCGAGTCGAGAGAAAATTTGCTCTCGAAATAGTCGCTGCCGATAACGCATTTGTTTGCGTCTTGAATTCTCACTCGTAAGGCTTCGGCTTCTTGGCTGTCGTTGCGCGTGATTTCGATAGATGAGCCATTGACGGCTTTCCATAAGCCTGTGGTTTTGTTGTCGCTGTCGGGCGTGTAGAGGGAGAATGTGCCGTCGGTGTTAAAAATCCAATATTGCAGCACGCCTGTTTTTTTCCACGCGGACGATTCTAAGTATTCGGCTAGGTTCTTTGCTTTCCATTTTGAAGAAAGGGAAGTGAGCGGATTTTTGTTTTTGGCAAGCATTTCCCCGATGATATATCCCTCGTCGTTGCCGTTGGTGCGCAAATATCGCGGCACGCTGACTTTGACGAAGAAAGGTTCAGTTTCGCTTTCGATGCCTAGGATTTTTACGGGTGCATTAAACGGGAGTTCGGCGATTTTCACGCTTTCGCTGTTCGGCTCTAAAAGCACGCTTGCGCCCTCAAGATTGGCGACATACATTGTGTCGGGAAGGGAAGAGAGCAGGCTTTTGAGCAGTTTTTCGCTTTTGCTTTCCTCTGCGTTTTCTGTGATTTGCTGGATATTGCTTTGCACAGATGGGGCGGATAAATCCGACTTGAACTCGTTCCATTCGTCGCTGCCGTCTGCTTTTTTGCTGCAAGACGGAAGAGCCAAAAGCGAAAGTGAAAGGAGCGTAACAAACGAAGTTGACTTCAAAAATCTCTTTGCTGCAAAAAACGACATATAAACTCCTTGTGAAAAAAACTAGTTCAAAACGCGATGAGTAAGCCACCGTCCGCTTTTGAAGCGAATATAAAAGCACAGGGAACGAACTGCCCAGTCGCTCGCCATACCTATCCACATCGCAATCGGTCCCATACCAAATACGCGAGCCAAAACAATAGTAATCGCAACTCTGCACGTCCACATCGTGATTGACGAGAGTGTCATTGAAAAACGCACATCGCCTGCTGCCCTCATGCCGTACGCTGGCAAAAATGAGAATGTCCACGCAAACGGCTTGAGGATATGCACGAAAATCGTGAGGTCAGCCGCCATCTTTGCCGCTTCGCCCTCCATTCCCGACAGGTATGCAAGAGGCTTGACGATAGCGCACATTGTTGCCGACGAAATGAACATTGCAATCCAGCCGTAGAGCGTGAGTTTTTTGATATATCGCGCCGCCTCGTCGTCCCGTCCCGCGCCGATAGCTTGACCGACGACTGTCATCATTCCAAGCCCGATTCCGATAGACGCTTGACTTGAGAAACTCTCTAGCACGCTTGTCATTGCGTTTGCTGCAATAGCGACCGTTCCCATTGTGGAGATTGTGGACTGAATAGCGAGCTTGCCGAATTGAAACATTCCGTTTTCGATACCTGTCGGCACGCCGATTTTGAGGATTTTGAGCATAACGGCTTTATCAGGTCGCAGAGAAAAGTATTTTTTGATAGCGATTTTTTGCTTTGTGTATTTGAGAAAGAAAAAAATCACTGCGAAACAAAAAAATCTTGAAGCGAACGTACTCCACGCCGCGCCTGCAACTCCCATTTTGAAGCCAAAGATGAGAATGGCGTTTCCTGCGATGTTGATAAAGTTAGAAATCGTGGAAATCGTCATGGGGAGCTTTGAATTGCCGTCGGAACGGAACAGAGCCGCCGCTGCGTTGTAGAGTGCGATGAGAGGGTAGGAAAGGGCGGTGATGAGAAAGTAGATTTGCGCATTCTGCATAACATCGTCGTCGACGCTGCCGAAAATCACGCGCAAAAGCCAATGGCGGAACAGTATGCAAAGCAAAGTGCCGACAAGAGAAACGCCGCCGACGGTGAGTAAGAGCTGTCCGCCTGTGTGGCGCGCGTTGTCGGCTTGGTCTTTGCCGAGATATTGGCTTGTGAGGATTGCGCCGCCTGTCGCCATTGCGGAAAAAACTAAGATGACAAGGATATTTATTGAATCGACGAGCGACACGGCGGAAATAGCCGCATTTCCTGCACGAGTAACCATGACGGTATCGACCGTGCCCATCATCGAGTTCAAGAGCTGTTCAACCATTAGCGGAATGAGCAAAGCCCATAGTTGCTTTCGTGAAAACATGTTACTTTTTCAGCTTGCTTCCTAAATCTTTGAGAGCCTCGCCCGTTTTCTGTGCCGCCTTGCCAGCTTCTTCTTTTGTCTTGAGTGCGGTCAATTTTGCCTCTGCTGCTGTCCAGCGTGCGCTTAATGCTGTGAACTTTGCTGCTTCTGCCGCTGTCCAATCGCCGCTCTTGGTGATAGAGCCAGCTTGTTTCATGAAGTCGGCTTCTTTTTTTGCAAGGCTGTCGAGTTTGCCGATAGATTTATTCTGTGCGCTTTTTTCGGCGGACACAACAAACGATTCGTATTGTTTCAAAAACTTTGATGACGGCGTATCGCCGCAAGAAAAAAGCGAAATCGATAATAAAACTACAAATGCTATGCGAGAAAATAAAGTAAAAAATCTAAAACTCTTCATACTTTGTACTATATCACGCTTTTTATATTATTTCAATTCATAGAAATCGCGCATTTTATTTTTTGTAAAGGCAAAGCATTGTTTTTTTGAGCGCAGTGTGTGTATAATGGCAGAGAATTTGCCGATTATATAGAAAGATTAAGGGGTTAATATGAGTACTTTTTTTGAGCAATTCCATAAAGATGCGACAAGTCGCGCGCGAACGGGAGTTATACATTTGCCACACGGCGATGTTAAAACCCCCGTTTTTATGCCTGTTGGTACAAATGCGACGGTAAAAGCGATTACAAAAGACGATTTGGAAGAAATAGGTTTCGAGATTATTCTTGCAAACACATATCATATGTATTTGCGTCCTGGTAGCGATTTGGTTGAGGCTGCTGGCGGATTACACGGCTTTTCTCAGTGGAAGCGCAATTTTCTTACTGATTCTGGCGGATTTCAAGTCTTTTCGCTTTCTAAACTGCGAAAAATTAACGAAAACGGCGTAACGTTCCAAAGCCATATTGACGGCTCAAGACATCTTTTTACTCCCGAAAGCGTTGTTGACGTGCAGACGCAATTCAATAGCGATATTCAAATGCAGCTTGATGTATGCACGGGCTGGAACACAGAGCGAAAAGAAGCTGAAAAAGCTCTTCGTATTACGACGGATTGGGCAAAGAGAGCAAAAGCAGAATGGGAAAAAAAGAGAGATGAGGGCTATAAAGGCACGCTTTTCCCGATTGTGCAGGGGAACTTTTTTAAGGATTTGCGCGATAAATCAGCAGAGTTCGTTTCTTCGCTCGATACTCCAGGTATGGCGATTGGTGGCTTGTCTGTGGGGGAGCCGCCAGAGGTGTATGAGGAGCTTTTAGCGTATACGGCGCGATTGCTGCCAGAAGATAAGCCGAAATATGTGATGGGTATCGGCACGCCTGATTACATTTTGCAGGCGGTGGAAAACGGAATTGATATGTTCGACTGCGTTTTGCCAACTCGTAACGCACGCAACGGCTCTTATTTCACACACGACGGCTATTTGTCGATTAAGCAAGAGCGATATATGAAAGACTTTGCTCCGATTGATAAGGAGTGTAATTGCAAAGTGTGCCGCACCTATTCACGAGCGTATTTGCGCCATTTGTTCAAAGACCAAGAGATTTTGAGTGCGATGCTTGCTTCTTATCACAATCTGTATTTCTTGCATAATATGATTGACGAAATCCGTCAGGCGATTAGCGAAGACAGATTTACAGAGTATAAAACTAATTTCCTCAAACGCTTTAATGCGGGAGATATAAAATGAAAATCGTGGCGATAATCGGTGTTGTGTTCACTCTTTGTTTTTCTCTTTTTGCTCAAGAAACTACGGCTGTAGATTCTCTCGACGCATTGGACGCACTTTCGAGCGCAAGCGCAGGCGTGAGTTCTGTAGAGGAAACAACGCAGAAAGAAGACGGCGAAGAGAGTGAAGAGGGCGAAAAAGAGAGCAAAAAACGCGGCGGGACTGCAACCGTGCCAGCTGCAAAGAAGCCGATTCAGCCGACAAGCGCAGAAATCGAAGACGCGAGAAAGCGAACAGAGGGAAAGGCTGATGATTACGTTAAAAAAGTGCAAGAAACGTTTTTGTATGGTCTTGAAGCCGAGATTTCTGACCAAATTGAAACATTGCAAAAAGACGAAGATAAGCGATTTGTCAACGATATTTACAATATGTTTCAAACGACAGAAAACAATACGATTATCGAAAAAGTGCTTTTGTATTTCACGACGCTCAAAGACCCGTGTATTGAGGATTATGCTGTTACGGTGGTGAACGACCCGTATGATGTGAAAAAGAGCATTGTAGACGCGGTTTTTAAGTACATTGCGGCGGTGAAGTGCAAAGCGGCAACTCCTGCTGTTGTGAAATTGCTTGAAGACGAGGCGGAGGATTATTTTAATGGCTGTCTGACCGCACTCGGCGATATTGGTGGCGAGGAAGAGGCGCAATTTTTGGCGGATTATCTTGATAACGAAGATTTGACGACGGGACAGAAGCAAGAGCTTATGAAGGTTTTGGGAAAGCTCAAAGCTTCGTCAACGTGGTCGAAGTTGCGCGATATTGTGGAAGATGACAACGAAAATAGCTATGTGCGTATGTATGCGGCGGAAGCAATGGGCGCGATGGAAGAAAGTGCGTCTATCGAGGTTCTAGCTGAGCAATACAGAGCCACAAGCGACGCTAATTTGCGTGTGTATTTGATAAAGGGCTTGTCGTATTTCAAAGACAGCGATGCGCAAAAGATTATTTTACAAGCAGTTCGCGATGCGTTCTATAAAGTGCGTCTTGAAGCGATTGAAACGGTGAAAAAGCAAGATATGAAAGAAGCTGTGCCGTATTTGGTGTATCGCGCGAAAAACGATAGCGAAACTGTCGTAAAGAATGCGTGTTATCCTGTTATTGCGGCTCTTAACACAGCAGAAGGCAATGAATATCTTGTGTCGCTTATCACTGAAAAGAAGAATAACGATACAGTGAAGTCAAAGGTTGCCGCCGCGCTCTTGAAAGAGGGACACGCAGGTGCAAAAGAAATTGCTGATTTGGCGATTGAATGTTGCAAGACCGACGCACACAAACAGCTTCGCTATGCTTTGGGAAAAGAGATGGCGAAGTATGAAAACAAGGAATTTGCAAAGGCGTGTACGGCGTTTTTGGAGCATAAAGACGTTGCTACGCAGGGAACGGGGCTTGATATGTGGGCAAAAGGCAGATATGGAGAGTGTAAGAGTGCTGTAGAGAAAATTGCCGACACCACTGACGCAAAGAAAAAGCCGACCACGACCGCAAAGAAAGCTATGCGCCTTCTCGGTCGTGAAGTTCCAAAGGATTGATTGCATATTTATCGCATAGAATAAATCTAGGGGGGATTTATGAATATTTTTACTAAGAGAATGGCGGGAGTCTGTTCCGCTCTGTGTTTGGCATTATCGGCGTATGCGCTCGATAGCTATAACGCGGCATTGTTCGCATCTGTTACGGACGCAGGTGAAGTGGTAGATTCACTTGTTATTGACTATGGCAAAGATGCTACGGTAAAAGCTATCGACAAGGACACTTTTTCTGTAAAGGCAGTTGCTTCCACTGAAAAAGCGCGAGAGGGAACAGATGTCGTGAGCTATGGCGATTATGAGATAAACCGCAAAATAGAAAAGGTGAGCGTGAAGAAAAACGTTGTTACTCTCTATTTCAATAAAGGCGAGGGTGCGACACTGGCGTATTTGTCTTCGAGCCGCAACTATCCTGCGGAATTGAGCTATACAATCGAACAGAAAAAGCCGATTTCGTTCAAGCGCGGCAAAGAGAAAAACGACAGCTACACCGCAGAATACAAATGCGACGGCACTGTAACAAATGCAGAAACAGCGGTGTTTGAGTCGGTGATTATTGAAGACGGCATAAACTATCAGCTTTTCAGCCCGAAAAAGAAATCGAATACCCTTATTGTGTGGTTTCACGGCAACGGAGAGGGTGATTGGAACGGCTCTCATAACAACGTCGCGCAAATAAGAGCAAATAGGGGCGCGGTTGCGTGGACAACGAAAGAGGCACAGAAGATTTTTGGCAATGCTTACGTTATGGCATTGCAAGCTCCTGACACTTGGTATTATGCGCAGAAAGATGGACTGTTAGATAAAGCCGAAAAAGAGATTATGGACGTGGTGAAAAAGTACGCTATCGATAAGAATCGCATAGTGCTTGCTGGCTGCTCTGCTGGCGGTTATATGTCTACGAGAATGATTATCAAGTATCCTAATTTATTCACTGCGGCTATGATTAACTGTCCTGCGCTTGATGTGGCGGACGAAAGGGGCGGCGAGACTCCGACAGACGAAGAGCTTTCTTCTATCCGCAATTCACGCACGGCGATTTATCTTGTGCAGGGAGTGAATGACGGCGTTGTTGATACAGAGCAGTGCGCAAAAAGATTGTTTAAGACGCTGATTTCAGGAAAAGACACGACAGCATATAAGTTTGAGCAGGATTTTGCTTCTAATTTCACGACGACACAGACGAGCGATAAAAAATATGTGCTTTCGCTGTATGAAACAACAGACGCAGACCGCACTAAAGCAAAGTTGCAGTTTGCAGAAGATTATAACATTGACGGCGTTACAGAAACAGTGGAATACTCAAATCACTGGTCTTGGATTTACACATTGCTGAACAACCCAAAGACTGTAGACAATATTTCTATCTGGCAATGGTCAGCAAGTAAATTACAACAATAGCAGCTCGAAAGCTGTTTTGTTACCGATAGAATGATTAAAATAGAAAGCCGCAGGAATAGGCTATGTTTGTGTCTATCCTTGCGGCTTTTTTATATTTAGACCTGTTCGATAATTGTCATTATCGGGCTTGACCCGATAATCTGAGGCACA
>CALDID010000161.1 GCA_937901865.1 uncultured Treponema sp.
ACGTCAACGATATGCTCGACACGATGGAAGCCTTTTTGTCAGAATAATTTTTTTTTACATCTCGATTAGTTCGTGTTTCGTGAATTTCAGTTTGCTTTCGTCATCACGCTTCTTCAGGTTTTCAAGATACTTACTGTTTTCTTCGCTGCAAAAGCTGGCATCTTCGCTCATATTTCCCCCTGCAAAACTCAGGCAACTTTTATAAAAAATCGCCTGAGTATCTGTAATGCTTGTTATGCCGAAAGTTTTGCAAGCACTGCTTCCGATTTTTCAATCGCCACATTCACACCGCTTTCGTTGATTTCGTTCAGCTCATCTTTCTTTTCTGCCTTTTTGACAAGTTCAACTTTGCACATCTCATACAGCAAGCCGACCAGCAAAGCCGTATTTTCAAGCGTCAATTTCTGCTCGTCAGAAAACTTGTTGTAATCGCAAACGCCGTCTTGAAAAATCTTATTTGAAACCGCTGTTTCCAACTTTGAAACATTCACTTCGTAAAACGCGCCGACTTTTGACAATGCTTTATTAAAGTGTTCTGCGATTTCCTGCAGTTTTGCAAGATAAACACACAGCGACTTGATTTTCTTTTCGTTCTCCTTCATTTGCTGCCACGATTCTTCCGCCTTCTCAGAGATTTTTCCTCCGACCGCATTAAAAATCAAGCCTCCGATTAAAAGCCCTGCTCCGAGCGTTGCACCGCCTAAAACAGCAGAACCAAGAGCCATTCCGCCGCCGCCTGCCGCAAGAGCTCCGCCTCCCAAAGCCGCAAGTGTCGCGTTCGTTGCCGCAATGCCGCTCAAAGAACCGATTGCAGCTCCCGTAGAAGCCGTACCGAGAGCCATAACAGCCGCCGTTGTCGCGCCAGCCGCCGCAAAACCGCCCGCCGTTCCAAGTGCCGCACCGCCAAGTCCGCCAAGCAAAACGCCTGCGCCGACCGACACATCTTTTACCTCTTGCGGCGTGTATGTCGAAATCGTTACGCCGTCTTTTTTGATTTCCTTGAATTCAGGCTTGTTCTGAATCTTCTCGACCGTTTCAGAAAAGCGCGAAAAACTCGCAAGAATCTCGAGTTCGTGTTTTCCAAGCGCGTCCGTAACTTCAAGCATTTTCTTGTTTGCGTCCTCAAGTTTTGCAACATTCTCTTCGTTGCGCTTCTGAGCGTCTTTTGAAATGTTGCTCGCTTCTTTCATCTTCACCGCACCGTGAACTCCCGAACCGACTCCCGCCGCAGCCGCTGCCGCAGCAATTCCTCCAATAATAAGTGGCAATGGCATTATTGCTCCTCCTTATCAAATTTTCTCATATTCTTCAAAGCGCTACAGCCTTGATAATTCAGTTCATAAAAATCTTCTCTGGTCATCGTTTTAGAAAAAAATTCCTCAAAACTTTCGTCCACGCGGCACAAAAGCGGGCGTTTTTCGTAAATCGAACACAATTTGTCTTTGAGATACTTACAAACCCCGTCGCCTCTGTCCAAATCTCTGTACAGTTCGCTTTCTCCGATATGCGCACAGCACAAACCGCATTTGTCGCACTCAAACACTTTTTCACCGCTTACGCGAACACCAAACGCGCATTTTTATCGTTCATAAATGCGTCGAAACTCTCGTAATCTTTCCACGGAATATCAATCTGCAAATCTTTGTAAATCAAATGCAAACAATCATTCATTTCCTTTTCGCTTGTGCAAGCAGAAAGTTTTTCAGATGCTGCAGAAAAGGCTTTTTCTTGTTTTTTCAATTTCTCCACATCAATGCTCATCAATTCGGCAAGATAGCGCGTCAAAAGCTCGCCTTGTTTTTTGAGCGAATAACGGAAATTGTCGATGTCGGGCAAACTGTTCAATTTTTCAACCGCCTTTTTTATCGCTTCACTGTGGTCAAGGATATGTAAAAAAGAACAGCTCATAATTCCCGAAACAAGCACAGAGCAGAACGTCGGCACAATGTCGCTTGCTATCGGAATCGCGCCAAGCGGAGTTTTTCGCAAAAGTTCATTGACCATAGACCCTGCCACAACGCTCGCACCTGTCGCAAGCACTTTTGCAGCGGCAACGAATCGTTCTCCTACTGGATAGCCGTCAGGATTGATAATAAGGATTTTCAACGACTCAGAAAGAGAGGCAAACGATTCGCGAATAATTTTTATAATGTTTTTCGCCGTCGTAAAAAAGATATTTGCAAGCGTTGTAACGAGCGAAGACAAAACACCTGCGACAGCCCCCTCAATGAACTTTTGCCAAATCTCACCGAACTTTTCTTTCGCGTTTTTCAAGCCTTGCTTGACGGCATTCGCAATCGCTTCAAACAGCTTTGCCTCGCCATTTCTGCATTGGATAATTGCGTCTTTCACCGTGAACCAAATTTCCGTAAACACTAAGCCCAACGCCTGCCGCACGCCCATAGAAATTCCAAGTTTTGCCGCCGCTTTCCCCGTATCGCGCCAAAATCCGCGGCTCGTGTAATACACGCGGTTCAGCTTTGCGTCATACGCCTTTTTTGCCCTTTTGTAAAACGCAAGCATATTTTTCTTTGTCGCCTCGTCAAGCTCTGGGTGCGCGGCGATGTAATCAGGGATTTCGTCCGCACCCATCGATTTGTTCAGTTTTTCATTTGTCCACGCAAAATTATCTCTTGAATTTGCAAGGTCTTTGCCGTCCAAACCTGCCAACACTCGCCCTCTGTCGTCGTGAATCGATTTTGCCGAAATGATGTGGTCAAGATTTGCGTTTCGGTCGGTCGGAGCATTTTTGCTCTTTCCCAAAAAGCCTAAGTTTTCTTTTCCCGTGTATTCGTCCAAAAAATCCTTGTTGCCGTTCTCAAAATATTCTTTTCGCATTTCGCTTTTGACGCTCGAAAAGCGCGCATCGCTGTGATAATCTTTGCTGTCGTATGTTCCTCGATTGTCGTAAGCAGAAGCATTGCGCTCATTTTTGTACGTCATCGATTCATCTTTGCCGATATTCCGCACATTGTGAATCGTGTCCACATCGCCGCCGTATCGGTCGTGAACCAGAAAATCCAAGCCGAACGAAGTCGCCAGCGAACGCACAACGACTTTTTCGTATTGGTCAAAAAGACTTTCATACGAATCCTCCAAAGGCGCATCGTTCAATTCAATGTGCTTTACAAAATTACAAAATCCCGCATTTGCTGCCATACCATTTCCCCTCTAGGTCTCTTGTTGACTTTCTAAAAAATCTATCTAATAGGTAGATTCATACTTCTTATTGTAGGTGAAAAAGAAGCTAATTTCAATCTATTTGTTAGAAAAAGTATTCTAAACAATATCTTTTGATAAGACATAGAGAGTTAAATAGTTATCTATTTGATTGTATTTTTTTATAAATGACTATAGAAGAGTTAAAAGCAATATATACGACAAATTTGAAGAACTTTAGGACATCAAAAAAATTAAATCAAGCGGAACTTTCTGAAAAAGTACAAATCTCAGAAAAATTTTATAATCATATTGAAACTGGGCGAAAATGGGGAAGTTTTGAAACGATTGTAGAGCTAGCAAATGCGTTAGAAGTCGAGCCGTATGAATTGTTTTTGCCTGCGGGAACGGTCATCAATCACAACGAAAAGCGCACAAAAGACTTAATGAAACGCCTTCGCGCCAACGTCAACGATATGCTCGACACGATGGAAGCCTTTTTGTCAGAATAATTTTTTTTACGCCTCGATTAGTTCGTGCTTCGTGAATTTCAGTTTGCCTTCGTCATCACGTTTCTTCAGGTCTTCAAGATACTTGATATTTTCTTCGCTGTAAAAGCCGTCATCTTTGCTCTTTTTCATCGTAACGTGTGCGTTTGGAGCAAGGCGCAAAAGAGCTTTGATTGCGTTGAGAAGATTGTTGTCTGCGTTTTGGATTGTCATCGTTACTGTCATACTATGCCTCCGTAAAAATAATTATAGGAGGTTTATCAAAATTCTGTCAACATTCAAATACATTCAAAAAAAATCTTTTTTGTGCTATGATTATGGGTATGATAAGTCAGCCGAATAACTATCTTATGTGTCAAAACGCACATTGCAGCTGCGCAAAAAACTGCTTGCATTATATCGCTTATGAAAATCTTGACGACACCACAGATTCTCTTGATATGCTTAATCCAAAGAAGTTTAATAAAAGCGAAAAATGTATGTATTTTAAGCCGTCAGAAAAAGTCAAAGTCGCTTGGGGGCTCACAAAATTGCTCTCGATGCTGCCGTATGAAAGCGCAAAAGCAATCCGAAAAGCTCTTATATCTCGCTTTTCCAAAACGAGATACTATCGCTATTACCGCTCTGAGCTTCCGATTTATCCCGCCGCGCAAAAGGTTATCGAAACCGTTTTTCAAAAATATAACATCACCACGCCGCCTGTGTACGACCGATTTTCAGAAGAATACGAGTGGTAATTTTGTTTAATCGTTATGAAACACTCGGTTTCTCTTGATGAAACAAAGAGTTTCACTTGATAAAACCAAGAGTTTCGTATAATGAATCTGTTGATTTTATACGGTAAAACGCATAACAAAAACAAGCAACCGCCTTTATTTTTACCGCCCTTCACCAAAACACATAGCGCACGCCGTCGAGTTTGTAGGAAAGGCTCACCGATTTTCCTGAGCTGTCCGTAAGAGCCACGCTGCCGCCTTTTGCCCGCGCTTCATACGCCAAGCCCTCGCCGCCAGTAATCTCGGCGTATTTGAAGTGATAATCGCGCAAAAACTTGCTGATAAACGGCTTTATTCCAAGAGAGTGAAAAACCGCGGTGTAATCGTTGAGAGCCGTGATAATTTCGCTTTTGTTCATTCGCACCTCGAAAAAGAAAATCTCTTTTCAGTATAAAAATGATTTTCCTACTGTGTGCGAAAGGAAAAAGTATAAAATAAATATGCGTTATTGCGTTAGTACTGTTTGTTCGGCGAGAGGATTTCGAGAATGTCGGAGAGGTTTTGTAAATCGTTTTTGAGTTCGATGTTTTCGCTATTTTCGGCAAAATCGCGCAGGCGGTCGAGGGATTGGAGCTGTTCGGCGGACACAGGCGCGGGGAGAAAGTTGAAATGCCATTGCCCCCACGCATCGTCGCTGAAATAATAGCCACTTTTGCCGCACCAATCGTACTCGTCAACGGCGATTTCGTTTTCGTCGTAATATTTGTTGCGCTTGTGGTAGGTTTCAAAGCCAAACATTCGCTCGAGGTTCTTGAGGTCGCGGTAAATGGCGGAACGGCTGCATTTGATGTTGTATTTTGCAAGGTAATCGAGCATATCTTGCACTTGCTTGGGATTTTCTGCGCTGGTGTGTTGCATAAAGTAGCTATACAAAAGCAGGATTCGCCTGAGTTCGTCCGTGCAAAGCGCGAGCATCGGCGGTGTTTTCTTTTTTTTCTCTCCCTCTCCCATTTTGTCCCTCCGTATCATTTTCCACCCCACCGCGTCTTTTTTCCGCACTGACGGCGGCGAGGGGATTTTTTAATTTTTATATGATTGCTTTTTTGTCAATAAAAACATCTATCATATATTTTGATAGTTTATGTTTTTTAGGAATTCCCAAATATAATTTTACGATTGTTAAGGCAGCATTCCATTCTTCTTCGCTTTTTGCAAAACCCTCAACGGAATCATCATTTAAGAAATAAATATTCACCAAAAAAGCATTGATTTCATTAAGAACTCGCAAATAATATAAATGCGCAATTCTATTTGTATATTGATAAAAAGTTCCAGACCAATCAATGTTATTATTTATTGACAAGAACTCTTTTACCTCTGAAAGCGACTCTATAATTTTTGATTTAGACTCTGTTCCTGCTCCTGTAGGAGGAGTAACTATTTCAGAAATATGAGCCTTTGCTTCAACCAAAAACACCTTATCAGATTCAATTCCCAAGGCATCCCACTGAGGTCCTCTTTTAGGCCAAAATCCGATTAAAGGAGATTTTAGCTTAGAATCTATCCCTAACAGTGATAAAAAATCATCATCTCGATATTCAGCAAAATGGTCTGCTTTTAACGGTGATTTCCAATCAACTCTTATAGGTGTTTTTAAAATACTAGAAAGTTTTTCGTCTAATAAATCTTTATGGTCATTTATTAAGACTTGTAAATCTTTCAAACTTCCATGAGAATCTGAATCTTGTGCAAACCTTTCCATTTCCAATCCTCCAGAAACAAAAATATGTAGCGAAAAGACATCGCTATAAAAATAGTATAACGCACTTTTTGGGTAATCGCACAACAAAAATATTTTTTCGCGCCGCATTTTATTATACACAGCGAATTCCCACACGATGAAAAAATCAAAAAAAGAAAGAAAAAATTAATCTCGACACCAGCCGTAATTCACAAAGCGAATCCATTGCTTTATTTTGAGTTTTCCGTCTTCGATATACAGCCAATGGCAGCCAAATCGAAACAGATAAAACTTCCACGGTTTCGCTTCATTTCGCGCGATTGTTTCTTCTTCTGAAAACAGCAATAAGCCGCTAAACCGCCGCTCTCTTGTAAAATCGCGAAACCATTGTGAATAGCGTTCTTTTGTCAGAAAAATCATCTTGTGCCTCCGCTCTTTTATTATATAAAGCGAATTCCCACACGATGAGAAAATCGCGGATTAAAAAAAGAGTTCGGAGATTAAGACAACAGCACAGCACGAGAGCGCAACAGGAAACAAACCTGCGCCAAGGTACGAAAGAAAAATCCCGACGGTCAAAGCTATAAAGCCTGCCACCGTGGAATCCGTTTGTTCAACAATCGCGGGAAAAGTCATCACCGAAAGCGTGATATACGGCACATAGTACAAAAACGAGCGCAAAAAGAGATTCTTTATCGGTCGTGTAATCAGCGTCAGCGGCAAAACCCGAATTAAATAGGTTACAATCGCGCCAATAAAAATATATGCGTAAATACTCATTTTTCACTCTCCTTTTTTTCATTTTCTTCATACACAGGCTTTATCACGGCAAGAATTGCACTGATAACGATTGTGAGAATTATCGTTTTCATTCCCGACGACAGCAATTTCACCAGCGGCAAAACTGAAAACAAATAGCTTGCAATAAAGCTGACCAGTATTGCAACAGAAAGAACTTTGTCTTTTTTTGCAGGAGGGACGATAATTGCCAAAAACATTCCGTAAAGCGACAAGCTCAACGCATTTACCACAAAGTCAGGCAACAGATTTCCTGCCATAACTCCGATAGCCGTTCCTATCGCCCAAAGAGGTGCTGCGATAAGTGCCGCGCCATAAGTATAGCTCGGTGTATAATTTTCTTTCGCAATCGCAATGCCAAAAAGCTCATCGCTCAAAGGAAAGCCAACGATGAACCTGTGAAAAAACGGAGTATTTCGAGAAAACTTTTGGCTCAACGCGCACCCCATCAACATATACCGCGCATTAACCACTAAAATCACAAATGCAGTTTCGATAACACCAGAAAGAGAAGCGACGCATTCAAACAACGCATATTCCCCCGCAGAAGCAAGGTTTAATATGCTGACCAAAAATCCTTGAAATGCATTAAAGCCGAGCTTTTTTGCAAATATGCCGAGCGAAAAACTCACTGCAAAATATCCTAATCCTATCGGAATGCCGTCGCGAAGTCCTTGAAGAAATATCATTCTCGTATTTTTGTTCATAATCGCTAAAAATCCTTTAGCAAGATTGTAGCATTTAAAATTGTGCTTGTCGATTAGTGCAATATCGGCTATGATAGTAATATCTTTTTTTCGGAGGAAATAAATTGAATTTCATTTTCTTAGGACCACCAGGAGCAGGCAAAGGAACTCTTGCAAAGCAGGTTGCAGAGGCTTACAATATTCCTCACATTTCAACAGGCGATATTTTCCGTGAAAATATCAAGAACGGTACGGAGCTTGGCAAAAAGGCAAAGGCAATTATCGACGCAGGCGGTTTGGTCAGCGACGAAATCACGATTGACCTTGTCAAAGACCGTCTTTCTAAAGACGACACAAAGAACGGCTATATTCTCGACGGCTTTCCTCGCACTATTCCACAGGCAGAAGCTCTTGATACCTTCGCAACCATCGACGCAGCTGTAGATTTCGCTATTTCGGACGCTGAAGTTGTAGAACGCTTAGGCGGTCGTAGAATGTGTAGAAAATGTGGTACACCGTACAACATCACTGCTGCTCCGCCGAAAGTGGAAGGCATTTGCGATAAATGCGGCGGCGAACTGTACACACGCGATGATGATACTGACGAAGCAATTAAGCACCGCTTAGATGTGTACCGAGAGCAAACAGAACCGCTCATCAACTACTACAAAGGCAAAGACAAGCTCAAAGAAATCGATGCACGCACAACGCTTACAACTGGTTTAACGCAGTTCAAAGCTCTTTTTCCACAGAAGTAAGCATATTCTGCATTGTAAGCGATAGACAAAAATCCCCCTCGCCATACAGGAGAGAGGGATTTTTTACGGGAGATATGTCATAACAAAATACCCTATGGGTACAAAACAGAGAGTAGCTGTTAGCGAGAAAGTATTCTGTACATTTGACGAGCCTTTTCGTGTCCTGGGTTAAGGTCTAAGCAATATTGCAACACACTAACCGCATTTTCTCCCTCGCCTTGCTCACGATGTATACACGCTATGCGATAAAGAATCTCGGCTTTTGTATAATTGTCATCGGTCGAAGACGAAGCATCACGATACAATTTCATCGCTTCTTGTTTTCGCCCCAAAACATCATATATAACAGCAAGATTTACAAGCGGTTCAACTGCGTATCCGTTTCCATTGCTAGAAGTTACAAAGCTGACAGATTTTCTCTGCGCCTTAAACACAAGATACTCATAAAGTATAATAGCCTTTTCTACATCGCCCTCTACAGCTTCAAAATACGCTTTACATTCTAGTTCCCAATAATCAAACTGCTCTACATTTTCCCAAATATTCTCAGAATCCGAATACCGAGATTTTATATAATTGCAGAACAAAGCTTTTGCTTCATCATATTGTCCAAGCTCCAAAAGCCGCTCTACTGCATACTCTGCAAGCAATGGCGGATACAAGTTCGTTGCAGTTTCAGTTCCCTCGATTGCATCATATACGCTAGAAATTTTCTCATTCAATGACCTATCTTTTTTTGATGCATCAAGAAGCCGCTGACGAACCGCAACTAATTCAGGCGCATGCAAATCTTTCATCTGATATAACGCATCTTCTACAGGAATCTTCGTTATTTTGTCATATTGCAGCATATCAAGAGAACGCAAACCAGTTTTTCTCACTTCAACAGTAAGCGGGTCATTTTCAGACATCTCAGATGTTTCAAGTGCATAGTTTCCGTAAGCAATGAGAGCAGGAACAAACGATTGCCATTGCGTTATTAACTTGTTAAGAGTTGTATATCGGCTCACATAATCGCCATGTTTTTTATCCCAATAGGCATTGTTCACAAGCAACGACGGCACAAGAGAATAAGAAGAATCGGAAGAAGAGAGTGTATGAGTTGTCAAAAGTTTTGTACGAATATCATAAGCCTTCTGTTCATCGCCATAAAGAATATACGAATCAGACTCAAGAGCCGCTAACTTTGTATCAAGCTCAACAGAAGTTTTCTCAAAGCCTTCAAGTTCTTTAGCTTGCTTTATCGCATCTAGCGCACTGCCATAATCCTTCTTATCATAAAAGACGCAAGCCCAAAAAAGTGCGTCTTCACTTGATTGCATCTCATTCGGATATAAAGCCACCGCCTCCGCTTTTTTATCGCTGCCCATCAAAAGAGCAGCCGCATTGCGTAGCCAATAGCCATTTTTTGTTCTATTAAAAGAATCTATATATGTCTGAATATATCGCGAATCATGATAAGAGGCGTTATCTACAGAAGAGCGAAGCGTTGCCTCTGCATTAACAGAACCGTAAGACGTGCCTTGTAAGCTAGAAGACACCTTAACAGCTTCTTTTGCTTTTCCGTGCCTTAAAAGATAGTGAGCATACACAGCGCAAAGCTCTTTATCATCTTTTAATGCCTTTATGCCATTTGCAAGCACTTTCCCAGCTTTTGCATCTTCATTCAAAAGCACATATCGCTTGTAAATGCTCAATCGAGCATTAGAGCTATACACTTTTTTTGAAGCTGAATTAAGAGCTGTCAAAGCATCTGAAACTTTACCAGAACTGATATAAGTATCTATTTCTTCTAGCAAGGCTGAAAAGTTTGCATCATCAACTTTTTTTGAGCAGGCAGTAACAAAAAAAACTGCCATCATTATAAGAAGAGGCACAAAAACCCTAGATGTTTTATTTCTTCTCATACACAGCAGTTTCATAATGTATCTCCTAAATTATAAGCGTTATATTACTTATCGGAACTTTTTTTTGTATTCGATATATCCTTACTTATAGTATCGAGAATTGCATTCAAAAATTTGAATGAATCATCTTGACCGAATTCTTTTACGATAGCAATCGCTTCATCGATTATAATAGATGGATGCAAATCTTTTTGATACAACAAAGAATACACGCTAAGACGCAAAACAGCAAGAGAAACTTTGTTTAATCTTTCCATCGTCCAAGAAGCTGACAGATGAGATTTAATCATCTCGTCAATTTCATTTATATTGCTTATTGTTCCCTTTATTAAAAGGCGTGCAAAATCTGCATTATCGCTTTCAATCACTTCGGTCTTTTTGTCGTTATTCGCCCAAGAAAGCGACAAAAGCTCTTCTTCTTTTACACCGCCTACGTCCCATGAGTACAACGCTTGGAACGCTAGTATTCTTCCTTTTCGTCTTGACACTCTGCTATCCTTTACCAATTCAAAAGTTTGTCCAAATCTGCGCCAGTCTTAATCCGCTCTACATTCTCAGGAGTATTAAGCTCTTTTGTAACTTCTTGAATTGCCTTCAAAAAAGCCTGTTGCTGCTTTTGTTGAGAGAGCGTTTGCTTGATATATTCATATACCGTTACATTAGATTCAGGCTGCACAGAGTCCATAAGTTCCAATGCCTTTTTTGGAAATTTCTTTGTAATTACAAAAAAATACCATTCATTATTGTTTTCTATTACATCAGAAATATATCCCGTATTTTCTTTAAACAGGTTCAAAAGATTTGCATAGTTCATACCGAGCTGGCGCGCAGCGATTTCTGTTTTTCCAATTAACATATCGCCTACTTTATATGCAGAATCTTTTTTCTGCGATTCAGTCTTCATCAACTCCGCTGATATCTTCTTTGATTTATAATCATCATAGACTTTTAAGATTTTCGCTTTAGAAGCAGATGGGTCTGTTCCTTTTGGCATAATAGTAATAAACAGCTTCAATGTTTCAGGCTGCACAAGAGAAGACTCATTCAAAGAATAATAGTTGTCAATTTCATCTTTTGTTGGTTCAGCAGCTTTTTGGATTTCATCACTTTTTTTAGAAAGAACATAATTTCGTGCAAGATATTGATTTTTCAAATATACCTTATATTCAGAAAGGCTCATTCCAACCTGCTCTTTCAAAAGTTGGTCTACCGTCATATTGTAATTTGCCTTTACCAACTCTGCAAACTGCGCTTCTGTAACCTGCTTTCCCACCATTTGCGAAATCGCACTCTGAAAAAGTTGGTCAGTTTGCGTACCAGAAAGGTTCATTCCCTCTTTTGTAGCAGCTTGAATGACAAGTTTTTCATCAATCAATGCGTCCAAAATCTGCTTTTTATCATCAATGCTAAAAGCATCTGTTCTCGTTTGCTTCTGATATGTTTCTACACGATTTTTAAGCTCTTTTAAAAAAATCGTTTCAGGCTTAGAAGCATTAAGCTTTATCCTGACAAGAGGCTGCATATTTGCCGACTGTGAAAAAGCACATGGCAACACGGCAGCAAAAAAGAAAACACAAAGAGCTAAAACCTTCATAGCTAAAAAATCCCCTTAAATAAATGAAATAAATTTTTATGTGCTTATAAAAACCACACTATTATGTAAACAGTGTGGTCTTTATTTTGTTACAAAAAAAATTTTTTATGCTTCAAGCGGAAGTCCGCCAGAAATCACCGCGCGAATACGGCGCACACCCGCAGACGACGATTGCTCTTTCTGAATCTTGAACTCCCCGATTTGCGCCGTGTGCTGCACATGAGGTCCACCGCACACTTCTTTGCTGAACCAGTCGTTCTTTGCGTCGCGCCCGATGGTATACACCTTGACGCTCTCGCCGTACTTGTTAGAGAACAGCGCGCGCGCACCAGCGGCTTTCGCATCTTCAAGCGTCATCACTTCCATCTTAACGGGCAAATCTTCCTTGATTTTCTCGTTCACGATGTCTTCAACTTTCTGGATTTCTTCCTTTGTCATTGCACGCTCAAACGTGAAGTCGAAACGCATACGCTCGTTCGTGATGTTAGAACCTTTCTGCGCAACTTGGTCGCCCAAAACATCGGTCAGCGCCTGCTGCAGCAAGTGCGTTGCCGTGTGGTATTTCGTGGTAACATCGCTCTGCTCTGCCAAACCGCCCTTTGCTTTGCCCGCGTCGAGCGATTTTGACGCTTCCTGATGCTTTTTCTCTGCCTCTTTGAAGCCTTCCACATCGACCGTAAATCCGTTCTCTGCGCCAAGTTCCTGCGTAAGCTCAAGCGGATAGCCGAATGTGTCGTACAAGCGGAACGCGACCTTGCCCGAAATCTCTTTCTTTGGATTTTTCATCAAGTTCGGCAGCAATTTCTGGAATTCAGCCTCGCCCTTCGTGAGCGTCTGGCGGAACTTTTCTTCCTCAGCCGTCAATTCCCTGTATACTTTCTCTTCGTTGGCTTCGAGTTCTGGATACGCGTTTTTGAAGTTCGCAACAACAACAGAAGCGACCGTCGCCAAGAAATCCTTGTCGATACCGAGCTTCATTCCGTGTCGAACAGCGCGGCGGATAATGCGGCGAAGCACATAGCCTGCGCCCACGCGGTCTGGAGACACACCTTTCTGGTCGCCGAGGATAAACACCGCGGCTCGCGTGTGGTCGGCAATAATGCGGACGCTTCTGTCTTTTTCTTCGCTGTCGCCGTATTTATATGAAGACAACTCTTCGATTTTTGCGATAATCGGCTGGAATACCTCGGTGAGATACACGCTCGTCTTGCCCTGCAAAATGCAGTTCGTGCGCTCCAAGCCCATTCCCGTATCAACATTTTTCTTTGGCAGCGGCTCAAGCGTTTTTTCGTCAATGCGGTTGTACTGCATAAACACGTTGTTCCAGATTTCCATCCAGTTCGCGCTGTCCGTGCCCTTGTTGCTTCCCACAGGCGGCAATCCTTCGCCCACCCAGTAGAAAATCTCGGTATCAGGTCCGCACGGTCCTGTCGGTCCTGCCGCCCACCAGTTGTCGCTGGCAGGAAGATACGCGATTTTATCCTCAGGCATTCCGTTTTCTTTCCAATAGCCTGCCGCTTCTTCGTCGCGCGGTGCGCTCTCATCGCCTGCAAACACGGTAACCGAGAGCTTTCGCGGGTCAAGTCCAAGCCATTTTTCGCTCGTCAAGAACTCATACGAAAATGCGATTGCTTCTTTCTTGAAATAGTCGCCTAATGACCAGTTTCCGAGCATCTCAAAGCAGGTCAAGTGGCTTGGGTCGCCGACTTCTTCGATGTCGCCCGTGCGGATACATTTTTGATAATCGGTGAGGCGTGTTCCGCTCGGGTGCGGCTGTCCCAAAAGGTAAGGCACGAGCGGGTGCATTCCCGCCATCGTGAACAAAACGGAAGGGTCATTTTCAGGAATCAATGACTGTCCTGAAATCTCTGCGTGGTTCTTGCTTTTGAAGAACTCAATGTATTTTGAACGTAATTCGTTAGCAGTCATAGTGTTTCAATAGTATTGTCTGCGCCTTTTTCTGTCAAGTCATTCTATCGTAAAATCGTATAGCACAACGCGCGAAATCACGACAGCGAACATCGTGGGAATGTGTTTCCCACGACCGTTCTTGCCTCACACTTACGACCGTTCTTGTATCACTCCCACGACCGTAAACATATCTTGCCTACGACCGTAAATACTTTTACCCACGGTCGTAAATATTTTATGCCTACGGCCGTGGGCATAACTATTCCCAAACAGTTGGGCAAAACACAATAGACCTGTTCGATAATTGTCATTATCGGGTTCGACTCGATAATCTTTTTGCTTG
>CALDID010000162.1 GCA_937901865.1 uncultured Treponema sp.
TTAACAGCGGCACTCTGGTCTTGCGCAGTCGCGGCGTTTTCTTTGGACGCAACCACGAGATTCTGCGTTTCGGAAAACAGCGTTTCGCTCACCTTGCTTTCTCGTGAGCGCATTTGGCTCATCGCCCGCATAATCACGATGACCGACAGCGCAACAAGAACTGCCGTCAGCGGAATGGCGACAAAAAGCACTTTTTCTGCAATTTTCTTAATAAGCGCAAGGTCTTTTCCCACGAAAATCATTCCGTCTGTCTGCCCGTCTTCGCTCATCAGCGGCTGATACACGCAAAGGAACGTCTGCGCGCCGATTTTGTGTTTGCCGACAAAATAACTGCCGTTGTAAAGCACGGTGTCCACGATTTTTTTTTCTTTCAACTGTTCGCCTTTGTTCGTGTCAAACAAACTTGTTTCCGCCACGGTGTCGCCTTTGAAAATCGTGCAGTCCACATCGAAGCCGTCTTTGATAAAATTCGTGTACAAATCGTCGGTGAAATCGAAGCCCATAAGCACCGCGCCGATAATATTTTCGCCTTCGTCTTTTACGGGCATCGCGATAGACATTGCAAAGTCGAATGAAGCGAGAGAGTCAAAGATAAGCACGGTGTTGTCAATCATTGCGTTTTCCACCGCGCGCAACGATGATAAATTATCGCCTGAATCAATATTGTAGCCGCCGTCTTCAATAACCGTGCCGTTTTCGTCCAAAATCGCAAGAAAATCGATGTCGCTTTGGCTGGTGAGGTCTTCTACCATTTGCGAAATCGGAGCGTCGATGTCTTTGCCCTGCAAAATGGCGATAACGTCGGGGCGCGTGGCAACCATCGCGGACTGAGTACGGAGCGTGTCTGCCCAGTCTTCGATAATACGGATTGCGCCGTTGCTCAAGTGCGACACAGAATTTGCCGTATCGCGCGTAAAGTTTCTCTCAAACACGTTAATTGCTACAAAAACAGCAATGATAAGAGAAAACACCATAGAACAAATGATGATAAGAGTAATTTGATTCAGAGTTGTAGAATTTTGTTTGCTATTATCTTCTTTTTCTACACGCTGCACTTTCCCAAGAAGTTTATTCAAAAGCTTAAAGTTCATACCCATATTTTAATACATTTTTTTCTATTTGCAAGTTTTTGACTCAATTTTGTATAAACTAAAAAAGGAAGAATTTGTAGAAAAGAGATATGCTTAAAAATTGCTCGTCCATACCACATTCACTCGATGTATCTTCTACATATTTTGCAGAAGCTGTATTGATTTTTGCAGAATACACCTTGCCGCGAGAGACCGATGTATATAAGTAGCTCATATTCAGCCCAATCGCGCTTTTTCGTGAATTTTTTGCAAAAGGAACACTTAAAGCTATACTCGCTTTA
This sequence comes from uncultured Treponema sp., assembly GCA_937901865.1. Classification (GTDB taxonomy): domain Bacteria; phylum Spirochaetota; class Spirochaetia; order Treponematales; family Treponemataceae; genus Treponema_D. The sequence goes on from CALDID010000162.1 coordinate 1,373, forward strand.
TATGCCGAAAAATTATCTTCTATTATGTCGATATATCGCGTATTCGTCAGACAATGCGTATCGATGTCAGTTGCAAAATGATACGGGCTTATAGCAACAGATGCCCCTATGTTTAAAAAGTCAAACGCCCTATATTCCGCCGCAATTCCAAGCCATAAGTAAAAACTCCAGCGGCGATAATACAGCACATCTCCCGAAAATTTCCCCGTCGAATTGTGAGATACGTCATCATATCTATAGTAGAAATTGCCATTATTTTTTGCATAGCTATATTCACCGTCTTGTGCAACAAAGCGCATATACTCAAAATCTGCGGCAATCAACGGCTTTAGCGAAAGCGTTTCCATCGGGAAAAAAGAGAACGTCGCTTCCGTGCTTACGCTTATATCGCGCTTTGTAACATTATCACTTTCAGAATAATTCGTTTTGTATTGACTTGCCGATAAATCCGAAAACTGCACATTGAGCCAATCGCTATCGCTCATCGTAGAGCTTTTAGCGCAAAAGCCATACGATACCGCATTTTCTATATTAAATCGCTTATAGCCCACATCTGTTTTTAGGGCAATATAGGGATTAGTGAATTGCCAATCAAGATAGCTGAGCTTATCATTGCTGTAAGAGCAGTTTTTCAAAAATACATACTCCCCCAGCTTGCCTTTTTTCACTCCCACAAGCGGAGAGAACGATAGAGTAAAATCAGACGCAAAAAGAGGTACATATATAGAAGAAAATAGAACAAAAAAACTAATTACGCGGCGCAAGAGGGTCAATAGAGAATAGTTTTTCAAGCTGTTTTCGAGTAGCGTCCATATCTTTGTGATACGGCGCAACAAAAGTCATATCTTTTGCAGTAACAGGGTGCTTGATAGTCAGCGAATATGCGTGCAAAGCCAAACGAGATAAAAGAGGTCTCTCCTTTTCCTCATCTCCCCGCCAAGCTCGTTTTATATCGCTCAAATACACCGCTTTTGTATATCCGCTATAAAGATTATCGCACACAACATTTTGAGAAACACTTTGCAAATGCACTCTAATTTGATGAACTCTATCCACTTCAGGAATTGCCTCAATCCAAGAATAGAGCGAACACGAGCCCAAATTCGTAAAATACGTTTGACAATGCTTTCCATATTTTGCATTCGCAGTTGTTTTGTGGTCTTTTCCGCCGTCAGCTAATAACTTTACATTCACGCTTTCTTTTTTCCACATAACAGAGCCATACACTAAAGCGTGATATACATAGCGAGCCTTATTTTCCTCGAATTGCTTTATCAAAAACTCCGCCGCGTTTTTGTTTCTTGCATAGATAACAACTCCGCTTGCGTCTTTATCGATTCTATGCACAGACAAAAGCGTACCTAGTTTTTTTTGCGCAATCAAATCCAATCGAGGCGACTCGGTATCATATTTATCAGCTGCAACTAAGAGCCCAGACTTTTTATTTACCACAACAATATCATCATCAGCAAAAAGAAGCGTATATTCACCAGTAACTTTCATACTTACCTAGTATACCGCATATTTCTTCTTTTGCCTATCCAAATATTTCTACAAAAGAGCTTTTCTACATCATTCTAAAAACAAAGCCTTTTTATAAAAATGCAGGCCTAGTTTTGCTTTAAAAGTAGCCTAGTTTACAGTGAAAAATAGAGTCTGCATATAAAAATGCAGGGCTACTTTTTACCAGCGAGCAATCTTGTAGACTCAAATTATCTGTGGTAGAATAATGCTATGAGCATAGACG
>CALDID010000163.1 GCA_937901865.1 uncultured Treponema sp.
TCGTGAAAAACGGGCTGTGCCTGAAAAGAGGCTGCTACAAATCTGCCTGAGGCTGACAAAAGAGGCTGCTACAAATCCGCCTGTGGCGGCTATTTTATCGGGTAGCAGTCGAAACCTGCGGCTTTGAGCTTCTTGCCGATGGTGTAATTATCGTCGTCGCCCACAAACACAATGTAATACACATTCCCGCTCGGCTTTGTTTCGCTCATAATGTGCGCCACAAAGCCCTTTTTCGCCAGCGTTTCCACTAACGCCTTTGCGTTTTTCTCTTCGCGGAACAATCCCAGCTGCTCTTTTATTGTGTAATCCTTTATCTCCGCCACAGCAGCCACAGGCTGTTTCTCCCCCACACTCTGCTTTTCCGACGCAGACTGTTTTTCTGCCGTTGCCGAAGCAGTTTCGTCCACAGGAATCGTCTTTATCATCGTGCCTTCCGCCGTAATCATCTGCACGCCATTTTTCGGCACAAAATACCAAAACGGCGCAGGCAGAAGCTGAATATTCCCCTTCGCAATGTACGCCTCAGGCGAAAGCGGAAACTCAGTTTTCAGCTTTGTTCCCCACGACTCTTTGCCCGTAACATACCACAACGTCAGATAAATCGCAGGGCGCACATCGAGCATAGATGCAAGACTCGTATACGCCTGCAAAATCGCCACAGGCTCAATCGTGTCTTCCACCGACTGCGCACGGCAGAGCAAACTCCATTGCTTGTAGAGCTTGACATACGCAATCACGTCTTCGTTTTTGCTGTCTTTCACCGAAGTGCCAAGATAATTGTCCGCCGACTCGTAATCGCCCGCGCTCAGTGCACTTCGCACCGCGAACAAAATCAGCTCCTCGTTCGTCCATTTCGGCATTCCCTCGGCATCATTCGCCGCAATCGCCGCCGCCTGCGAATAAGACGCGCACGCATCAGAATACAGCCCCAGCTGCTCCTGCACCGCCCCCAAAAACGCCAACAGCGAGCGTTTCTCGGCAAAGTTCTTCATCGCGGCACACTGCGTTTTTATATATTCGATAGACTCCAACGCCGTTGATTTCTCCGCGCTTTTCTCCGAGACACTTTTCGCCGTTTGCGCCGCCGCACCTTTTGCCGCTGCGAACAGCACGAGAAACAATACACCTATTTTGAGAAACCAACTGCTCATCTTCATTTTATTCCTGTTCCTTTCTTTCGCCTTCGCCGCCTGCACTCTCGCTCTCGCCGTCAGCCGCGTTTTCTGCCACTTCTTCACCGATTGCCGCTGCGCCGTCGTTTGCCTTTGCCGCCTCATCGACTGCTTTTGAAGAAAATCGCTTCTTTATCGAAAATCCGTGAAACAGCATAACGGGAATCATCACGACAACGCCCGCCACAAAGCTCAACAGCATACTCACGAACACAGGGATATCGTTCGGCGTGGAAAACCACAAAAAGCTGATTTTGCACGCATTCGCCGTGTTCGAGCCGCAAAAAACCGCGAGCAGAACCAGCACAATCGTCATCACTATAATTTTTACCGTTGTCATATTTTTCTCCCAAAAATATCAATCCTATACTTTCATTTTCGGCATACAGTATTTTTCAGAATAGCACATAGGTCATTAGACCTGTTCGATAATATGGCTTTGACAAGGGGTTTAAGCCCCTTGCTACATAAAAAAACTTCAGTTTCCGAACAGGTCTATTCTGCATACGCTCATCAAAATCGGAGCAGGTGTCGTACAGCATAAGGTGCAGGTATCGTACAGCATAAGGTGCAGGTGTCGTACAGCATAGGGTACAGGTGTTGTACAGCATACTGTACGGCACTGCGGCATTATGTTAGAGTAGCAATGCGCATAACTCACGCAATGCGTGTGCCGCGGAAAGTGTTGCCAAGAAGCTCGTCAAGGCGCACCGTAACGAATTGCCCAATAAGGCTCTTGTCGCCAGCAAACACAACGCGCTCGTCCTGCTCGATTTTGCCGAGCAATTCTGCGTCGCTGTCGCGGCTGACGGCTTCCACAAGGACTTTCGCTTCCGTACCGACTCTCTTTTGCATTTCTTCGTGATTGATTGCAAGTTGTGTGTCAATGATTTTTTGCAGTCGCTTCTTTTTCTCTTCCATCGAGATTTGATTTTGCATACTCGCCGCAGGAGTGCCCTCGCGCGGATTGTAATAATACATAAACGCGCTTTCGTATTTGACTTCGCGCAACAGGCTCAACGCCTCTTCTACGTCCTCCTCCGTTTCGCCGGGGAAGCCGAGCATAATATCGGTGGTCAGCGACGCGTCGGGAAGCTTGGCGCGGATTTTTTCCACAAGCGAAAGATACTGCTCGCGCGTGTAGCGGCGGTTCATCGCTTTGAGGATACGGGAAGAGCCGTGCTGCACAGGCAAGTGAATGTGATGGCACAAGCGCGGATTTTTGGCGATAACGTCGATTAAATCTTCGCTCAAATCTTTCGGGTGGCTCGACTCAAAGCGCACCCAGCCGATTGAAGAGTTGGTTTCTTCGAGGTGGCGGGCGATGAGCTGCATAAGGCGCGGGAACGTGATGATTTCTTCGTCGGTTTTCTCTTGCGACGATAAGGATTTATCCATCAGTCCGCGGTACGAATTGACGTTTTGACCGAGAAGCGTGATTTCGCGCACGCCCTTTTGGCTCAAGGTGTCAAGCTCGGCGAAAATCTCTTTAACGCTGCGGCTCACCTCGCGACCGCGCACATACGGCACGATGCAATAGGTGCAGAAATTGTTGCAGCCGTTCATAATCGGGACGAACGTGGAGAATGCGCCCTCTTCAAGCGAAAGCGGCGAGAATGTGTAGGCAAGGTCGGCTTTGATTTCGCTCGGTTTGTGCTTGCCCTCCACTTCGTCGATGATGTCGCCGAAATGCTGTTTTGCATAAGTACCCACGACGTAATCCACGACGGGATAATCGCGCTTGAGGCTCTTCAGCAGCCGCTCCGCCATACAGCCCATCACGACGAGCGTGAGCGGTTTTGCACCGTCTTTGACGTAATCGAGGGCAATCGGCAGGCTCTTGTTCTTTGCGTCTTTTTTGCCCGCGCGCACGGCTTTGAGTCCCGTGTAATAGCCAAGCCGCCCGAAAATGCGGTTTTCCGCCGTCTGGCGAACGGAACACGTGTTGATAATCACCATATCGGCGACCTCTGCGCACTCGGCTTTGCTCCAGCCGCGCGCAATAAATACCTGCTCTGCCGCCGCACTTTCTGCGATGTTCATCTGGCAGCCGTATGTTTCAAAAAAATAAGTCATTCTTTTTCTCCAAAAAATATAATGTATCTTCGATTGCAACAATTGCATTGAGCGTCAAAACTGCGTTGAGAGTCAAAACTGCTTCGTAACTCATTGTTTTTTCTCCGCTTTTATTGTACTGCAATTTTCGTCCAGTTTTCGATTCTCAATCCTTGAATGCGTTCCAAGTGTTCTTCGTTGTTTGTTACAAGGATAGCATTGTTTGTCAAAGCACTCGCACCGATAAAAATATCTGCGTCCTCGATGAGTTTGCCATCTTTGCGAAGTTCAGCATAAATGCTTGAAGATGCCTGCATTTCCTTTAACGACAGGTCAAAAATCGTGCAATGAGAAGCGAATCCGTAAAAATCTGAGAGTTTTTTGGACGCATTTTTATACTTCAAACCACGCTCCACTTCATAAAACGCCACGACAGAAATGCCGATGTCATCGCCCGAAAGTATATGTTTTTCAAGATTTTCGATGACATTCTGATTTCCCTCGGCATAATAGCTGATGATATTTGTGTCCAACATATAAAGCATTAGACGCGCTCCGTGAAGTTTACTCGATTGTTGCGAATATCCTCTGCCTCTTCGTGCGACAGGCAGCCGAAAAATTTGCGCATTTCTTCTAACGCCGCCTTTTTGTCCAAGAATTTTTGAGCATTAAAGTCTTCGTCCAACGCCGTAATGACAAGCCTCTGATTCGGTCTAAACTGCGATGTATCGAGTGCGACACAAGTATTTCCGTCAAAATATCCATTTACTGCTATCATTGTTTTTCCTCCTGCTTGCATTATAGCATACAACTGCCCCCTTCGTCGTTACTGCGCAATAGGCTCGAGAAGCCTGAGGTCAAGTTCGGTTATTTTCTTGAACCCCTTATCTGCTGTGATGAGCGGTATTCCTAATTCTAATGCGGTAGAGGCGACAATCGAATCGGGAAGTTTTGTGCCGTATGTGCGGCGGACACTTATCGCGCGCTCTTTCACGGCGGTATTCAGCGGAAAAATCATACAATCGGAAAGCAAAGAGTGAAGATTATTCAGTTCGTCTCTCGTAATGCGCGGAAATGATAAAAGTTCCATCTCCGTGATTACGGAAACGCCGAGCAGTGCATCTTCATAAGGCTGCATATACGGCTTGCCCGACAACAGATAAATAATCGCATTCGTATCAGAAAGAAAGTCAATTCCATTCATCGCGCATTTCCTTTTGAATTTCAAGACCGTCGCCCAAATCCATAATTCCAAAATACTTTGACAGATTTCCTTTCTGTTTGGGAGTTGTCTGCGCCTGCTTTTCGTAGCGATAAACCACATAATCAATGTAATTTGAGATTTCATCAAGGCACGCTTCAGGAACAGAGCGCACCTGCGTTAAAACAGCTTCGTAACTCATTCTTATACCTCCGTTTCTATTATATCACACATTTACGTTCGTGTCGCTCACACCAAAACCGTATATTGCAGAAATCCACCAATTCCGCCGATACTCTTAAACGGCGCAACCGATAGGGACTTTCGCGAGTTCCGACAAGTTGGCGGTTAGCCTTTCTAGCTCGAGTGGCGAGTAACTGTATAGTGAAAGCTAGTAAAAATGGCTGGGAGGGCGTGCGGTGTCCAGAATCGTAATGATTTTACTGGTTCTTGCATACCTTTTGGTGTGTACACCAGTTTGGTAAACCCACCTCTTCGCACCTTCAAAAAGTGTGAGAGCAAAAAATTAGCCGCCTAGTCTGAACCCCTAAGCGGCGATATCCGAAAGGATATTAAAACTTATGAATGAAGGCTAACCGTAATTTTGGTTGCGCTTTCTTTTTATATTCTAGCCTACTTTGCTTTCGCTGTCAATTCCTCGTACATCTTGAACAACTCCGCCACAATATCCGCCTCGCTCATCTTCTCGTTGAAGCCGTACGCCGCCATAACAGCGCGGTCGTTCGCTCGGTGAGCCTTGCGCAAATCGGCGGGCATTGTGAACTCGTCGTATAGGTCAGCAAGGCTCGCGTTAGGATATTTCGCACGCGTATCAAGAATCGCCTGCGCCGTCTGCTCGATTTTCGCCGCTTGTGCAGAAGTCGGAGAAATCCACGGGAAATTGTTGTAGACGGCAGGCGTATAGCGATAATCGCTCTTGAGCCGACCGCACACCACCCGCATCCACGCCATGTGGACACTGCTCGTCATCACAGCAAAAATATACAGGCTGGCATTGGAAATCACATATACGGCATCGCTTGCAATCACATCAGACGAAACATAACCAATTGGAATATATCTCCGCCTCTCTGATGAAACACGTGGAATCAGCAGATAGTTTCCGCTTTCGGGCTGGCGTATCTGCGTAAAAATCATAGGCGTTTCTGCGTCTTGCTGTACGCTCGCCGTCGGGCTTTGTCTGCGGAACTCCGCCACATTCTTCAGCCGTTCTCGTATCAGCGAAATCTTTCGGTATTCATTCGGTGAAACACCGTCAAGCCACAAACAATATCGCTTTTTACCCTTTATGAACTCTTCCGCCCCAATAAACTCCCGTATGAACTTTTTGCTTCTGGGATATTTTTTGATGAGTTCGTCCTTTTCTGCAACCGTAAGAAGCAGATTTCCGTTATCAGTCGGCTGGCTTCCTTTGCTCATCTTAGGCATATTGCTTAGCAAAGGCTTTCCGCGGTTCTCGATAAACACATTCGGCGCGTCCAAAAGATAGCCGTTGATGTTCTCTGCCTCTTCAATCGTGCCGTCCGCGTTAAAAATCTTTTTCGTCATGGTATGGCTATGCTTACCCGATATGGTATAGCTCTGCGTATCCTGTGCGGTATAGCTAGAGCTACCCGATATGGTATAGCTAGGCGTATCCTGTATGGTATAGCTATGCTTACCC
>CALDID010000164.1 GCA_937901865.1 uncultured Treponema sp.
AAGCAATAGCGGCAGTCGAAATTGCACGCGGTGGTGAAATGCCAGTTCAATGTTTTTCCAGTCATAAAGTCCTCCTTAAAGATTTTACAGCATTGCTTTCATTATTTTTGTGGCGATGTTTGTATTTTCGGGGTGGGCGTATGATTTTAACGATATAGATTTTAGCTTTGCCCCAAAAACTCATTTCACCGAAGAAAAAGAGAATGGCGAAGCAAAATGTGGAGCTGTTTCTCCCGAAATATCATCGGAACAAAACAAAACCGATATTGCGCTTCCGAGCAAAAAACTGCGGCGCGGTTTCTCTCGTTTTGTGAAAACTGACGCATTCGGCGACGCAATTCCCGATAGTTCTCTTTTTTATCGCCAAGCATTGAGCGAATCTCATAAAGCTGTCTATGACGAAATATATAAAGCCGTAATGAACGCAGAGGAGAAAATTCAGCTTCTCAAGCGGGTAAAAGACAAGGAATTTGGGAATATTGTAATGAGTGTATATCTCGATAATCCTGAACTATGGTGGTGGGCAGGCAATATTTCTTATAACTATAATAAGAATGGAGATGTAACGCATATATTTTTTTCATATTTGTTTACGAAAGAAGAGCTTTTTGAGGCGAATAAGCGTTTTGAGAGTATGTCTTTGCCTATCATTTTTTACGCGGCGTTGCTTGACTCTGATATAGATAAAATAAAGTATGTTCACGATTATTTGTGCCAATCGATTGAATACGATTATGACGCTAAGAATTCAGGTATTTATAACGGCAAATTGCAAACGGCGTATAGCGCAGTTGTTGAATACAAAACGGTGTGTGCAGGGTATTCGCGAGCGTTTGCATATTATATGCAACAGCTCGGAATTCCGTGCGTTGTGATTTATGGGAGCGGACACGCTTGGAATTTGCTAGAAATAGAAGGCAGTTTTTACCAAATGGACGTAACATGGAATGACGGCAAGAGTGTTCCTCCGTATTTCAATCTGACTCATTCGCAAATGCTGAACGTTAGCGGACATACTCCGTATGAGTTGAGTGCGTCGGTCTTGCGCTACTGCCCGTCCTTTTCTACACGCTTTTCCTACTCCTCTTATTTTGGGAAAACTCCGACGGGTTTTCCGTATACTTACCAAGAGTTTGAAAACATTGTTGCAGATATTGAAAATCCCTCTTACGCTCGCATTTATATACGGAAATAAAAACATTCTCCTTTGAATGCGACAGGCTTTCTCATTCCAATGCGACAGTGTGTCTCACGTAAATGAGAAAGCCTGTCGCATTGACGTGTTCTCGATTCTTGCTATCTAATGAGATAAAAAAAACTAGCTAGCAAGAAGTATCTCGTTAGCTAGTGAGATTTGTCTTTGTAACTGATAAGATTATTGCGAGAGAAACTCTTTTATTTCAGGGAGCTTTTCTACACACGCATTGCGCCCAATTTCGTATACTCTGCGCAATTTGCTTCTGTCTTTTTCGGTGCGGCTTATGCCGAGCGGTACTTTTGGACAAATAACGAGTACTTCTTTTTTATCTGCTTTTGCAAAGATATATGAAGTTTCATCGTTGTACATCGTGTGGCGGCTCTCCATTGCGCGAACAAGGTTCGGATATTTGCTGAGAAACAGCTTTAAAAGCGGCAAAGCCTTGTTTTTCTCTTTTACAAAATCCCTCGGCTGTGTCAAAATCACAATATTTCGATTATAGCCAAGACTTTCAAAGTATTGCAAAGGAATAGAATCTGTGATGCCGCCGTCCAATAGCTTGTGATTATCTAGCTCCACAGGCTTTGACACAAGCGGCATAGAGGCAGAAGCCCGCATCCATTCAAGTTCGGTAAAGTTACATTCTTCGAGCTTCTTATAAAGAGGTAAGCCGCTTTGTATATCTGTTGCGACAACATAGAATTCCATAGGATTGGCTTTATAGGTACGGAAGTCGAAACGGTCTAAATCGTTTGGCAAGGTGTGATAGCAAAAAGTTGCATTGTATAGATTGCCTGAGGTAAGAAGAGAAAAAAACGAACAATAACGACGGTCGTGGCTGTATTTCAAATTGTATCGGATAGCGCGTCCGTTTTGTTTTGATTTATAGTTGCACCCGAAGGCAGCCCCTGCAGAAACGCCGATAGCACCATCAAACACAATGCCGTTTTCAAGCATTACATCGGTAACACCTGCGCTAAAAAGAGCCCGCATTGCTCCGCCCTCTAAAATCAAACCTGTCTTTTTCTCTTTTTTCACATCATCAGTCATACTTATTATATATTATCAGCATTTTTATTCTGTGTCGATACTTGTTGTGAAAGAGCTGATTGATTAGTGCAAAAAAAAAGCATTATCGGCGTTTTTCTCTTGCACTTTAAAAGAAAATGCGATAGAATTTATAATATTAGTATAAATTCAGTAATGGAGATGTGATGGCTGTACAACCGATTGATTTACAAGTTATGTATACGCAAATGGACAAGCTCGCTCAGACGGTGTCTAAACAGCAAAACGGGCTCCAGCTTGCAAATGCAATGCAAGAAAATGAAATTATACAGCAAACAAAAGAGCAAGCCGCTGCTGTGCAGAAAGCCGCTCAAAATGAGGCGGAAATAAAAATGCGCGACAATGACCAAAAAAGCTCTAATAACGGTCAAACCCCTAATGGCAAAAAACGCCAGAAGACCGATGATAAAGATTCCTCAGAAACTCCCCAACAACCAGAAATACGCGAATTGTATCTTGGACAGCATATTGATATAACAGGGTGATTTAACGGGAGATTTAATAAATATGACTACTATTGCTATAGTTGCAGCTTCTCTATGTGTTTTAAACGTGGTTCTTTGGGTCGTTTTATTAGCGCGCTTTTCAAGTTTGTTTTCTACTGATGATGTCGTGAAAAAGACGAATGACGAGTTGTCTAAGATAATGACAGAAGTCGATAAGATTACAGACCGCAATTTGAGCTTAATCGATGATAAGATAAATGAGCTTAAAGAAGTGGAACGGGACGCAGAGCAAAAAATAGCAATGGCAAAAGCTGAGATTGTGAAACTAGAAATTGCGAAATCAACTCCGCATATTGTTCCTGTGGTTAATATGAATAATATTGCAACCGATATTGCTCATCACGAAGAAGTGCCGTATAACTATAATCGATATGAAACTGCGAAGTATGAAAATGCAGAACAGCCACGCTTAGAGGTTGAAAATGTTGTTGTGCCGAGAGAAAAAAATCCTGTTTCTCCGCGCTCAAGTTTTTCTAATCGTGTGCAAGATTTGGCTCATCGTGGCTATTCTATTGCGGAAATCGCAACGGAGCTTTCTAGTTCTACCTCTGCGGTCTCTTTTGCGTTGGAAATGTCAAAATGATAAAAGCTGCATTGTTCGATTTGGACGGTACGCTGTTAAATACGTTAACTGATTTATATCTTTGTGTGAATTACGCTCTTAAAACACATAATCTTTCACTGCGTACTATTGATGAGGTTCGCCGATTTCTTGGTAACGGGATACAGTATCTTATTCATTGCTCTGTGCCTGAGGGAACGAGTGCGGATACCGAAAAAAAAACTTTTGATACATTTGTCGAGTATTACGAAAAGCATTGTAGTGATAATACTGCGCCGTATGATAAAATTGGTGAAGTATTAAAAACTCTGAGAAGTAATGGCGTGAAAGTGGCTATTGTGTCGAATAAAGCCGATTTTGCCGCACAGATATTGTGCAAAAAGTATTTTCCCGATGGCTATGATTTTGCATTAGGCGCGAAAGAGGGACTGGAAAAGAAACCTGCAAGCGATATGATAAATGCCGCATTGAAGTCTTTGGGCAATATTGAAAAAGAAGATTGCGTGTATATCGGGGATTCTGAAGTAGATATAATGACTGCAAAAAATGCGAATATGCCTTGCATTAGTGTAAGCTGGGGATTTCGCGATTATGACGAATTAGTAAAAGCAGGTGCTATGAGAATAGTGAACAAGCCGAATGAAATTGTGAGCTTTATAAAAGAAAGCAATAGAGGCAAGGAATGATTAAGGCTGTTATCTTTGATTATGGGAATGTTGTGTCATTAGCGCAAACTGGTGATTGTGCGGACGAAATGGAGAAAATGACGGGAGTTCCTGCCGAAGTGTTCCGTTCTGTATACGATAAATTCCGCTTTGAGTTTGACCGAGGCACGATTGATGGCGTGGAGATGTATCGGCAGCTTTTAGTTGACGCAGGATATAGCGATATTGCAAAAGATAAAGAGCTTTTGAAAAAAATAGCTTTATTGGATATGCAAAGTTGGAGAGCGTATAATCAAGATGTTATCGATTGGGCGTTAAGCTTAAAAGGGGAGGGGTATAAAATCGGTGTGTTGTCTAATATGCCGACGGAGTTTTTGACGTATTATGAAAAAGAAATCCCTATTTTTAATTTTGCTGATTATGCGTGTTTTTCTTGTCGGGTAAAACTGATTAAGCCAGAAGAGGCTATTTATCGTGTTTGTTTGGACGGTTTAGGAATAAAGGCAGACGAAGGCGTTTTCTTTGATGATATACAAGAGAATATTGAGGCGGGAAAGAAAGTCGGCTTGCAGTGCTTTTTGTGGACTGGCTTGGATAAGGCAAAACAAGATTTTTCTGCGCTTATTTCTTCTATAAAATAAGATAGGTAAAAGAATGGTAGAAAATATATCGGGAAGAGAACATATCTTATTTGATTTTGATGGCACTATTGCAGATACGTCAGAGGGAATATACAAGGGATTTGATTATGTAAAAAATGAACTTGGTGGCAAAAATGTGCCTCGTAGCGAATACTACAGAATGATTGGTCCGCCGTTGACATACAGCTTTAAAGAAATCTTTTGTTTTCCTGATGATAAAATAGAAGAAGCAATGAAGGCGTATCGTGCATATTACGAAGTGCACGGGCTGTATGAATGTCATATATATGATGGAATGAAAGAGCTGTTTGAAGCACTTTACAATGCAAATAAAAAGCTATATGTGGCAACAAGCAAACCTGAAATCTTTGCAAAACGGCTTTTGGCACATTTCGGCATAGAAAACTATTTTACCGATTGCGCAGGAAGCGATATGGCGGAGAAAAAGGCGAGCAAATCAGAGATAATTGCGCGATTGCTTGCAAAGCACTCTATTACGCCGTCGAATGCGATTATGGTGGGCGACCGAATGTATGATGTAGAGGGGGCGAAGAAAGTCGGACTTGATTGTATAGGCGTTTTGTTCGGCTTTGGAAGCGAAGAGGAGCTTATAAATGCAGGTGCGGTGGCGATTGCAAAAACACCGAGCGAAATAGCAGAAAAAATAATTTAATTAGTTATACTACTTACCGATATATTGATTAGAGCGTTGAAAAGAACGCAGAGCTTAAATATTTTCAAGGTGGAAAAATGATAAGAGGTTGGTATATCGGCTCAAGTGGAATGAATGCACAACAGAATCGGCTTGATGCTATTTCAAACAATCTTGCGAATGTTGATACAACAGGCTATAAAAAAGACATTGCCGTAAGTAAAGCGTTTTCTGAATTGCTTTTGCGCAGAACAGGAGCAGACGGCGTGTATAAGACGAATTTTGGCAGTGCAGACGTTGCTCCTGTTATCGGCAAAATCGGGCTTGGGGTTGAAACAAACGAGCTTTTTACCGATTTTGAGCAAGGTTCTTTCAAGAATACCGACCAAAAAACAGATATGGCTTTAAGCGGCAAAGGCTTTTTCACCGTGCAGACACCTAATGGCGAGCGTTATACAAGAAACGGCAATTTCTTGCGCGGAAAAGAGGGAATCCTTGAGACAAAAGAAGGGTATCCTGTTCTTGGTGAAAACGGCATTATCCGCGTGCCAGACACAAACTTTATTGTAAACGAAGACGGTATGATTTATACCGCAGAAGATAATGAGCTTATTGACCGCATTAAAGTTGTTCGATTCGACAATGAGCGATACCTTGAGAAAATGGGCTCAAGTCTTTACAACAAAACCGACATCACAGGCGAGCCGTATATTGCAGAGGGCGATGAACGTCCGAAGTTCTTGCAGGGATTTACAGAAACATCGAATGTGAATATCGTGAATGAAATGGTGCAGATGATTGAAGTGAACCGCGCATACGAGGCAAATCAGAAAGCAATTCAGAGCGAAGATTCTATGATGTCAACGCTTTGGACTCGCGTGGCAACGAATCGATAAAAAATAAGAGCGGAATGAGGAAAAAACTATGGTAAGAAGCCTTTGGACAGCAGCAACAGGAATGAACGGACAGCAGTCAAATATTGACGCTATCTCTAACAACTTATCAAACGTCAACACAACAGGTTTTAAGCAGCAAAGAGTTGAGTTTGAGGATTTGATTTATCAGAATGTGAAGCTCGCGGGCACTCCTGCAACAGAAGATACTGTTACACCTGTTGGCGTGCAGATGGGCGCAGGTGCAAAGGTTGCGGCAACTCAGCGCATTATGAGACAGGGGTCTTTGCAGGCGACTGGCGTAGAAACGGATATGGCGATTGTAGGCGACGGATTTTTTCGCGTGCAGCAGTACGACGGCAGTTATGCTTATACGCGCGACGGTTCGTTCAAAATTGACCTTACAGGACAAATGGTAAACGCAAATGGTCTTCGTATGATGCCAGAAATCATTATGCCAGAAGGCTGGATTCCTGAAACAATCGCAATCAGCGACGACGGACGTGTTTCTGTTCGTGTGGCGGACGTGAACGACCCTGTGGAAGTAGGGCAGATTGAGCTGTATCGCTTCCCGAATTCTGTCGGTCTTGAAGCGTTGGGCGATAATTTGTATAAGGTGTCTAATGCGTCTGGTGCGCCGATTGCGAGCCGACCAGGATATGAGGGAATGGGCGTTACAAAGCACAAGTTTTTGGAAATGTCAAACGTGTCTGTTGTAAACGAAATGGTGCAGATGATTGTGGCACAGAGAGCGTATGAGTTCAACAGCAAGGCAATTCAGACAAGCGATACTATGTTGAGCACTGCTGTGAATATGAAGAGATAAAATCCTATCAGATAAATAAAAAGAGCTTATCAAGCGATAGGCTCTTTTTTGTTGCATAGATATGATTATCTAACTTTCCAACCGTCTATATTGCACGTTTCGGAGCTAAAGTTTACACCGATTTTGTAGAGTGTGCGATTATCGGCAGAATAGACAGGTGTTAGACTTGTCATAAATCCATATTTTACTTCGTCATTCGGAAAATCGAGAGAATAATTATCATAACGCTCATTATAGTTTTTGAGCGTAAGATAACCTGATTGATAGAGCAGAGGCACTATGTCGGGATTATCAGGACGGTAATCGCTGATTTCGTCTTCTGTGATAAATAAAGAGCCGTCGGAAAAGTGTTTTGGGTTGAAGTTTATTTCGTTCAATCGGCGCACTAAGAAAGTTGGTGTACCTGAAGAGAACCAGTATTTGCCGAACTTTTGGGAACTGAACGCATTTATAAGGCTAAACGGATTGTAAATATCTTCACATTTTTCGCAGAAATGATAGCCGTCATAGAGCTTTTTCAGTTTTAAAAGACACTCTTCTTTTGAAAGATTGTTTGCCGCCGCCATTGCTTCGATTTCTGGTGAAAAAGCCGTTTCTAATTCTGATTGCGTGATACCGCATACACTCGAATATTTTTTAATCATTGAAATATCTTGCAACTGATTTAAGTCGCTGAAGATAGAAACTTTGCTGAATTTTGTTACACCCGTAAAAAACACAAAGCGAGTATATGCGTCGCAGTCTTTGAGCACCGCAAAAAATGATTTGAATATTCTGCGGTTGTCTTCTTCTTGTTCTTTGTCAATCGCCTTGAGTAAAGGATTATCGTATTCGTCCACTAATACAACGACTTGTTTTCCCGTTTTCTCAAATGCATTTTTTAACGCATCCTTAAAACGAACCGAAAGAGTTTCTTCGTTGTTTGAAAGAGCATATTTTTTCTCAAAGTCCGAAAGCCAACTTCGCAACGCAATTTCAAGCCCGTCCTTTGTAGAAAAATCTCCGCCAGCAAGGCTGAATTTCAGCACAGGGTATTGTGTCCAATCGTGTTCTAAGTCTTCAATAACAAGTCCTTGAAAAAGCTCTTTTCTGCCTAAAAAATAGGTTTCAAGAGTACTGACTAAGAGACTTTTGCCGAAGCGTCGAGGGCGGCTTAAAAAATATGATTTTCCCGTATTTGCAAGTTCATAGACAAAAGCTGACTTGTCTGCATAGACATAACCATCTGTTCGGATTGTCGCAAAATCTTGTATACCTATCGGCATTTTCCGCATATTTTTCATTGCACTCATGAGAAAATTATAGTATAGAACTGCGCAACTGTCTATAAAAGAGGAAAGGTAAACAATCGTTTCAAGTATTTATGAGAATCTCTGTACTACTTTTTAGCCGATAAAGCTCAACTTCTTCCGCAGCTATTTCTATCGTATTGTTTGAAGTACTTTCGCTATCCAGCTGGACGGCTTTTTTCGTTACTCGCAGCTGAATGTATGCCCCTGCACTTTCTGCACAAACTCGTAGTCAATGGTGCGGCGCAAGCCTTCTTCAAGGGCAACAGGTGCGACAAAATCCGTCTTTTTGATGTTGCTTCCCACAAAATAGGTGTTCTGGGTGA
>CALDID010000165.1 GCA_937901865.1 uncultured Treponema sp.
GGCAGAGCAAGGAAAAAGCTGTAAGTGAAAAGATTTTGCAGATTGAAGAGAAATCAAAAATGCTTCAGGAGGCAAACACGGCGATTGCGTCGATTGCAAGCCAAACCAATCTTTTGGCAATGAACGCGGCTATCGAAGCGGCGCACGCAGGCGAGGCTGGGCGCGGTTTTGCGGTGGTGTCGGACGAAATCGTTCGCACAAACCAACTCGTGCAGCAAATAAAAGGCTCAATGGACGAGCAAACCGAAGGCTCAAAGCAGGTTATGGGCTCGCTCAAGCAGATGAAAGAATCAAGCAGCGACGTGGCAAAGGCGGCGCGCGAAATGAACGAAGGCAGACAGACGATTTTGGAAAACGTCAGCGAACTCAAAGAAACCAGCGGCGAGATGAATCAAAGTATGGTGCAAATGTTCCAAGGCGCGCACCGCGTAAGTGAAAGCGGCGTTGACCTTTCAGGAATGTCAATCAGAATGAAAGACGCGATTGCCGACATCAGCGACCAAATGGTGCAATTCACGGTGTAAGCGCGATTTTCACCGCATTTTCCGCCGTCGGACTTGCAGGATTTTCACGCAGATAATTGTCGAGAGTGCGGCGGCTAATACCCGTTTTTACCGCAAGTTCTTTTACTAACATATCTTGATACGATAATTCGGCTTTTAAATTCTCTTTGAAACTCATACAAATATCATACTTAAATATGCGTTACCGCTCTTGAATTTCTGTTTGATAAGAGTTATATTCTTGCTATCGTCTGTTTTATAAGAGTAAAACAAGCGATTAAATCTGTTTGATTTAAGGATATACAAAATGACTACACAAGAAAAATATCTTGAAGTTCCGATTGCTTTTGTACGAATTTGCGTAAGCGGTGTTTTAGCACTTTTTATTCTCAATTTTTTGCTTTATTTTTATTATCATTTGCCGCTGCACATCGAAAACCCACTTCATACGACAGATTATGTGTGGCAGCCGCATTCTTCGTGGCTAAAAATGACCGAAGGCATTTCGTGGGGGCGACTCGACGCAAAAGGCTTCAATAACCGCGCTGTTATCGAAAATCCTGACATTCTCATTCTCGGTTCTTCTCACATGGAGGCGACGAATGTTTTTCAAAACGAAAACACAGCCTCTCTTCTTTCAGAATATCTTTCTAAAAAAAATATTCCGCTTTCAGTCTATAATCGCGGAATTAGTGGGCATCATTTTTTGAAATGCGCAAAGTATCTTTCTCAAAACACAACGCAAGATACGTTGAAATATGCACTCATTGAAACTTCTCGCGTTGATTTTTCAGAAGAAGAGATAAAATCGCTTCTTTCAGAAAGAATAGATTTTGCTTCGAGCTACAGCAAGGGAATTATTGCATTTTTGCAGCATTTTCCGTTTTTTCGTTTGTTTTATTCTCAATTTGAACACGGACTTTTGCAACTGTTTTTGCCACAAAAAAACATGTCTGTAGCAAATGATTTTTCGAACAAAACAATAGATTCAAATGCGTATGACAATCTTTTTTCATATATTGCGAAAAATTCAAACGGCAAGCATATCGTCATTTTTTACCACCCAACCCCGAAACCCGATAAAAACGGGAATCTTGTTTTTAATAACTTCGGGATTGAAGAATTTGCAAAATCAGCAAAAAAGCACGGAATTGATTTTATCGATTTGACTGCTGCAACAGAAAAACTGTGGATAACAGAGCATAAAACCACACACGGATTTTGCACGGGAACTGCGTTCAGCGGACACATCAACCGCAACGGACATAAAATCGCCGCAGATGAACTTTCTGACTTTATTTCTGCACAGGAGAGCCAAAATGTCGCTTTTTAGCTTCTATTTTTATGCACTTTTCGTTGTTGTTTTGTTTTTATCAGCACTAACAAAAAGTAAAATTGTTCTGCTTATCGCAAGTTTTATTTTTATTGCATTTCAATCTTGGATTGCGGCAGCAGTGTTGTTTTCTGTAATCATCTTAACTTATTTTTGTGCAAAGCGAAAGAAAAAAACATGGCAATATATGGGAATTGTCTCACTTGTGATTTTGCTGTGTTTTTACAAGTTCGCCGAAAAATCACATTTAAATATCATCGTTCCGCTCGGCGTATCTTTTTTCACATTCAGCGCGATAAGTTACCTTGCAGACATTGCGCGAGGAGAATATTCTGCAGCGGATTTTTTGCATACGGCACTGTATTTGTCTTTTTTCCCAAAACTAACTTCAGGACCGCTTCAAAAAGCCTCGGATTTTTTTATGCAATTAGACAGCGAACGAAACATCACACGCAAGAATCTATCTGACGGGCTTCAAATTTATTGCTTCGGATTATTCAAAAAAATCGTTCTTGCTGACCATTTATCCGTTTTCGTCAATGAAGTCTATGCAACACCTGCGGCGTTCAGTTCGGCTTCGATTTTGCTCGCACTCGTTTCGTATTCATTGCAGATTTATTTTGATTTCTCGGGCTACTCAGATATGGCAATTGGCGCAGGAAAAATGCTCGGCTTTAATCTGCCGCAAAATTTCAATACGCCGTACCTTGCCGAAAATGTAACTGATTTTTGGCGGAGATGGCATATTTCGCTTTCAACTTGGATTCGCAACTACATTTACATCTCTCTCGGCGGCAACCGAAAAGGAAAAACACGACAGATGTTTAATTTAATTTTCGCAATGACGCTCTGCGGACTTTGGCACGGCGCAACAATAAACTTTGTGCTTTGGGGATTTTTGCACGGAGTTGCTCTTGCAATTCACAAGAAGTTCCGCCACTTATGCGAAACAAAAAGAATTGTGCTTCCGCGCTCAATTTCTGTCCTGTTGACATTCGCGTTTGTATCTCTTTTGTGGGTACCATTTCGCGCGACCTCAATCACCGACGCTCTTTTTATTTATCACAGGCTTTTTTTATTCACAACAGGACTTAATCAGCCTTATTTTTGGAGCTTTATTTCTATCGCCGTTTTTGCTTTTTCTACAATCTTAATTCAAAATCGCGACAAAGCATTTTACCCTATTCTCGATTTCAAGAAGATTTCACATCTCACTGCTTTTTTTGTGTATCTCGGCTTGCTTTTCTGTTTATGCTATACAGGCGGAAGTCCCTTTATCTACGGCGCATTTTAGCACAAAAAACGGCGCACCGCATTGCGAACACGGTGCGCCCGAGAAGGAGAATAGAGGGAAAAAGATTTATACTCGTTCGAGTTTGAAATGCAGACTGCCGCCGTAGTTCGTGCGGTTGATAATGCACAAGCCGATATTCATCAGCTCTTCGCCCGAAATCACGGTGTCATCTGCAACAACACAGAACTCGCTGTCTGGTGCAGACGGGAAGAACTGCCGCACCAGCATTTTTATCGACAATCCTGCAAGACTCTTGATTTTGTAGTTCGCATTTTCGTCAAGACCTTCGAGCTTCAAAATATCATAGCTCTCGTTCGCTTCGGAGAACGACCACACCGCCGTAACAACCGCCTTGCTCTTGTCCTTTTCCACGCTTTCCCACGCAAAAAGCGGACTTTCGCTGAACGCTGTGCAAGAACGCGGAGAGCGCAAACGGTACAAATCGCCGAACTCTGCCGTGTGGCGAATGTCTTTGTACCACGCGACCTGTTCTTTAATCTCGGCTTTCTCAAGGTCAGACAGCTTATTCAAATCCAGCTCATAGCCGAACGTGCCAGCCATTGCAACGTGTCCGCGAAGGCTCAAACTTGTTACGCGACCGACTTGATGATTCGGAACTGCGGAAACGTGGCAGCTCATCGCAGAGGCAGGATACGCAATCGACGTGCCTTCTTGAATCGCGAGGCGCGAAAGTCCGTCGGTATTGTCGCTCGTCCACGTCTGCGGCATATAGTAGAGCATCGCAGGGTCAAAGCGACCGCCGCCGCCCGAGCAAGACTCAAAGAGAATATGCGGAAACTTTTTGTTCAGCCTCTCAAGCAAATCGTACAACCCCAGATAGAAGCGGTGAGAGACTTCCTGCTGTTTTTCGACAGGCAAGAGCGCAGAACCCACATCGCTCGGACTGCGGTTGAAATCCCATTTCACATAGTCGATTTTGCACGAAGACAACACCGCCGAGAGCTTTTCAAACAGGTAATCAACCACATCTTTGCGGCTCATATCAAGCACAAGCTGATGGCGACCGAGTGTACGGCTGCGCTCTGTACAATGCAAGCACCAATCGGGGTGTGCGCGGTACAAATTGCTGTCGGGCGAAATCATCTCTGGCTCAAACCACAAGCCGAACAACATTCCCCGCGCGTGAATCCCCTCGCTAATCTCGCTCAAGCCGTTCGGGAGCTTTTCGGTAAATACGTCCCAATCGCCCAACGATGTCCAGTCGTTATTTCGCTTGCCAAACCAGCCGTCGTCAAGCACGAACAATTCGATTCCCTCCGCCGCCGCAGTGTCTGCAAGCGCAAAGAGCTTTTCGGAATTGAAATTGAAATACGTCGCTTCCCAGTTGTTGATGACAATCGGGCGAACCTTGTCCCGCCATTCTCCGCGGCAGAGATTTGAGCGATACAAATCGTGATAAATGCGGCTCATTTCGCCTAAGCCGTTTTGCGAATACACCATAACGGTTTCTGGCGTGGTAAAACTTTCGCCCTCCGCGAGTTTCCACGAGAAATTAAACGGATTGATACCGAGCTGCACGCGAGATACGCCGTATTGGTCAACCTCGGTTTGCGCCGTGAAGTTGCCTGAATACACAAGGTTAAAGCCGAAAACATCGCCGTGAGTTTCTGTCGCGCCCTGTTCAACGAGTGCGATGAACGGATTTTGCTGGTGGCTTGAAGCGGTGCGGCGGCTTTCCACTTTCTGCATTCCCGGGACGAGTTCGCGCATAATAACGTGGCGTTCGCGAGCGTGTGCGCCAGAGAGCTGCAGCATCGAGAAGCGCGCGTGCGGAAAATCGACGCTTGCACTCATCGCCGAACGCACATCAAGCACGTCTTTTGCACTGTTCTTCAAAACGCTGTGGCGGCAAATCACGTCGAGCGTGTTCCACACGGTATAGAACAGCGTTACCTTGAGCGCACTATTCGGGTCGTACAAATCAATTTCGAGCGTGTCGGCTTCGTCATCTGTGTTCGTGTATGTGGCAGGAAGTCCCACAAGAGCCTTTTTGCCCTTGTAAATGCGGTGCGCCTCATACAAAAGCTCACATTCCACCGTACCGCCGTTGCCGATAACCTCAATCGCAGGGCTTCTCGTGTCGCCGCGCAATGCAACAGGATATTCCCACTGCACCGTGTCGGGTGAAAAATCGCACTTGCCATGCAAATCTTCTGGAACAGCCGCAAATGCTCTATCTATCAGCGGCATTGCACACGCACCAGAATAGTTTTTAATCCGCTTCACCCAGCCGCCGTGAAGCACTCTGCCTTCAAAAATGCGAATGACATACGTCGAATGAGGCGTATGCAGCAAAAAGATTTTCTTCTCGTCATCAAATGTTATAGCCATTTTTTTCTCCGTTATAACCTCTCCCCTCCCCCTCTCCTAGCAGGAGAGGGGGGATAAAGGGTGGCGAGGTTACTTAGTAAACAATGCCTTTATGTTCTTGTTTGATTCTGTGAGCGCAGTCTTTGCATCAAGCTCGCCCAAGAAAATCTGGTCGAATGTGCGTGTCATAATCTGACCGATTTCCACGCTGTTGTCGAGAATCGGATAGAGGAACGTGCAATTCGGCGTTGTTGCCTCTGTCGTGAATGCAGAAACGTCCCAACCTTTGCTCTTGTATGTTTCAAGAGCCTTGTCTACGCCCGACTGAATTGCAGGGAAGACCACGCCGAAGCTGCCGATAATCTCCTGAGATTCGCGACTTGCAAGGAACTTGACCCACTGCCACGCCTCTTCTTTGTGCTTTGAGCCTGTCCAAATAGAATCGCCCAAGCCGTTAATCATACTTCTTCTGCCCTCTTTACCCTCTGGCAAAAGCGCAAATCCCACATCAAAGCCCTCGATTGCCTTGTATGTGCCAATCATCCAAGAACCGTCGAACACGAGAGCCGCACGACCTGCGTTAAAGACCGTTGCAGAGCCGTTAGCGATTTCGGTATACGGCGCGAGGAAGCCCTCGTCCTGCATCTTTTTCATCCATTCAATCGTGCTGATAAAGCGCGGGTCGTCGTAGTGATAATTGCTGTCATACAAGCCGTCGGTATATGTCCAGCCCGTTGAATATGCGAGCGGCGAATACTGCGCTTGTCCGCGGTCGTCGCTTCGAGCCAATACCAAGCCATACTGCGCAACGTGCTTTTTGTCGAACGCGGGAGAAAGTCCGTTGTTGCCGTTCTCGTCGTAAGAGAGGCGTTTAATCATCGTTTCAAACGAGCCGCCGTCCTCTGCGTTCCACGTCATCGAGTTAAGCTCATCGGCAGAAACGCCCGCGCTGTCGGTGATGTTCTTGTTATAGATAACGCAAATCGTATCCCAGTCTTTCGGGAGTCCGTAGGTCTTGCCGTCCTTTGTCTGCCAGAGCTTTTCGAGGTCGTTCATATAGATTGACATATCAACCTTATCGCGCTCGATGTACGGCGTGAGGTCAACAAGCTGATTCTTTGACGCGAAGTCGATGTATTTTGCAAGGTGGTCAGTGAACACATCGCCCGCCGTGCCGCCGACCATTTCTGTCTGCAATCCTGTCCAATAATCGTCCCAACCGAGCTGCGCAATTTCGACCTTGATATTTGGGTTCTTTTCCATAAAGACCTTTGCCGCCGCCTGATACGCAGGAAGCTGAGCCGAATCCCAAAGCTGATAGCGGATTGTAACCTGTTTTCCGCTCGAAGAACCGCCGCTCGAAGCTGATTTCTCTCCGCCGCAGCTCGTCAAAGCCAATGCCAAAAGTGAAGCCAGTGCAACACCTGCAATCTTTCCAAATCTCTTCATAAAAACAACTCCTTCTATATGTTGTGTTTGTATTCGTATAGTTTTGACAAGGGGATTAATCCCCTTGCTATATCCTTATCAACGGAAACCGCTAAAGCCGATAGAATTGACAATCTTTTTGCCCATAACGCTGTAAATCGCCAAAGCAGGCGCGATTGCCAATGTTGTTCCTGCCATCAAGCCGCTCCAGTCTGGCTGTCCTTGCGGCGTTTGCGAACGGAACACACCGAGCGCAACAGTGAGCGTGCGGAGACTTTCCTTTTTGCCCACGATTAAAGGCCACATATAATCGTTCCACGTATTGATAAAAACCGTAACCGAAAGCGTGGCGAGCGCGGTCTGCATAAGCGGCATAATAATCATAAAGAACGTCATATACTGCCCCGCACCGTCCAAATACGCCGCCTCTTCGATTTCTTTGTTAATGCCCATAAAGAATTGGCGCATAAAGAACACGCTGTACGGTGTCATAAACACCGCAGGCAACACCACGCCAGCATATGTGTTCAGCAATCCGAGTTGCCTCACAAAGACAAAGTTCGGAATCATCATCACCACGCCAGGCACCATCATCGCCGACAAAATCAGCATAAACACCTTGTCGCGTCCGGGGAACGTAAGGCGCGAAAAGCCATAGCCTGCCATCGCACTGAACAGCACCTGACATATCGTCGTTATCGTCGCAATGATAAGCGTGTTCCGCAAATTGATAAGGAAGTTTACGCTCTGCCCCGTGCCGCCTAAGGCGATTGATTCTTCTGCACTCACCAAGCCCAAAACGCGCGCATAGTTCTTCATCGTCAGCTGACTCGGAATCATTCGCGTCGCTTCCGTAAACACCAATTTATTCGGCGTGAGCGATGTGCGCACCACCCAAAAGAACGGGAAGAGCGTTACCACCAGCAAAATCACTACGGTTAGCTTCACGATAACTGAGCCTAAAACGCCCATAGTTGTTCTTCGCTTTTCAGACATTCTATTTTCTCCG
>CALDID010000166.1 GCA_937901865.1 uncultured Treponema sp.
TTGAAAAAGAGGCTGTGCCTCAGATTATCGGCTCAAGCCCGATAATGACAATTATAGAACAGGTCTAATAAGAAAAAGATTGAGAATTATAGAGCCTTTTTGTCATTCTTAAATTTTAAGAAAATAGGATAGAGGTAATTATATGAGTAATACATTTCAAGATGAGATTGATACAAATTTATTAGTCGTTACAGCGGTACAAGGATATGCAAATAATCATAATATAAGCGAATCTGAAGCATTCTCTATTCTTGAAAAAAATAGTATACTTTCTCTTGTGAGAGAGCAATATGATGTTCTTCATACACAAAGTCTTGAAGAAACTGTTTCTTTTGTTGAAGATGTTGTACAACGCGGTAAATATGAAAATCATTAAACTATATCACGGAACAAACTGTAAGTTCTCACGAATAGATTTGTCAAAATCTCGTAAAAGTCGTGATTTTGGTACAGGATTTTATACAACAACATTGTTTGAGCAAGCTAAAAAATGGGCAGAAAACCTTTATATTCGTTATGGTGGTTCTGGAAAGTTTGTAAAAGAATATGAAGCGGTTCTTGATTATCGCCTGAACATACTTACTTTTGATTCAATGAATCGTGATTGGCTTGAGTTCATAAAAGAAAATCGTATGAATGGAGGGCTTTCTCATACTTATGATATAGTGAGAGGTGCTGTTGCAAATGATAACACAATGAGAACGATAGCTTTGTATGTTTCTGGTGTTTATACTGAAGAAATGGCTTTGGAACAATTACAGTTTTTCAAGGCAAATGACCAAATTTCTTTTCATACACAAAAAGCATTAAACTGTTTGAAGTTTATACGAGATATAGAGATATAATATGAATTATTTTGAGTTTAATGGGCAGAATATTACAATAGATATGCTTATAAAAATTGAGCAGGTTGTTCGCATTTTATCAGAATCAAAAAAGATTTCTTTCGATAAAATGTTAGGTCGCTTCTATAGTTCAAAAACATTCAGAAACCTAAAAAACATCAGCTCTGGACTTTGGGCAGAAAGTGCAGAGTTTATTGCAGATGATTTTAATTTAATTGGATAGAAAATTGAAAAAGGTATTCCGCTGAGAAAAGAAATCGCTATAAAAAACAAGACTGAACGTGTATAAAAGTCAGTCTTGCTTTTCTTGTTATTGCTTTGTATAGGTCATACTATATTCAACTCCGCTTGCAAGAGGCAAATGCGGGTCGGAGATTTCAAATCTGCCATTTACGCCGCTTTCTTTCATTGCAAGGTCGAAATGACACAACGCAATTCCCATATCCACTTTTTGCAAATCACCTAAAGCATTGCTTTTCATTGTCTTTGCTTCAAAGAAATGCACTTTATCACCGTCTACAACCGCTCTCCACGGCTGTTTATTCACCGCAGAAGGAGCTAAGCGCACCGCTTCTAAAGCCGATTTCAGTTCGTCGTCTTTGCTATACGGAGAGGCAAAATTGTTTTCAAAAAATAGTTTATCGAACGCTAATCGCTCATCAGCTTTCACTCCTTTTCGCATAAGTCCTTCACGAATCGACATCTTTTGTGCCGTATATCCGAGCGGACTTGCAACAAACATCACTTCGTCTTCTTTCACGTCCATCGCTTTTTCAAACGCCGCCCTATTCAACGAGCTGCCAAGCATTACCGAGCCAACACCAAGCGAAAGTGCATACAAAAGAGCATACTCAAAGCTGTATCCGTAGGCTATCTCACTCCCCTTTTTCGCCTTTGCCGCCAAATAATACTTTTCGCCCACAATAACAGGGCTAGAAAGTCCGTGCTTTTTCGCGTCTAAAAGCCGAAACTCAACCTCGACACCAAACGGATTTGTTTTTCCTGCAACACATTCCGCTATAGCCGCCAACACATCGCTTTTTAGCTCTTCGTCGCTGAAAGTCCTTACGCTTCGCCGAGAAGCAATAAGAGCCTTTGCACTCTCAATCATATCAATCTCCTAATATATTTGATACAATTAGATTCTACGCGCCCTTTATTTTTCTGTCAACACACCCCCAATTCGACAAGTTTTAAGCTCTGTGCTATAATAAAAAGGGAGGCAATGGAATAGATATATGAGCGAAAGAGAAGTTGAATATGTTGTATTTTGCATAGAAAATGTAGCTGAAGCATTGCATAAAAACGGCGAGGAAGTTTTTGCAATACTCAAAACATCAGGACTGTTGTATTCATATATTATCCCGTCTTACGAAGCATTGCACACACAAAGCAAAGAATATATTGTTGACGAGATAATTTCTGTATTAAAAGAAAGGAACTTTGTAGCATGAGAGTTTTTCACGGGTCTACCGTTATCGTCAACAAACCGCTTGTATCTTATGGACGCAATAATCTTGATTTCGGAAAAGGCTTTTACACAACAAACTTGCAAATGCAAGCAGAAAAATGGGTACAACGTTTTATTGATTTAGGAAAAAGTGCTTATGTGAATATTTATTTACTTAATGAACAATATTCATCAAGTAAATATCGATATAAGCTGTTTACAGAATATAACGAAGAATGGTTAGATTTTATTCTTAGATGTCGTACTGGAAAAAAAGATTATTTGCAATACGACATAATAGAGGGAGGAATTGCAAATGATAAAGTTTTTAATACGGTTGAATTGTATTTTTCTCATCTCATCGATAAAGATATTGCTTTACAACGTTTGAAGTATGAAAAGCCTAATAATCAGATTTGTTTTGTTGACCAAAGAATTATGGAAGAAGTTTTAACATTTGAAGATTCGTATAACATAAAAAGGAGTTGAGAAATGCTAGCTAATAAAACGCTTTTGCAAATGAAATATGCACGCATAATAATACTTCTTGCAAAAATGGCACATATTACAACAGAAGAGGCAATGGAGTTATTTTACCATTCAAAGACGTATATTTTTATGCGAAACGGCACAAGTGATTTTCATTGTTTAAGCGACGCATATCTAGCCGAAGAGATTTTGCTAGAGAATAAACAAAGAAGCCTTGCAGACGCTCGTAAACTTAGCTAAAGAAGCATAACAAAACAAGCTCCTAGAAGTTGCTTGTGGTTTCTAGGAGCTTGTTTATATAGTTCTTGTCTTACAGTTCTACGACTTCTAAATCCTCATCGCTCAACTCTTGCTTTGAACACACCGTGTATATGTACCCATCGCCCCGCTCAAACCCCGTGAACTTAAATGCACTGTCCATTCTGCCCTTGCCGCCCATAAGATACGCAAGCGGTGTATCAGTGGCTTTTGCATAGCTTTCGATTTTCGTCCAGTCTATGCTATCGCTCATATCCTTTTCGCCATTGCCTGCTAACTCCACATCGCACCCTATCTCTTCGCTCGAGACAGCACACATCGCCCGCTCGCTTGAATGTGATAGGCTAAAGTGAAAATCGCTTTTGTTCTTAAAGTATGGCATACCGCTTTCTTTTTTAACATACTCAAGCTCACTCTCGTTCAATCCTGCCTTTGCCACGGCATAAGAAAGCAATATCCCCGTTCCCAAACAAAGCCGCTTGTCGTTGTCAGCTTTATAAGAGTCTATGCGCTTTTTACGGTAATCTGTCATCTTTGCATACTCTCGCGCAAAAAGCTCTTTGTCTTCCAAAACCTTTGTATCTAAAATATAAATAGCAGTCTTCATATTATTTCCTCCTGCAAGCACAGCTTGTTTAAAGCATAGCATACTTAGCCGCATTAGGCTTAAAAAGTATCTTACTATCTAAAGATAACTCAGAAAATATATTTTTCAAGTGCCATATATAATTTTATGCAAATATTTGTCTATTTATCTCTATTAGACCTGTTCGGAAACAGTATGTCATTGCCGTACTTGATACGGCAATCTATTGCAATATAGGCAAAAAGATTATCGGGTCGAGCCCGATAATGACAATTATCGAACAGGTCTATTGAAAGTCTATTCTCACTTCAAACGCAGAACTTTGCGACAATACGGAAACTTAAACCTCTATAGCCATCATCAACAAAAGATACTCTATTTTCATTCTCCCCTTGTGCATAAGAACAACTCGGCAAAAAACAATCTGTATCTTTACTATATACCGCAATATGCTCACTTATCGTTCTATCTCGGTCTTTGAGGTAATTCATTTCGATTTCGCACGGAAGCCGAAAGCCGTCTGCGTTTTTATTATAATAAAACTGCGTTCCCTCGTCAGAAAGAATCATATCTTCCCATTTATCTGCGCTTATCTCTCCATTGAGAGCATACACAGGTTCTCTATCTTCAAGCTCACTCAATACATTGCAATAGCGCATTGCGTCAATATAGCTCACATTATCGACAGGGTCTGTATCAAAAGGAAATGTAGACAAATTATAGCCAAGAACGCTCATAAACTCTTCTTGTGTTACTAAGCGGCGCAAAATGCTATAGCCGCCGCCAATATATTCCATATCGCTAAAGCTCAAACGGGAATGAGGCTTATAATTATCTTCTCGATAATACATATCGTACCAAAACGGCTCGCGGATTGTCTTCAATGCACTATTGCAAAGCCGCCGCATCTCAAGCGTATTTCCGCTATTGTTTACACAAAGTTTCGCCAGTATTTTGCATAAACTCGCTATACTCTCCATACCCTTCGCCACATCATCGCTCATCTTTTCAAGCGCAACAAAGAGCCATAATTCTTTTCTTATCGTAATAGAAACATTTGCTACTATATTCTCGTTTTGCTTACTAGTATATGGTGTGATTGTGTATGCAAAAAAACGCTCTTCCGTCATTGCTATATCGACGAACGCGCGCACTTTTGCAAACTCTATTTCTCGTATCTTTGCTTTCTTTTGACGCTCTTTTTCAGGCTTCATAATATTTCACATTTCTTTTTAGCCACCGCCACGGTAACGCCGCCGTAACTCTTCTTTTGCGCCACAAGAATTCCTTTGCTTGCACACAAAGCGGCTCTTTCGCATACGCAGTCAACACCGACCGTGTTTTTTACAAAGTCGCTTTTGCTTACAGAGCCGCACACTCTATTTAATTCATCTTTGTTAAACGTTACAAACGGCACACCAAAATAAAGTGCGCACTCAATAAGCCCTTTTTCCTCTTTTTTAATGTCTATCGACGCAATGGCAAACAGCTCTTTTCTTTCTATGCCATTTTCTTCTAAACACTTTTTTACCGCTTCAATTATCTTTTCTCCCTCCGCTCCCTTTCTACACCCCACCCCCACCGCCGCCACAGCAGCCGTGGGCTGTTTTGTAAAAGCCACAGGCGGTTTCTCAAAAGTCGGCTTGATAGGCGTTAGGCATAAACTGTCATAATCAGCTTGGCTCAGAGGTTCGTCGCGGAGGATTTTGGCGTTCACGGTCTTTATTGCGCTCGGATTTGCGATATTATAATTATGTTCGATAGCCCAAGTATCTATTGCTTGTTTGCCGTTTATGTCAGTGGCGGTAGTGATAACAGGAGTTGCGTGCAGAATGTCAGCAATAGCCTTTGCAGCCTTGTTTGCGCCGCCGATATGCCCCGAAAGCACCGAGATGACGAACGTGCCTAATTCGTCTATGCACAATACAGCGGGGTCAGTCGTCTTATTCTTGATATACGGCGCAATCGTGCGGACACAAATCCCCAATGCGCCAACAAAAACTAACACACTGCCTTGCTTAAAATGCGCTTCGCACCACTCTAAACGGCATTTGCTTTTATCGCTTTCAAGGTTATAGCATTTGCATATCTGCAAAGATTGTATTTTTTCTTTCAAGCGTGAACATAATAAAAAACCTTTTTCTGTAAAACAAATAGCGTGAACTTCTCTTGTCATATAGATTAACTATAACACAGCCTATGGCTTTTACAAAACACCCTATGGGTGTGGGTGGCGGTATTCGGTGGCAAAATCGGGAGAATAGAGCTTGCTTCGCTCATACGCAGTGTCTAAGAAATCGCCGACAAGAATAATCGCCGTTTTCTTGAGATTTTCGCCAATCGTCAGCTTTGCGATATTGCCGAGCGTGCCGCGCAAAATCATTTCATCTGCCCACGTTGCTTTGAACACAACCGCAGCAGGAGTGTTTTCGGTATATGCACCTTTTAAAAGCTCTTCTACCACCTCCGCAATGCGCGCCACACTCAAAAAAATAGCCATCGTACAGCCGTGAGAAGCGAGCTTTGAAAGAGCCTCTCGCTCTGGAACAGGAGTTTTTCCCGAAATGCGCGTAATTATCACACTTTGCGTAACGCCAGGAAGCGTATATTCCGCCTTGAGCGAACTCGCCGCACCAAAAAGGCTCGACACTCCAGGCACGATTTCAAATACAATTCCCTTTTTCGCAAAATAATCCATTTGCTCTTTTATAGTGCCGTAAATCGATGGGTCGCCCGTGTGCAGTCTAACGGTGGTTTTGCCTTCACTCTCTGCTTTTTCTATCACCGACACCACTTCTTCAAGCGTCATAAATGCGCTATCATACACCGCACAGCCTTTTTTTATTCCTTTGAGCAATTCAGGATTAACAAGGCTTCCCGTCCAAATAACCACATCAGCACTCTTTAGTAGCTTTGCGCCCTTCACGGTAATCAATTCAGGGTCGCCACAACCTGCCCCAACAATATAAACCATATCAACTCCGCCATATTAGCAATTCGTTAAAGCACTTGTTTTATAATAATTATCGAAAAATACGTTTCGCTTTTATACAATTCTTTATTTTCCGCTTCATACTCTTTGAGAAACAGCACTCTCTCCCCTTCAATGCCGCAGTTCTGCACCAAAATGCTCTTTTCTTCTAAGTGCATTTCATAAATCATTTTCAACGCCACTTCATAGCTTCTGCCTAGCTTCATTAACACTTTTGTTCCGTCAAGCGAAAGAGAGGCTTTGAGGCTTCCTTCCTTTATAGCCGCGTCGGTCGGGATAATGTGCAAAGGCTCATTTCCTTCCACAAGTGCCGTTTTCGCCAGTGCCGAAGCAACAGACAGAGAGCTAATGCCTGATACATATTCAACGCAATAGCCCCTATTCTCTATCCGCCGTGCGACTTGGTATGCCGTCGAATACAAAGCAACATCGCCAATCGTCAATAAAGCGACATTCTCCCCTTTTTCAAGATATGCAATGCACTGCAAAGCAATTTCGCTATAGTTTTTATCGAGTGCCTCTTTGTCGTGCGTCATAGGAAACAACGCCTTTACCACCGTTTTCGCCGATACATCAACACCAGATTTTTCAAGTATCTCATACGCGACGCTATTTCCCCTTTTTGTCTGAGGGCAAATAATCACGCTGCATTTTTCAATCGTCTGTATTGCTTCAATTGTCAGCCATTCCGCTTTTCCAGCCCCTACCCCCACCGCATACGCAGCCACAGGCTGTTTTGTCGCCACAGGCGGTTTTGTAAGAGCCACAGGCGGTTTTGCCGTCGAGGACGGTTTTATAAGAGCCACAGGCGGTTTTTCTCTATTTTCAACCATAGGCGTATTATAACAAGGGATATGATGATTTTGCAATATTAGACCTGTTCGATAATTGTCATTATCGGGCTCGACCCGTTTTTACACAGAATTAAGCTGTCATTATCGGGCTCGACCCGATAATCTTTTCTAAAGCACTATACGAGAGCCTT
>CALDID010000167.1 GCA_937901865.1 uncultured Treponema sp.
TATAGAAGAAAATAATGTGCTTTATCCTGTTGAAATCAAAAAGAGTTCAAATCCTTGCAAAGAGGCATTAAAGAATTTTTCTGTTCTTCCAAGCTTAAATAAGCCGATTGGAAAAGGTTGTGTGCTATGCTTGTCTTCCTTTCCGATTCCGCTTGATGCTGACAATATTCAACTTCCTGTTTCCGTATTATGACGATACGGAGATAATATTTTGGAAGAAAAGATAGTCTTGACGATTCATAGAAATGAAACTATATTTTACTCGATAAGAATCGACTCGGTTTTCTTCGAGTAAAAGGAACTATTATGAATAATACAGACTCTTTTATAGGTCGGGAAGACTATAAAAAGCAGATGGATATTTTTTTCTCATACGAACAGCAAAATGTCGCTCTTGTTTATGGTCGGAGGCGAGTCGGAAAAACGCAGCTCATAAAACACTGTATTTCATTGACTAATATGCTTTCGATATATTATGAATGTAAAGAAACATCAGAAGAAAACAATGTGAAGAGTCTTTCTGAAATTGTAAGCGAAGCATTCGGCTTTCCGCCACTTTCTTTTGATTCTATGGAGCAACTTTTAGATTTTGTTTTTAAGCAGGCTTTGCAAAAAGATGTTATTCTAGTTTTAGATGAGTATCCGTACTTGAATAAAATTATAGCAGGTTTAGACAGTATCATTCAATCTTTGATTGATAAGTACAAAGATTGTTCGCGCTTGCATCTGATTTTGTGTGGTTCTTATGTTGACACAATGAAATCGCTCGTTGAAAAGCAAAATCCGCTTTATGGACGCTTTGACCTTGTGATTGATTTGAAACCTATGAATTATTATGAATCATCGCTTTTTTATAAAGGTTTTTCTGATGAAGATAAAGTAAGACTTTACGCTGTCTTTGGCGGCATACCTTATTACAATCGCCTTGTTGATGCAAAAAAAAGTGTAAAAGATAATATCATATCTCTGATAGCAAGCCCGTCCAGTCGTCTTGAGACAGAAGTTACAATGTATCTGAAGTCAGAAATTCAGAAAATGAATAATGCTTATGAGGTTTTTGAAACACTTGCAAGGAGCTATGTGCGATTTGCAGATATTCTTTCACAGTCAAAAGTTTCCAGCTCGCCAACTCTTGCGGATGTCCTTGAAAAACTCATAAAGATGAATGTTGTGAAAAAAGTAAATCCCATCAATGATGAGAACAACAAGAAAAAAGCTGGGTACTATGTGTGCGACCAGTTGACATTGTTCTATTTCAAGTACATTTACCGTAATCTTTCAAGGCTAACTGTTATGGATAGCGACGTTTTTTATAATAGGTTTATAGCAGAGGATTTTGAAAAGAATTATGTTCCGCGCGCTTTTGAAGAAGTGTGCCGCCAGTTTTTGATAATGAAAAATCGTCGGGCAGAGCTTAACGATGGTTTTGAGAAAATTGGTAAATACTATTATGACGATGTAAAAAATCATACAAACGGCGAATTTGATATTGTAACTGAAAACAACAGCGAATACATATTTTATGAAGCAAAGTTTCGTTCAGAACCACTTACGCAGAGCTTGATTTATAAGGAAATTGAGCAGGTGAATAAAAGCGGTTTGGTATGCAAAAAATACGGTTTCTTTTCGCGCTCAGGTTTTGAAGATATTGATGAAAACTATAAGCAAAATCTGATTTTATATGATTTAAAAGATTTATTCGTATAATTTTTCTTCAAAAAAAGAAAGTCAAAGAACGCTAACAAAGGAATTTGGAGGCGTTATGCTTGAAAATAAAACGAAAAAGAAAATCTACGTCATTGGGACGGTGGGCGTTCCTGCGTGTTACGGCGGATTTGAATCGTTGGTGGATAACTTGCTTGACTACACGCCCGCAGATGTAGAATATACAGTCTTCTGCTCTGCGAGAAAATACGAGAAAAAACTTGAAACATACAAAGGCGCGCGGTTGATATATCTTGAACGCGACGCAAACGGCAAAGACAGCATTCTTTATGATTACGAATCTATGAAAATCGCGGTGAAAGAAAATGCTGATATTATGCTCGTTTTAGGCGTGTCGGGGTGTATCTTTTTGCCGAAAATCCGCCGAGTGTTCAAAGGTAAAATCATTACGAACATCGACGGACTGGAATGGAGGCGAGATAAATGGAGGTTTTACGCAAAGTGGCTTTTGAAGCATAGCGAAAAGATGGCTGTGAAATATTCAGATGTTATTATTGGCGACAACAAGGGCATAACTAATTATGTACATACGGAATATGAAAAGA